>NZ_CANLFB010000004.1 GCF_947489755.1 uncultured Psychromonas sp.
GGTGGGCGATACTGGGTTCGAACCAGTGACCCTCGCCTTGTAAGGGCGATGCTCTCCCAACTGAGCTAATCGCCCATATTACTCTTTACTAACAAAAACATTAAACTCAATGCCTTGTTTGTGGGGCGTATTATAGGGATCGCCTTTTTTCAGTCAAGCCATTTTTGAATAAAATTACTGTTTTTTGTTTAACTGCTCAAAGGGTAAACAATAAATGCTTAATATTTAATATTTACTACCTTTTCTTAAGCAAATATGGCTTCTCGACAAATAGTTAATGTAATTAGATGGGGTTTCGTTAAAATACGGTCACTATTCTTCAAGCCGTATTATAAGGAAGCTATTTAATGACAGTTAAAACACGTTTTGCCCCTAGCCCAACTGGCTATTTACACGTTGGTGGTGCACGTACTGCACTATATTCATGGTTACATGCTAAAAGTAAAGGTGGTCAATTCGTTTTACGTATTGAAGATACCGATATCGAACGTTCTACTCAAGAAGCCGTTGATGCGATATTAGAAGGCATGAAATGGTTAGGGTTAGATTGGGATGAAGGTCCATATTACCAAACTAAACGTTTCGATCGTTATAATGAAATGGTTGATAAGCTATTAGTAGAAGATAAAGCTTACAAATGTTACGCACCAAAAACGTTACTTGATGAAATTCGTGCTGAGCAAGAAGCAAACAAAGAGATGGCACGTTACGATGCAAACCATCCTAAAATTGTTGCCGTTAATGAAGCAGCAACAGAAGCTCAAGCTTGCGTAATTCGTTTCCGTAACCCAAAACAAGGTAGCGTTGTTTTTGTTGATGAGATCCGCGGAAAAATCGAAATAGCTAACGAACAATTAGATGACCTTATCATCCGTCGTAGTGACGGCTCCCCTACTTACAACTTCTGTGTTGTTGTTGATGACTGGGATATGGGCATTACTAATGTGGTACGCGGTGAAGATCACATCAACAATACCCCTCGTCAAATCAATATCTACGAAGCATTAGGAGCTCCAGTTCCTTCATTTGCTCATTGTTCAATGATCTTGGGTGATGATGGTGCAAAACTATCTAAACGTCACGGCGCCGTTTCAGTAATGCAATATCGTGATGAAGGTTACTTACCAAACGCATTGAATAACTATTTAGTACGTTTAGGTTGGTCACATGGCGACCAAGAAGTATTTTCAGAGCAAGAAATGATTGACCTATTCAAATTAGAAAATGTCAGTAAATCTGCATCAGCATTTAATACTGAAAAACTATTATGGCTAAATAATCATTACATCAAAACATCTGAGCCAGAATATGTTGCCGGCTATTTACAATGGCATATGGATCAACAAAATATCGACACATCAAATGGTCCCGCTTTAACTGAAGTCATTACTGCTTTAGCTGAACGCGCTAAAACATTAGTAGAGTTAGCAAGTTCTAGCCGTTACTTCTATGAAGAATACGATGAATTTGATGCAACAGCAGCGAAAAAACATTTACGTCCAGTAGCAAAAGAAGCACTAGTTTTAGTGCAAAGTAAACTGCAAGCAACTGATGATTGGTCAATTGAAAACTTACATCAAGTGATTGAAGATACAGCGACAGAGCTAGAAGTAGGCATGGGCAAAGTAGGTATGCCGCTACGTGTTGCTATTACAGGCGCAGGACAATCTCCTTCTCTAGATGTCACACTGGCATTAATTGGTAAAGAACGCAGCGTACAACGCATCTATCGTGCTATTGAATTTATCGAAGCGCGTGAAAATGCAGCATAAGTGACATTCTTTGGTGAGGTTCCGCTATTTAGCGATACCACCAAACGGTATAACTAAACGACACAACTAAATAATGTTAATTAAAAAGCCCAGTATGAAAAGAATCTAGATTCGACTCATACTGGGCTTTTTTGTATTTACATGCCTGATTTACATTCTTGAACTACATTCTTGAACTACAGGCTTATTAAATCTGAGTTATAGATTTAATTGCTAATCTGTTCGTTCTTACCTTGAGGCAGACTGAAGCATTTCAGTAATTTTAGAATAGGTTTTCTGCCAATCTAAATACTCCAATGCTAATGGAATATTTTTCCCATCAATTGACAACACTAATGATGGAAAGCCTTGAATAGGTAATTGTCGACTTGTATTAATTTCTTCGAACAACTGTTTATTAACCGCATCATCATGTAATTGCTGTTTAAACCAGGCTTTATCAAATCCAATCCCTTCAGCTAACTCAGCTAACACATCCGTTAAAGAAGGATTTTTTGCCTGTAAGTAATACCCTTGCTGAATAGCAAACAGCATTTCTTTTTCTTTACCCTCAGTTCTTGCAATCAAACAAGCACGACAAGCTGGATAAGTCGAACGTTGTGGTTTACATTCAGTCCAAAAATCAAAGTTAAATTGAGTCCCTAATTGATTATGGATGTTACGCCAGATATTTTGTAATGTTTGTTGCATATCAGTTGGCATCACAACATCAGAGTCTGGTGCTAACCCGCCAAGTTGATAACGAATTTCCAGTGAGTGTTCTGGTGATAGCTCTGATGATAGTTCAGCTAGTTTCGCGGATAACTTCAGCCAACTATCTCGGTATCCCCAACACCAGCTGCACATAGGATCATATACGTAATATAATATAGGTTTGCTCATCACTTATTCCTTAAGTATTAATCTTATGTTTAAAACTCTACCACTACAAACAAGACCTTCCCATTAAATTAAATTGATATAAAAACTATCTATGGGCAAGGATTAACATAAAATGCCATTTGGTAATGCTATTATAAGCTATACGCCCTACTATCCATAAAAATTATTTTCAATGAATACATAGGGTTATTAATGATATTGATTATAGGATCACATTTTGGCACAACTCTATTTTTATTATTCAGCAATGAATGCAGGTAAATCGACCTCTCTTTTACAATCCTCTTATAACTATCGTGAACGCGGAATGAATACATTTGTGCTTACAGCCGCAATTGATAATCGCTCAGGTGTAGGTAAAGTGTCATCACGTATTGGTATTGAAAGTGATGCTCATATTTTCTCAGACACCGATGATCTAGCTGAAATGATTAGCAACATTCATCAACAACAAAAACAACATTGTATCTTAATTGATGAATCACAATTCTTAAGTAAGCAACAAGTTAGGCAGTTAACTTACGTAGTTGATATCCTCGATATTCCAGTTTTGTGTTACGGCATTAAAACCGATTTCCAAGGCGAACTTTTCCCTGGAAGCCAATATTTACTTGCTTGGGCCGATAAATTAGTAGAACTAAAAACGATTTGTCACTGTGGACGTAAAGCAAATATGATATTGCGTATGGATGAAAATGGTCAAGCGATACAGGAAGGTGCACAAGTGGAGATTGGTGGCAATGAAACCTATGTGTCCGTGTGTCGCAAACACTTTCGTAAAGTATTCTGGGATACTGAATAAAAACGAAACAGAACATTACTAACTAACTAACTAACTTAAACCAATTTAAGTTAGTTAATTAATCTAAACAAGTCTGCTTAAAAACAGCAAAAAATAAACATAAAAAAAGCGGCTCAATGAGCCGCTTAATAATTTCTATTACTTATCTATTTAAATTAATTACCGGCTGTATAGTCGATATCAGCATTCTTTAATAGATTAGTCACCAATGCTTGATAAATTGCTTCAGAGGTACTGCGCTCTAACATAGTTGTTAATTGCGTTTTAGTTTGCTCATTGGCTGTGCTTGTATCAAGTTCAATAACCTTAGACAATTCAATCAATGCAAAATCACCTTGTGCAGTCCCAACATAATCACGTGTTACTTTATCAGTATCAGGTTTTGCTAATTGGAATAAACGTTGAATGACTTGTGTATCGTAATCACGGCTGTAACGTGCAAGTGTCAGTGGAGATGTAAACGAGATACCTTTGTCCGCTAATTCACTATCAATTGACTCACCTGCATTCAATTTATCCATTAAAGATTCAACAAACAGTTTTGCAGCTGCTGCTGATTTTTGCTCTTCAAGTTGCAATGTAATTTGTTCAGAAACATCCGCTAATGGTTTAGTTGCTGCCTCTTTATGCTCTTTAATATGAACAACAATCGCTTGAGAATTACTTAATTCAATCACTTCAGAATTTAAGCCTTCACTACGGAAGTTCTCATCAAACACTTGATTGAGCACTTTACTGTCATTTAACACATCTGGCGCATCGTTAACTGAAAATAAACCACTCGTTTGGATATCAACAGCAACTTCAGCAGAAGCTTCTTCTAAGCTATCCGGAGACTCAAATGCAACTTCACTTAAACGTTGATACAAGTTGTCATAAAGCTCTTTAGTTTTTTCAGCTTTTAATGCAACTTCAATTTGTGGTTTTACATCACTTAAAGGCAATGTTTCAGTTTCTTGCGCTTCAATTAATTTAATGATGTGAAAACCAAATTCAGATTTAACAACATCAGAAATCGGCTGTTCTGAAGTTAATGCAAATGCACTTTCATCAAATGCTGGATCTAGCACACCACGTTCAAACCAATCTAGCTCACCGTCATTTTTAGCTGAGAAAGTATCTTCTGATTTAGTTTTTGCTAGTTCAGCAAAATCAGCACCTGCTTTAACTTCTGTTAAAATAGCTTCTGCTTTTTCTTTTGCTTCAGTAGAATCACCTTTAATAAAGATATGCGCTACTTTACGACGTTCTTGGCGTTGGTAGTCACCTTCATGTTGTTCGTAATAAGCCTGAACATCAGCATCGCTTACTGTTACTTCCGAGGTTAATGATGCAGCATCAAGTAGAACATACTCAAGGTTAACTTGTTCTTCATCTTGATATAACTCACTGTTATCGGCATAGAAAGCTTGAACTTCTTCAGGCGTTACAGCTTCACTAATAAGAAAGTCATCACTTTTTATGTTCAAGATACGTGCAACACGTTTCTGACCTTGTAATTGGCTTGCTTGCTCGACTTCTGATGGCAATACAAACTCACTGCCAACTAATGTTTCTAATAACTGAATACGTACTAAATCAGTTTTAAAGTTTTCACTAAATTGCGATGGAGATAAATTATTATTGCGTAATAATGATAGATATAAATTATTATCAAATTTACCATCAACTTGGAACTCAGGCATATTACGAATCGCATCTTTTACTTGTTCGTCGCCAACACGTAAGCCCATTTCTGCAACGGCTTGCGCTATTAAACGTTCAGTAACCAATGTTTGTGTTGCTTGAGAACGAACTTGCTGTGCAAAATTAGGACTTGATGCAATTAAATCGAATTGCTCGCCATATTGCTGTTGTAAGCGTGCTCTTTCATTTTGATAAGCTTGTTCAACACTTTGTTGTGAAATAGCTTCACCGTTAACAGTAACCGCAGCATTTTCAGATGTAGTCCCTAAATAACCACTCACCCCTGCTAACGCAAAAGAAAGTATGATGACAATCAAAATACTTTTAGCAACGACTCCTTGAGAGCCTTCGCGTAATCTTTCTAACATAATATTTACTCTTTAAGACTAAAAACAAAAAAGCGCATCATAGGACGCGCTTAATGCATAACGGTGCTACAAAAAACGATTAAACGTTGATAGCATCTTTTAATGATTTACCAGCTTTAAACGCAGGTACTTTAGCAGCTGCAATTTGAATCGGTTCATTAGTTTGTGGGTTACGACCTGTACGAGCAGCACGTTCTTTAACTGAGAAAGCACCAAAACCGATTAGAGATACGCTGTCGCCTTCAACTAAAGCAGTAGTTACGCTATCGATGAATGCATCTAATGCACGACCAGCAGCAGCTTTAGAGATATCTGCGCTTTCTGCGATGTTATCGATTAATTGTCCTTTATTCATTTGTAAATCCCCTGTCTATAATAAATTGGTGCTATTTAAATTTTGAATGGCACATAGTAAAAAACTTGAGCTAGGCTACTGCGGTATTCAAATTCAAGCAAGTAAATTTCAATAAAATTAGGTAGCTAGCCCATATTGTATGCGATTAATCACCTATTTGTCGGTTTTTCCAACAGAAAAACCTTTAATACTATCTTGTAAGGCAATTTCTAATACTTCGTCTATCCAACGTACTGGTTTAATTTCGAGTTGGTCTTTAATGTTATCAGGGATTTCCTCTAAGTCACGTGTATTTTCAAATGGAATTAATACCGTTTTAATACCACCACGACGAGCAGCCAATAATTTCTCTTTTAAACCGCCAATAGGTAACACTTCACCACGTAATGTAATTTCACCCGTCATAGCCACATCAGCACGCACAGGAATGCCTGTTAAGCTCGATATAAGCACAGTACACATCGCAGCACCAGCACTTGGACCATCTTTAGGTGTAGCGCCTTCAGGAACGTGTACATGAATATCACGCTTTTCATGAAAATCGCTATTAATACGCCATTCTTCTGCTTTTGCACGTACGACCGTCATTGCAGCTTGAATAGACTCTTTCATTACATCACCCAATGACCCCGTATAAGTCAACTTACCTTTACCGGGTACAGAGGTTGCTTCAATAGTGAGTAAATCACCACCAACTGATGTCCAAGCAAGTCCTGTTACTTGACCCACTTGATTTGCTGAATCTGCTTTACCAAAGTCATAACGACGTACACCTAAATAATCTTTTAAATTATCGATAGTCACGTTAATTTTTTTCAGTTTTTTGTCTAGCAAGATATCTTTCACTACCTTACGACAAATTTTAGAAATCTCACGCTCTAAAGCACGAACGCCAGCTTCACGCGTGTAGTAACGCACAATACCAATAATCGCACTGTCATCAATTGATATTTCAGATTCTTTTAAACCATTACGCTTAATTTGTTTACTTAATAAATGGCCATTAGCAATGTTAAGTTTTTCATCTTCTGTATAACCCGATAAATGAATCACTTCCATACGGTCTAATAATGGACCAGGAATATTCATTGAGTTTGACGTTGCAACAAACATCACGTCAGACAAGTCATAATCAACTTCAAGATAATGGTCATTAAAACTGTTATTTTGTTCTGGATCTAATACTTCTAATAAAGCAGAAGCGGGATCACCACGCATATCAGATGCCATTTTATCAATTTCATCTAATAGGAATAACGGGTTTTTAACGCCAACTTTAGTCATTTTCTGAATCAATTTACCCGGTAATGAACCAATGTAAGTACGACGATGCCCACGAATTTCAGCTTCATCACGAACGCCACCCAATGCCATACGAACATATTTACGGCCAGTAGAACGCGCGATAGATTGCCCTAAAGACGTTTTACCTACACCAGGAGGACCGACTAAACATAAGATAGGCCCTTTTAGTTTATTAATACGCGTTTGAACGGCTAAATACTCTAAGATACGTTCTTTCACTTTTTCAAGACCGTAATGATCTTCGTCTAATATTTCTTGTGCTTTTGCTAAGTTCTTCTTAACAGGACTACGCTTCTTCCAAGGCACATTGACTAAACTTTCAATATAAGTACGAATCACACTTGCTTCTGATGACATAGGC
Source organism: uncultured Psychromonas sp. (assembly GCF_947489755.1). Classification (GTDB taxonomy): domain Bacteria; phylum Pseudomonadota; class Gammaproteobacteria; order Enterobacterales; family Psychromonadaceae; genus Psychromonas. The sequence goes on from NZ_CANLFB010000004.1 coordinate 7,532, forward strand.
GACATCATTTTTAATTTCTTAAGCTCTGATAGTGCTTTTTCTTTCGCTTCTTCAGACATACCAGCAGCTTCGATCTTATCCGCTAATTGGTCAAGATCGCTTTGCCCTTCTTCGCTATCACCTAACTCTTTTTGAATCGCTTTCATTTGCTCGTTAAGGTAATACTCACGTTGACTGCGTTCCATCTGTTTCTTAACGCGGCTACGAATGCGCTTTTCAACTTTTAGAATATCTTCTTCATTTTCCATCATGCCCATTAAGTATTCGAAACGCTCTGTGACATTCGTCAGTTCTAATGCGGTTTGTTTATCTTCTAAACTTAATGGCATGTGTGCAGCAATGGTATCCGCAAGACGTTCTGGTTCATCGATACCATTAACTGATGCAAGCACTTCAGGTGGAATCTTTTTATTTAATTTAATATAAGATTCAAATTGTCCAAGCACACTGCGAATAAGTGCTTCTTCTTCTTTTTCATCAACGCCTTCACTGTCTAACAGCTCAATCTCTGAAAAGAAGTACTCTTCGTTTTCTATATTGCGAATAATGTTCGCACGTTGAACACCTTCAACTAATACTTTCACTGTACCATCAGGTAGCTTTAATAATTGTAAAATATTAGCCACGGTACCCACCGTGTATAAATCTTCTATTTTAGGATCGTCTAAAGAGGCCTCAGTTTGAGCTACTAATAATACTTTTTTACCCTGCTCCATCGCAGCTTCTAGGCAGCTAATTGATTTTTTTCTGCCAACAAATAATGGAATAACCATATGCGGATAAACGACAACATCACGAAGTGGTAAGACAGGTAACGTCAACAGCTGATCTGTTTCTAATTTCATATTGTCTCCGGAAAAGAATTGAAAATTAATTCATCAATAATCACCAGTTTATAAAGTTTATTATTTTAACTGATGATAAAAATATTTTAAGTTAGCTTAATACTGGGGATGCTTTGTTTTTTTTCAAGCATTTAAACAAAAAAAGAGAGCATAATGCTCTCTTTTTTTATTATATAGCAGTTAATTGCTTATTTATCAGACGATACGAGCTTATTTTCTTCTTCTGAATAAATCAATAATGGCGATGCGTCACCTAAAATAACGTTTTCATCAACCACTACTTTGCTTACATTTTCAACAGAAGGTAAGTCATACATAGTATCAAGTAATACCGCTTCAACAATAGAACGTAAACCACGCGCACCGGTTTTACGACTCATTGCTTTCTTAGCCATTGCTGTTAATGCTTCTGGGCGGAACTCAAGTTCAACATCTTCTAAGCCAAATAAAGCGGCATATTGTTTAGTAATGGCATTTTTAGGCGCCGTTAATATTTCAACTAATGCTTCTTCATCTAATTCAGTTAATGTTGCAATCACTGGTAAACGACCAATAAATTCAGGAATTAAACCGTACTTGGTTAAGTCTTGAGGTTCTACTTTTTTGAACGTTTCACTCAATGATTCTTTGTTATCTTTATCTTTAACCGTTGCACCGAAACCAATACCAGCACCCGTATCAATACGTTGCTCGATAATGCTATCTAAACCAGAGAATGCGCCACCACAGATAAATAATATCTTAGACGTATCAACTTGAATAAACTCTTGATTTGGATGCTTACGTCCACCTTGTGGCGGAATAGAAGCAACAGTACCTTCAATGAGTTTTAGTAAAGCTTGTTGAACACCTTCACCAGATACATCACGAGTGATTGATGGATTCTCAGATTTACGCGTAATTTTATCGATTTCATCAATATAGATGATACCGCGTTGCGCTTTCTCAGGATCGTAATCACATTTCTGTAATAGTTTCTGAATGATATTTTCAACATCTTCACCAACATAACCCGCTTCAGTCAGTGTTGTTGCATCAGCCATCGTGAAAGGTACATCTAATAATCTTGCCATGGTTTCAGCAAGTAATGTTTTACCACTACCCGTTGGACCAATTAACAAAATGTTAGATTTACTTAATTCAACACCATCTGCAACATCACCATGCTTCAAACGTTTATAGTGATTATAAACAGCCACAGATAGCACTTTTTTCGCTAAATCTTGGCCGATAACATAATCATCTAATGAAGCACGAATCTCATGTGGCGTAGGTAATTTTTTCTTGCTGTTATTCGTTTCAACAGTACTTGTAAGCTCTGCAATTTCTTCTTTAATGATGTCATCACAAAGATCAACACACTCGTTACAAATATAGACAGAAGGCCCTGCAATTAGCTTTTTAACTTCATGCTGACTTTTACCACAGAACGAACAATACAATAGGCTGTTATCAGCATCATTGTTGTTTTTATCCGACATAATTATCGATATCCTTAATTATATTCTACGCGTCAATACTGAGTCGACAATACCGTAATCAACCGCTTCTTGAGCACGCATAAAGTTATCACGGTCTGTATCACGTGCAATAACTTCAATATCTTTACCCGTATGGAATGCTAATAATTCATTCATACGCTGTTTTGTTGCAATAATTTCTTTAGCATGGATTTCAAAATCAGACGCTTGACCTTGGAAACCACCTAATGGTTGGTGAATCATAACCTTAGCATTAGGTAAAACGTGACGCTTACCTTCCGCACCACTTGCTAATAAGAATGCGCCCATACTTGCCGCCATTCCCATACAGATAGTGCTTACATCAGGTTTAATAAACTGCATAGTATCGTAAATTGCCATACCAGCACTAATTGAACCACCTGGAGAATTAATATAAATATAAATATCTTTTTCTGTGCTTTCTGACTCTAAGAACAATAATTGCGCCGATATCAGATTCGCCATGTGATCTTCAACAGGACCCGTTAAAAAGATAACACGCTCTTTTAGTAGTCGAGAATAGATATCATATGAACGCTCACCTTTTGCTGTTTGTTCAACAACCATAGGGATAAGCGCGTTACTGATTTGTTCCGTATTTCCAGCAAATGGGTTGGTCATATTCCATCCTAATTATTTGTTTTTATTATATGTACTAAAAATGAAAATGGCCCGAGTGAAATCACTCGAGCCATCAAAATGCATAACCAATTGAATTAATAGTTTAATAAACTATTAAGCAGCAGGTTTATTCATCACTTCGTCGAAAGATTTCTTCACTTCAGTTACTTTAGCTTTTTCAATGATAAAATCAACTGCTTGCTCTTCTAATGCAACATTTTCCATGTTTTGCATTAGCTCTTTGTTGTTTTTGTAGTACTCAACAACTTCAGCAGGGTTTTCGTAAGCAGAAGCTGCATTTTCAATTAATGAAGTTACTTTATCTTCGTCAACTTTTAATTCGTTAACTTTGATCACTTCACCTAATAGAAGACCTACTTTAACGCGCTTTTCAGCTTGTTCAGTAAATAATTCAGCAGGTAGTTCAGGTAAGTTGTTTGGATCCATTTGCTTACCGTAACGTTCCATAGCTTGCTTACGTAAAACGTTTACTTCGCCATCTACTAATGCTTTAGGCACTTCGATTTCGTTATTTTCAACTAATGCAGTTAATACGTTGTCTTTAGCAGTATTTTTTAATACTTGATCAAGTTCACGTTGCATGTTTTTCTTAACGTCTTCTTTAAGCGCTTCTAAATCACCGCTTTCAACGCCGAATTTTTTAACAAATTCTTCAGTTAACTCAGGTAAGATTTGCTCTTCAACTTTTGTTAAGTTGATTTTAAACTGTGCAACTTTACCTTTCAATTCTTCTGCATGGTAATCTTCAGGGAAAGTTACATCGATGTTGAACTCTTCACCTGCTTTTTTACCAACAATACCTGTTTCAAAACCAGGAATCATACGCTCACTACCTAGTACGATTTGGAAACCTTCAGCTTTACCGCCTTCGAAAACTTCACCGTCGATAGAACCTTCAAAATCAACCGTTACTTGGTCATCATTTTGAGAGTTACGTTCAACGTCGTTCCATTCAGCGTGTTGCTTTTGAAGTGTCACTAACATGTTATCTAAGTCAGCATCTTCAATAACTGTTGCAGTTGTTTCTACTGCTAATGAATCTAATGCTGTTAATGCAACTTCTGGGTAAACTTCAAATGTTGCAGTGAAAACGAAATCTTCACCTTTCTTGCGAGCAAGAGGTGCAACAGCAGGTGCGCCAGCTGGGTTTAATTTTTCAGCTACGATTGCTTCGTAAAAGTTGCGTTGCATTAGTTCGCCGCCAACTTCTTGCTCAACAGCAGCACCAAAACGCTTAGCGATAACTGATGCAGGTACTTTACCAGGACGGAAGCCATCAACACGTTGTGTTTTAGATAGATGACGTAGACGACCATCAAATTCTTTATCGAATGCTTCAGCGGCAACAGTAATTGTTAATACGCGCTCTAGACCTTGTGTAGATTCAACAGAAACTTGCATTTTATTTCCTTTATCTTTTACGTTAAAAATTGTTTTTACTGATAAAAAGTGTTGTATTTTTTATTCACTTTCATCACTAAGGTGTATTTGCTTGGACTACCGCATTATAAAAATGACACCTTAATTAAAAATTAGTTTGTAATTTCTATGGTGAAATTTAAGACGCGCCATTATAGACACTGTTATAGCGTTAGTCGATAGGCAGTCCATAGGAAAAATGACATGCAAGCTCTATTTTTGTAGATCCGTCTCTATTTCGTACAATTTATGTCTAATTTTTAACAAAAACAAACCACCTCATTTTATTCACGATGAATGTATTGCTTGATAATTAAACGATTTTTTATTTAACGATGACATGACAAAGTAAAAGGAAGTAATGACTTATTGAAGAATAAACAATAAAAAAGCGCATAAAATCGAATAAAGGCAGTGCAATTTTAAATGTGCCAAGAAAAAATAACTTATAAAAATACAGCATTCACAAAACAGCTAATCACAAAACAGCTAATCACTAGCATCTTTTGATAACGCTAGTGATTAATCTAGTGAGGCTCTATCTAGTGATAGGTTTAATGATGAGTCGAATAATCATTCTAATAACAACGCATTTAATCGATTAACGAACTAATAGCGACTCTATAAAAAAGCCTTGAATACCTGAAAAGACAATTTGAGCACCAATAGCGGATACAAATAATCCTGTTATTTTTGGTAACACTTCTAACCCTTGCTGCCCCAATAAACGCTGAATTTTACTTGAAAACAGTAAAACAATTGCAACTGAAGCCACAGCAGCAAACAATGATAAACAAACAATCACTGTATCCATTACGCCATTTAATTCAGCTCCCATCACCATTAGTATACCAATTAGGCCTGGGCCAACAGTAACAGGAATCGCCAACGGCACTATCGCAAAGTCAGCACTCCGTTTAATCGCATTTTCTGGCCCTTCTGGTACTTCAGTACCGCCTTTAATCATCTCTAGTGCGCTTAAAAACAACACCGTCCCCGCACCGATTTTAAATGCATCTAAGGTTATGCCAAATAAGCTAAAAATGTACTGTCCAAAAATAAGAAACACTAAGCTAATAATCACCACTGTCACGCTCAATTTTAAAATCACCTTCTTCTTTTCAGATGAGCTTAGTTTTTTGCCTAAAATCAAGAAAACAGACAACACAAAAAAAGGCGTCATCATAAAGAATAGTTTTAAATACAGGGTAAAAAAGTGTTCCATTTACAATCTCATTAACAGTTTAAAAGTGGTTTAAATTAAGGACTAGAAATTTTCAGCGCGATGCTAACACAGAGTGATTTAGAAGATCTGATCTATTTAATAGAAAGTCATTCTTTGTATGATAAAAATCAAAAACGTAAAAATCACATGCCTTACATTCAAGTAAAGAAACGTTTAATGGTTATGTTAATGGTTACGTTAATGATACAAAATTAGCCGACAATATTGAGGCCAGATCCTTTGCGGCTAATTGAATCTCTAATCCTCTTTTACCTGCACTGACATAAATAGTTTGATGTTCAGTGGCTGTCACATCAATCAAGGTCGTTAACTGCTTTTTCTGTCCTAATGGGCTAACACCGCCTAACACGTAGCCAGAAGAACGGAGTACATCGTTTTTATCTGCCATCTGTCCTTTTTTACCTTTCAAGGCAGTCGCGACTGCTTTTAAATTTAACTGCTGAGTGACAGGTAAAACCGCAACGACCAGTTGTTTGTCGACGTCTACTACTAAGGTTTTAAACACTTGCTGTGCATCAACATTCATTTTTTCAGCCGCTTCTAAACCGTAAGAAGCATGCTTTTTATCATGTTTATACTGGTGAACCTCAAATGTGATTTTATGCTTTTCAGCTACTTTAATCGCAGGAGTCATAATCTGTATTTACCTTTATTTATTAAATCTACTTTCACTTACCTAACAAAAGACTGTTTAATGCTTATCAAAAAACAGTTTCATTTGAGTCGCTTACTGCAACGTCAGGCGCTCTGTTAAACGGCTATTTCGACTTGCTCTGTTTCTCACAGAGCTTGCCACTAATGATAAATCAGCGATTAATGTTAACTGCTTTTTAGCACGGGTAATGCCAGTATAAATTAACTCTCTATTCATCACTGGTAAGGCGTAATCAGGTAATGCTAACAACGTATGCTTAAACTCAGACCCTTGGCTTTTATGCACGGTCATCGCAAACACCGTTTGGTTTGCAGGTAGTCGACTTGGTTGGAAGTCTGCCACTGAGCCATCAGGCATCACAAAATACACTCTTAATTGACCGGTTTGATCTTGCAAACACAAACCAATATCACCATTAAACAATCCAAGGTGATAACTATTTTCAGTCACCATTACGGGACGTCCAAGGTACCATGTTTGTGTTTGGTCAAATCGTCGAGCTAGCAAACCGGCTTTTTGCAATATCTTTTCACAACGTAAATTTAAGCTATCAACGCCCCACTCTTGCTCTCGTGTTGCACATAATATTTTAAAATCATTAAAACGTTGTAACAGCTGTTTTGCATGCTCTCGGTTATCTTCATTGATCGTCGGTAGATCCGATAAATAAGGCCCGTAACCTTCAATCACTAATTGTTCAAAGATAGCCTCACTGTCTGCATCATTTAAATAATGATTCAAATCATCATATTTAGCGCATAAGGTCGCTAATTTAGCCGCGGTTACGCCACCTTTATTGATTGCTGAAGCGAGATAACCAATGCCTGAGAACTGATCAAAACGATAACTTTTTTGCAATAAACATAAATTATCAGACATACTTACTTGCGTATGCTTTACTTGTTCTAATAAGCAATCAAACCCTGTTAAATCGACTAATTGCTGCGCCTTTTGTTGGCTATAACCAGATTCAATAAACGAGCAGATATCGCCTAATACTGCACCCGCTTCAACGGAAGCTAATTGATCTTTATCGCCTAGCAAAATTAAACGCGCGTGATCAGGCAATGCACTGAGCAATTTTGCCATTAGCGGTAAATCAACCATTGACGCTTCATCCACCAGCAGCAGGTCTAGCACTAACTTATTATGTTCATTGTGACGAAAATGCGCACTGTTATTCCGTACACCTAATAACCGATGAATGGTACTCGCATCGGTAGGAATATGTTGTGCGACGACGTTATCCAAAGACAAATCAGATAACGCATTGGTAATCGACTCCGTTAAACGTGCCGCCGCTTTGCCGGTTGGGGCAACCATTTTTATAATCAAGTCAGGCTGTGCATGTAACAAGAGCGCCAATAACTTAACAACGGTGGTGGTTTTACCGGTACCTGGACCACCAGAAATAACACAACGGGCAGACGTTAATGCCAAAGCCGCACTTATTTTTTGCCAATCACACCGTACATGGTTAGCAATCAAAGAGGCTAATGGCGCTAAGTCATCTGCTGATGTTGCCTTGTTAAACACGGTTTGTACCGATGGCCAATTTACGCCGGCATTATCGATAACATCTAAGTACTTTTCACACAAACCTTGTACAGATTGAGTCGTCTCATTTTGCCATGCTTGCCATAAATATTGGTATTGCGGTTTGAATAGCAGCTCTAAATAATCTTTACTTTCATCACTTACATGCACTGCGATAGGTTGTAATAATTTGTCTGAAATAAGCTGTTCAAATTCAGCATAACGCGCCATAAATAAAGCGTCATATTGCAATCGTAAAGGCGCATCGTCACCGCAACACAGGCTGTCATTTAATAAAGCATGTGTTTGTTGAAGCTCATGGAAAATACAAGATATATGCAAACGTTCGCTTTCAGCTTGAGAATCTAAACCTAATTGCAAACAATGTTGATGAAATAAATTACCTATTTTATCGATGGGTAAACAAATATGCCCGCCACCAAGTTGTTGACTGACCAATGCCGATGCTAATTGCATTAAATTATCAGCACCTAACTGCGCCATAAATTTTGCAAAGTGAAAATCAATAGGACGAATTTGTTGATTTGTCTGCCATTGTTTTAACAGAGTGAGCATGTCACCTGTTTTTGCAGCATCAAGCTCATGACTGCTTATTACCGAATCAAGACTATTTTTAGTATCACTCATGACAAATCCTCTAACAATTGTTGTGCACTTAATTCGCCACTTAATAACTTATCTAATTTATCAATTAATTCAAAAGCCGGTTTAATAAAATAAGACCCCGCGTTTTCTTCGCCTTGCATCCCTCGCAAGAATGTATAGAACACGCCACCAATATGTGTTTCATAATCGTAATCATCTAAACGTGATCTTAATAAACGATGCAATGCCAATGTGTAAAGCTGATATTGGAAATCATAACGATGCTCAATAATCGCCTCTTCCATCGCAACATCACTGTAATTTTGCAAGCTATCACCTAAATAATTTGATTTATAATCCAATACAAAATATTGCCCTTGGTACTCAAAGGTTAAATCGATAAACCCTTTCAACATACCCTGCACTTGGTTGAACTGTAATAAACCAGCACGTGCAGATAAAGGATCATAATGCATAATCAGCTTATTAACCGAGGACGCTTCAATCGGTTGCATCGGAATAAAGAACTGCATCTCTACTTTCTTTTGTTGTTCACTTAACTTAGACAACGATAATTCAGGGTATTCACTCGCCACTAAACGATGATCTAAAATATGAGATATCCAGTCGCTAACAATCGGTGCCCACACTTCTACTGGTTCATAATTATTAATCGTTAAGCGTTCTGTTAGCCACGGAATAAGTTTATCCGCAGGACTATCTTGAAAGTCGATCTCTTCGAACAGTTCATGTAAAAACGTACCGTGTTTTGCGCCACGTGGAAAACTAAACACATTATGCACAGGTGCTAAAGGATCTAATGGCAGCGTTGTTAAAGAAGACTGAATCAATAATTCATCTGTTGCTTTCACACTTTCCTGTGGAATTTTCTTCGTATTTTTATCTTCAATCGTAGGGGCAGTATGAAATCGAGATAAAGCAGAGTAACTGGTTACCCACCAATTTTTCTCAATCGCACCCGTAAACTGTTTAGGGGCAATTAACTGTTCAGGTGACTGACTCAAGGCTTGATAGGTTTCAGTCAATAAGGCAGGTGTATGACGCAACCCGATATTCTCAGACATATCGCATACACCTTGTAATAAGCGTTTTAAGTTTTGGTCATCGCCCGCTTGTAGCTCTTCACCTGCTTTAATCGATAAATAACCCAACGCGCTTTTGGTTAATGGCGTTGCTTTAGAGCGCCCTTTTTTATACGGGCCAATCCCTAAATAACAACGATACACACTGCGTGTTAACCCAACGTATAACAGACGAATGTCTTCTGCTAATAACTCTTTCGCAGTCAGCTCTTTATTCGCCTCGTCCGCTTCTAAATCAAACACTAAACGTTGTTGGCTATCGTGAAATAAACATTCTTTAGGCTCACGATATAAACCACTGAACGGAATAAATACAATGTCGTATTCCAACCCTTTAGATTTATGTAAGGTGCTCACCTGCACGAGTTCTTTTTCACTTTCTAAGCGTTGTTTCTGTTCGCCTTGCTCGTTTTTAGCATTGCTAATTTGCTCGCTAAACCAACGTAACAAAGCAAAGGAACCTTCATACACCATGCTATTTTTTTGCAGTAATTCAGCAAGATGTAATAAATCCGTTAAGGCACGCTCACCTTGATTTTGGGCTAATAATTTAGCGCTAATACCCTGCTCATGAAAACACAGCTGTAACATCACTAATATGCCGCTGTCTTCCCACACGGTTTTATAACGCGCAAAGTCAGCAATTTTCGCTTCCCAACTCGCGGTATCAGAAAAAGTAGTATGGATTTGATAAGGCGTTAGTGAAAATAACTTACACGCGATAGCAGAACGCAAATAACGTTCGTTACTTGGGTGTAAACAGGCACTCAATAAGCGTAACAAATCCTGCGCTAAGGTACTGGCAAACACACTTTCTTTAAGTGACAAATAAACACTGTTAATATGTTCTTCTAACAGTGCTTTACGAATAATATTCGCTTCATTACCCGTACGCACTAACACTGAAATATTATTGGCCAAAATAGGCGATTTATTACCTTCAATGTCTTCTAGATAAGCTTGATCTTGCTGCGCTAATAACAATAAAGCTTTAATCTCATTCACTGCGGCTTGTGCGCTTGCATATCGAAAGGCATCACTGCTTAAACCGCCATTAATATGTAAAAACTGTAATGCCGTTTGTTGATCATCATCAGGATTATTAACCACTAATTTCTTACGTTTTATTGGCGGTGCTTTTACAGGATGAAAAGGAATGTCTTGATCATAGATAAAAGGCGCAATTTTATGTTCAAAGAAACCATTCACAGCATCAATCATTTCAGCGCTAGAACGGTAGTTATTATCCAAGCTGTAATGGGCGGTTACGGCGTTACGCGCTTTCATGTAAGTGAAAATATCAGCACCACGGAAACTGTAAATAGCCTGTTTCGGGTCGCCAATCATGAATAGACCCGACTGATTAAATTGCGTGATTTGTATTTGGTCATTATCAGCAACGTCAGTCTCGCCAGTATCATCAGCATCGCTTTCTGAATTAGCGGCTTGATCAGCATAGATCGTATCAAAAATACGATATTGTACTGGGTCCGTATCTTGGAACTCGTCTATCAAGGCAATCGGATATTGTTGTTTTATTTGTTGACCTAAATGCCCTTCTGCAGACACTTGCAATGCATGGTCTAAACGCGTTAATAAATCATCAAACCCTAATAACATGTGCTGTTGTTTAGTGGTTTGTAAATTATCTCTTATCCAATGCGTTGCTTTAATTAACAAGGTATTTTTGATTGAGATATCTTGCTTAAGCAGATCTTCAATTAACACAAAGGTCGTATGTGTGGGTGCTTCACCTTTTTTGGTTTTAGTATGTAACTCTTCCTGTGAAAATTTAACTAAGTTTTTAGGCAAAGTTAAATCCAAACTATCCGACGAAGCCCAATCACTGACTTGATCAAACCAATTCGGTAAATTCTTTTTGCTGTAACTGCGTTTATCAACACCGGAATGCGTAATGATATCTTGGTAATCATCTTTATCCGCGTTCCAAGCGTGTTTAACTTCTGCAATCGCATTTAAACTTTTTTCATATTTACTTTGGAAATCAAAATCAGTAATCGCAGGAATAAACGTTAAATCATTACGTGATAACCATTGCTGTAATTCAGATTTTAATGCCGCAGGGTTCGCCCAATAACTGTAAATCACTTTCGTTAATGGTGTAGATAATTGATAGAAATGCGCGCGCCAAAAATCATTACAAGCCTGGCTTAAAATATCAGAGTCGTCTTCTAATAACGTTTGTTGAAATAAACTGCCCGATTCAAAGGCATTTTGTTGCAACATACGCTGACAAAAACCGTGAATGGTGAAGATAGATGCTTCATCCATTTGTAATTCAGCAAAACGTAACAAACGAGTATCATGTTCAATATTAATGCTGTCTTCAATCAATTGCTGACAATAAGCATCTTTGCTCGACCCTGCGATAAACGCCAAACGTGTTTCACGAATACGCTCACGAATACGGCTTCGTAATTCCGCGGTGGCTGCTTCTGTAAAAGTCACCACTAATATTTTATCAACAGTTAAGGGACAATGATGCGCAGTTTGTGTCGTTAAATCTGAAGTGCTGTCAGTTTGTTCACCATGCTCTTGTTTGCCGTGCCCTAACGCTTGTTTACCATGGCCTAATAGGAGCCGAATAAACAAGCTGGCAATAGTATAGGTTTTCCCTGTTCCCGCGGATGCTTCAATTAAACGACGGCCAAACAATGGGAACGTTAGCGCATCTAAAGGCGTAACTGAAATATGACTGCTAGCATCAACATCCGTACTTTCACTTTTGCTTTCGAGATTAACAGCATCAAGGCTAAGGTCGAGGTTTAGATTTTCTTCTGCCATGATTATTCTCCACCCCATTGTTCGTAAATTAAATCATTTAAATTGCATAATAATGGCATAAATACCTGTAACGCTATCGACTCAAACTGTTGCCAATGATCGTCAATATTTTCAAACACGCGATTAATATAAGGGTCATTTGCTTCCGCATAACCACGACTATTATTAAACACTTTTAACGCCGCTTGTTGGCCAGCGCCACGTGTTTCAAAACTCAACTCATCCACCACAAACACATTCGGTTGTAATTTACACACGGCTTCACACCACTGATAAGCACTTTCAACAAAGAAAGGGAGCGCTTGCTGTAACCCTTGTTGATATAACGCCAATAATTCAGTTAAACGTTGATGTGCATAATCCGCAGGGATCTCTTCAAAATAATGACCTTTAGTCTGACCAAACAAAGTCGCATTAAGGTGTTGACCATGGACGATGCAATAACTTAAATGCTCAACCCATAACTTCAACAAATCTTTACCTTTAATATTGCCCGGCTTGATACGCACTAGGCCATTTTCGCAATGGTCATCAAGCGCACCGACTAAGCGTTTTTGATCAAAGGGAATATCGACATTTATCTGCTCAATATCTCCTATAAAATAACCATGGTAAACGCCCGCTAAATCCATCATGACTTGTAAGTCTTTATTAAAAATTAGCGTCGCAAACTCACCGACAGGTAATTTACCTTGTGCTTGTAAACCAACATATAAATCATTCAAGGCTTGGTCATCAAGTCCATTCTCAAACTGTTGTTTTTTGAGCATGTATTGCTGCAAATTATCCAAAGCAAAGGGTTCATCATTTTCTTGATCAATATCGTCAATCTCAAAATAAACATTTAAACCTTGGTTAAAAAACGCCCGACAAGGATTTTGTAAAAACCGAATTAATGACGTTAACTCAACCACTTCATTTTGCAGTAAAGGCAACGGCTGATTTATGTCATCTTGATCCGCTGACGGTTGAGAAATCGCTTCCCACAAGCCCTGCTGATAAGTGACTTGTTTACCTTGAAAATATTGCTCACTGAAACTTTGCATTGGATAATGATGCGTAAAAGCAGACAACAACTGTTTCTCTAACGCGCCATTCTCCATGTTTAAATCAACTTGGCTGCTTAACCTAAAACTTTGTTGAATATAGTTAAGTAACTCACTGACTAATACACTCGGCATTTTTTCACTGTTATCACTGATATCTTTACCAATGTAACTAATATAAAACTGCGATTGTGCCGATAACATTGCTTCTAAAAACAGGTAACGATCTTCATCTCGGCGCGAACGGTCACCACGTTGTCGATGTCCGACCATTAAATCAAAGCCCATCGGTAACAATGAACGCGGATATAATCCATCATTCATGCCCAACAAACACACCACTTTAAACGGAATAGATCGCATCGGCATTAACGTACAAAAGTTCACTTGTCCGGCTAAAAAACGTTGGCTATTAGATTGATTCGATAAATGCTCTTGTAAATATTCCACCAACACCATTAACGATAAAGGTTGATCAAACTTAGCCTGTGCCGTTTGTTCCACCAGCGTTTGCATTTGTTGACGAATTTGACTGAACAACACACTGTTATCTTCGTCTTCTAAATAGAAGTCATCAATCAACTGATTAATAAACAGCTGCCATTCAGCACAACTGACTTCTTGGTTTAAGCTCGACTCTAAAACAATTAAGGTATCAACAAACTCAATAAAGCGGCCTAACAAGTCCCCTTGTAAACCTTGCACTTCATCGTAAGGCGCAATACCTTCAAACAACTCATCACTCATGGCATAACCGAGCAACATACGTTTTAAACCAAACAACCAATTATTCTGCGTTAACGCGGGTAATTCCCATTGCGTCGCCGACTCATTATTTAATCCCCAACGAATACCACTTTCAGTGATCCAATGTTGTAATAAATCAAACTCAGCTTGCTTAATACCAAAACGATTTAAAATCGCCGGCACTTCTAACAGCGCTAGGATATCTTCACGGGTATAACGACTTTGTTGTAGATTTAATAGTTGTAAAAAGCTCGCTAAAATCGGATTTTCTTGTTGTGCACTGACATCGGAGATTGAGAACGGAATCGACACACTACTGCCAGAACGACTAAACACCGCTTCAACATAAGGTGCATAAGCATCAATATTCGGTACCATCACAATAATATCTTTAGGCGTTAAGCTTGAATCTTGTTCAAACATTGCCAACAAACTATCGTGCAACACTTCCACTTCACGCATCACACTGTGGCACACATGTAGGCTGATTGAGTTGTCATCATCGGCCACTTCAATGCGTTTTGATACATCATTTAGCGTGGTTAATGAGCTATCACTTAACTCTAAAATATCCGCCTGAATATTATGTAATAAACTATCACGGTCGATATCCACAAAGGCATCAATCTCTTGCTGCTCTAAACTGTATAATTGGTATAAAAAGTCACGTCCCATTTTACCCATAGACGCAAGCAATGGATTACCGACTTCACTTTCCACATCGCCACTACTCGCCCACGCTAAATGTTGTTCATCCTTCTGCCAACTAGTATCCGTTAAGGCATTCACCTCACCCGCTTGCACATTCACCTTAGGGCGAGACTGCGCAAAACGCTTCGCTAATAATTTAGGGTCAACAATATCGCCCCAATAAAAACGACAAGGATTGGTTAATAGAAAATGCACATCACAGTGTTCGCCTAATCCCAGTAACGCCTGTAAATAAGACTCAGGCAATGAAGAAATACCAAACACAAAAATACGTTTAGGCAGATGCGTGAGTTGATCAGTGGTTTTAGTCGATAACGTACTTAAAAAGTCTTGGTATAAACCCGCACGGTGATACGCCTTACCTTGAGATTGAAAACCTTGTTTAATACTCTCCACCAATAAACGCCACAACTTCGCTTGCCAAAGGTGGGTATTCAACCATTCAGGTTTTAAATGTTCTAAACTCACTTGGCTGTCTTGCAGGGTTTCCCAGTTATCAATCCATTCAGGGCGATACACTAAATATTGGTCAAAAATATCGGCAATTTTACCGCTTAACTGAAAACGCTTACGCAGGTGTGTGTCATCCTGCAGATAATCTTTTAAGGCACTGAAATCTTCATCTTCTAAACAATCAGGCAACAACTTCATTATCTGCCAGGTCATCGACTGTTTATTAAACGGGCTGTTATCCGGCACATCTTGCAAAACATGTTTAAACTGCTGCCAAATAAAACTCGCTGGCAATGGGAAATCAATATTCGCCGCAATACCAGTGGATTGTGCAATCTCTAATTGCAACCATTGCGCCATCCCCGGGCTCTGTACTAATACCGTTTCATTTTCAAAGGGATTACTTAAGGGTGATTGATTGATCAGCGCCAGCAATAAGTCTTTAAGCAAACTGATTTGATTAGAGTGATAAACTTGAAACACACGCACCACCTTTTAAGAGAGTTGTTTTTTATTGTTTTTTTTAGCTGTTTATTATACTAGCCCTAAAATAACATAACTATGATTAGAGTAATCAATAGAGTGAAGAATAAAGTAAATTTAATCATTGGTTTGGGGTGAATTAATAATCTTCTTTAA
Organism: uncultured Psychromonas sp.; assembly: GCF_947489755.1. Classification (GTDB taxonomy): domain Bacteria; phylum Pseudomonadota; class Gammaproteobacteria; order Enterobacterales; family Psychromonadaceae; genus Psychromonas. The sequence goes on from NZ_CANLFB010000004.1 coordinate 23,487, forward strand.
CCGTTGCTTGTAATTTAATTCAAAAATGAAATTGTTTCTTAAAAATACAGCGTCACCTACCTTAAACTGTTTTTTATAAATGTGAAATCAGCCCCTTATCTAATGATAAAGGTTTTAGTAATGATACTAATAGATTGATTAATTTGCTAAATTTCATACTAGATATCAAATTTAAATAAAACAATTAATTTTATCTTTATAAAAATTCAGATTTATACCAGTAAAAGGAATTCTTACTCAATGCAAACCATTGATCTTAAAACCAAAAATACAAAAACAATTATTGCAACTACATTATTTTTATTTTCAATAAGTACAAACGCAAATGAAAATAGAGAATGTAATATAAAAGGGAATATTTCCTATAATACTGGAGAGAAAATTTATCATGTAAAAGGTCAGAAATATTATGAAAGAACAAAAATAAATGTGAATAAAGGAGAGAAATATTTTTGCTCTGAAAAAGAAGCTAGAAAACAAGGCTGGCGAAAATCAGAGAGCTAATTAACAGTAATCTTAAAAATAAAATATCATTAAAATTACAGTATTAAATATCGTATTAGAACAAAAACAAGGAGCCGTTTTGCGAACTAATTATATTCTAATAGATCTTGAAAATGTACATCCGAAAAATTTAGCCATCTTAAAAGGACGAGACTTTAAAGTAATTGTTTTCGTTGGTGAAAAACAATCAAAGCTATCTTTTGAACTAGTCGATGCAATGCAGAGTCTAGGTGGTAATGCCAAATACATAAAAATTAATGGGAATGGCCCTAATGCTTTAGATTTTCACATTGCCTATTATATTGGAAATATTTCGGCAACAGATCCAAACTGCTTTTTCCATATAATTTCAAAAGATACTGGATTTGATCCTCTAATTAACCATTTAAAATCAAACAACATATTGGCTCAAAGAGAAATCGAAATAACTGAGATTCCTTCTCTTAAATTAACACATGCAATCTCAGTTAATGAAAGAGCGGATTCAATTATTCACCACTTAATATCTAGAGGAAATGCAAAACCTAGAACAGCTAAATCTTTAATAAATACAATTATATCTTTATTTTCTAAAACCTTAAATGAGAAGGAATTAAATGAAGTTTTAAATGAACTATTAAAAAGAAAAGTTATAGCAAAAAGTGGAGAAAAAGTTACATATAAATTACCTAAAAAAGGCACTATAAAGGTTTAAAGCAGATAATTGTGAGGAGGATTACCATGAATAAAAACAAGATATTCATACCAAGTAAGGATTTATATATACCTAATGAGCAATATTTTCCAAATTCATTTAACCCTTTTTCAATTCAAAAAAGTGGAGGTGATTATGAAAATAGATTTATTGAATATCCCAAATCGATTCACTGGCTTAAGTCGTTAGGCATCAGGTTAACCAATACTAGATATGAGCATTACTTTAAATCTATGGATGTTGAAAAAAGAATATTTACTTTCGATTCACATGAGGAAGCGAATGCAGATTATTTCAACTCTTTAAGAGAAATAGATGAACTTAATTGGATTTATGAATCTTTTTCTCAAATTGAAGTAACTAATGACATAAAACTATTATTAAAAAAATTGGTTACAGGGTCAGACTTTCGCAGAGATGATAAATCTAATAGTCATGGTAGAAATACATCTTTTCATTTGAGGATGGCTGGATATTTTGCTAGAGCAAGCATATTTTCCGATGTTGAGAGTCCTTGGGATATTTCTGCTGAGTACCTTGAACGAAAAATCGTTGTTGAGGCAAAAAGAGTCTCATCACTTAAAAAAGTGAAAAGTAGAATAATCGAGGCTAAATCACAAATACATAAACATTCTTTACACTCCGATAATTCTAAAGCTTTCGGCATAATAGCTATCGACCCGTATGAATTTATGTTTAATTATGCAGAAGTAAATACGTTTAAAAATTATCATGATTCTACTGAAAAGATAAGAGAGTATTTTAGATCATTTGTTCAAACAAGTTTTATTGAACAGGCAAAAAAAAATATCAAAACTAGTAAAGCCAAAGTACATTTGATTTGGATAAATGCAATAATCCCATGCTATTTTGAAGAAGAAGGCTATTATCTAACTCGTTTTCAAAGTCAACTTTTACCAATGAAATCACCACATACAATTGATGGATTATATTGTCAGAATTTAACGGATTATTTATCAAAATATTTCATGTCTTGATCATTTAATTTAGCTGGGTAGAGAACGTAAAAGGACAGTGAAAAAGCACTAGAAAGCTACTTATTTAAATTAAATATATCAAATAGTTACAATAAAAACCTTGCTCAATATGGCTACATCCCCTCTCCCCGTTGAGTTTTTCTGAATGAATGAGTGCCTTTAGCAAGCTAAGGCATGGATGCCGTTGCTAGCTCAGTTCGCCACATGGACGTGGCGTATGAGCGGTGCGTTAAGAAGGTAGTTATTTATTCAGATTAAAAAACGAGTTGGGGCGAGTTTCTTTTGGTTCTGTTTTCTTTGTTCGTATAAAGAAAATGAACTCGCCGACAGGGCGAAACCTCAGTAAAGAATCTACTACAATGTCCGAACGAGCGCAGACGAGCTAAAAGAAAAAATCGGCTACAACTCCCCCACCGTTGAGCCTCTCAAAAATCAAAACCTTTCAGCAAACAGTCATCAATACATTTTTAGTCAATATCATTGCCTGTATTCCTGCACAAAAAAGTACAAGACACCTATTAATTTTGATAGCTAAAAAACACAACTTTATCATACAAATTGGTCTACTTTATTAGGGTTAAAATGCTCACTCTACGAAGGGATATAATTTGCCAAAATTGAATAAGTACTCTGGGAAGTAATTTTAAAACGATTTTTCCTAATTATTTAAAAGCAAAAAACTAAAATCTCTGCCACTTTAAGTTATCAAAAACAATAAAATATATTTCAACTAGTATTATTTATATCGCAATGCACATATTACTTAAATTCAAGAATTCAAGAGCGGTAATAAATGAAGATAAGTCTTTAATCAACTCTGTTACCACCTTATTTTTACTCTTATTGAATTCAATTTTTATATAAGTTTATTTACATTGAAAACATACCCTACTGGAGTATACTTTGATCTATAAAACCAAGGTTTTTGCTTCTTTAACAAAAAAAGAAGCTTTATCTGATAACGATCTTATTAATGCCTGTAAAGAAATGAGCCAAGGGCTTTTTGATGCAGACTTAGGTGGTAGTGTTTATAAAAAACGTATTGCTGCTGGTAATAAAGGAAAAAGTGCCGGCTACCGAACCATTATTGGGGCTGTTATCAACGATAAATATTTTTTCTTATACGTCTTTGCCAAGAGTGATAAAGCGAATATTAACTCTAAAGAGAAATTAGCACTAAAAGAGTTAGCTAAAGAATTTCTGGGATTTGATAAGAATGCTCTAAAAAAACTTGTCAATGATGGCGAACTTATTAAGGTAGAAAATGATGAGTGATATTTTAAAAGCGGTACATAAAACAGCTAAAGGCTTACAGAAATCTGGTTCGATAGATAAAACCACTATGCGCAAGTTTGATGCACTTTGTTTAACTAGTGTGCATGAGTTTACACCAGATCAGGTTCGAGCACTCAGACTTAAAAATAAACTTTCTCAACCCGTATTTGCTCGTTATTTTAATGTGAGTGATAAGTTAGTAAAGAAATGGGAACAGGGAGACAGTAAACCAAGAGGTGCGGCCTTAAAAATGCTATCACTCGCTGAAAAAAAAGGCCTTGATATTATAGCTTGATCAAACACAAACTAATGGGGTCGGGCCTTTCATTTTGAATCATATTTCAAGATAAAAAATCTGCCCTGCAACTTGAAAATGCAGCCCCAAATTATTAAAGCAAGCAACATAAAATGGACTAAAGTACTGAAAATTTACTCATTGAAGTAAGCAATATCAAATAGTATAAAAAAGTGCTAGACACCTATTAACTTTGACAATCAAAAATCACTAAGAATAAGAAATAAGCAGGCTAAAGCCAGCGCCCCAAAATAAAAAATCGAATATGAGAACATTGCTCAATATGACTACAACCCTCCCACCGTTAAGTTTTACCGAATCATTCATTGCTTTTAGTAAATCCAAACAGGATGTTTGCCTTAGGCTCGTTCTGGCCATTAATGGCTAGCAAGAGCCGGTGCGTTATAAAAGCAATTGATTATTTGGAATAAAAAGTGATTCGGTGGCCAGTCTTTTTGCTACCTTTTTCTTCTGGCAAGGAAAAGATGGTCGCCGACAGGGCGAAAACAATGTAAATAATCTACTAAATGACTGGATGAGCGCAGACGAAAATTAAACTAAGCAATATTAATTCATAATACTAAAAACCTTACTCAATATGGCTGTAACTCCCCCACCGTTGAACTTTCGCAAATTCTTCATTACTGTATCAAATCCAAACGGGACGTTTTACTTAAGTTCATTCAGCACATGGATATGCTATATGAACTGGTGCGTAATAAAAGCAATTGACTTTGACTATTTGGAGCAGAAAGTGATTCGTGGCCAGTATTTTTGAGTTATTTGTAGGTATAGCGTCTCTTCTGGTAGAGAGAAAGTAAAGTCGCCGACAGGGCGAAAACACTCTCAATAAACATCAAGCAGACTAGACAAGTACAGACGAGCTAAAACAGAAAGCAGTGACTATTAAATATGAATAGCAGATTAATCAGCTTTATAAAATTTAAAAGAATGAGTGAATGGTAGTCATTACTAAAATGTTGTAATAGTAAATTGTTAATAACACTAAGAGGATTCTATCTGTAAGTCATATTTGAGATTGTCAAGGGTAAGCCATAAAAAACTACCTCTTAGTATGTAAAGCTACATCACTAAAAGATAGATTTATTATGAATATTGTTCAAATGTCATTGTGAGATCAACTTCGCTTTCCACTACTGCAGGCTTCAGCAATAAATAGTTCTATTTACACTTTCTTACGTTTAAATAAAGTGAGGCCAGCTAATGCTAATACGAAGAGAGCTAGACTACCAGGTTCAGGAACTGCAGCTGATGTTTGATTATCAAGCGTTAACGAGTACAAACCATCATAGTTTAAATTAGCAGTAAATGAAGCAACCCCTGTCGTTCCAGAATACAAATATCCACTTCCAGCGCCTAAAGTGCTGATCAAATTACTAGAGCTGTCGAACAAGCTGATTGAAGTTTCATTAAGAACAGCATCAAATAATAGATATTGGTAGACATTATTGAGAAAGTTCCCCGTTAATACACCATTATATTTAGCTGCTGGAGTTGAGATGCAAGTGCCGTTACATGCTGTAACAACACCCGCATTGAGTATCAAATCTTGACTTGCAAAGTGATTAGTTGCGACAGGGCTATCTTGAGTAAAGCCAGTTCCGCTAAGATCAAAATCAATATAAATTGGTGATGCATTGGCGCTTCCGGCAAAAATAATCGAGATTGTTGCCACTGCGAGTATGTGTTTTAGTATCTGTTTCATCTTACTATCCTATTAATGTTTTATTTTCAATATTACACATCAGCAATTACCATACCAATTAGGTAGTTGATTGATTGGTAATTGTTTTTTATTTTTTAAACCTCAAATTAAACTATAAATGTAAATAATACCGACACTTTAGACAAAAAACATGAGTTTAAAGCTTTTTTTGTTTCATCATTGATTCAGTTACTCACCCAACTACGAAAATTTATTGTTAAGTTTTCTCTGATAATAAATTTCTTTCAGTAAAAACACAGGACCTTTGGTTTAAAAATAGTTCTTGTGTTCCCCACACTTTTAATTTTTTTAAATAGATTGGTTTGTGTAATAAACCGATAGTCAAAATTCAATTAAGGCGTAAACTTAAAACACGTTTCACACGTTTGTGATTTTATTTTTAGGTTATTTTATGGAATTCAAAGATTATTATAAAATACTCGGTGTCAGCAAAAATGCTGATGTTAAAGATATTAAAACAGCTTACCGAAAACTTGCCAGACAATACCACCCTGACTTACACCCTGAAGAAGGTGGAGGTGACAAATTTAAAGAAATCGCTGAAGCTTATGAAGTATTAAAAGACGCGGGGAGAAGAGCAAAGTTTGATGAGATCCTTGAATATGGCGATCAATCCAATCAAGGATTTCAGCCACCACCTGGGTCACAACAAAATAATCATGCTTATCAAGGTGACCCGCGTGCTGATGCCCACTTTTCTGACTTTTTTAATTCCATATTCAGTGGCGGATTTGATCAATCGCATTTTAATGGAAATGGTCAACAGCATCATGCAAAAGGACAAGATGTTGAAACAGAATTAGCTGTTTCATTGCAAGAAACTCTGCATCAACATATTAAAACAGTTCACTATCAGTTGCCTGTTTCCGAAGGTGGAAAAGTACGTCAGATTAAAAAACAGTTAAATATAAAAATACCGCAAGGTGTCATTGATGGGGAACGTATTCGTCTTAAAGGGCAAGGAAAGCCAGGTTATGGCGGAGGCGAACCAGGCGATCTTTATCTACATATTCATGTAAACAGCCACCCTCTTTTTGATGTAAAAAAACAGGATTTAATATTAACGTTGCCACTTACACCTTGGGAGGCGGTACTGGGAACGAAGGTTACCGTTCCGACACTCGATGGCAAAGTAACGTTGACCATCGCGGCGAATACGCAATCAGGTACAAAATTGCGTGTTAAAGGTAAAGGCTTAAAAAGAAAAGATAAGTTGGGCGATCTCTATGTCATCATTAATGTGATTATACCGCCTCTCAGCAACGATAAAGCAAACCAATTATGGCAAGAGCTTGCGAAAAATTCAGCTTTTGACCCTAGAGTTTCATGGGGAGAATATTTATGATGCGAAGATTAACAGTCATTTCACTCAGTGAATTATGCCAATTAGAACGAATTGAAAGTCATCATATTATTGAAATCGTTGAGAACGGTATTGTTAAACCTATTACTAAGACTAACAACACTGATGCTACCGATAACAACGAGAAGTCTGATTGGGAGTTTGAAACCTCAAGTGTTTACTGGATAAAAAAGGCAGTACGATTGCACCAAGATTTAGAAATTGATTGGCTGGCAGTTGCATTACTGATCGATCTCATTCAGCAGAGAGATGCATTACAAAAAGAAAATGCATTTTTTCAACAACAATTGAGTCGATTTACAGAGTATTGATGATGTGAGAATAGTAAACGAGGAGCTTTTAACTTCTCGTTACTTTTTTTAATAAGTTTTGTTAATAAACTTGCATCTTTACTAGGTTAAAGATAAACAAGCAGGCTAAAGCATGCGCCCCAAATTAAAAGATCTCCTGTAAATAATACCTGGTATCATCAGCTCAATTTTAATGGACCCATTCTCTAGTTCACCAGATTAAAACCTGAAAACAAGCAGGCTAAAGCATGCGCCCCAAATTAAAAGACCCCCTGTAAATAATATTTAGTATCATCAGCTGAATTTTAATGGAACCCATTATCTAGTTCCCCAGATTAAAACCTTAAAACAAGCAGGCTAAAGCATGCGCCCCAAATTAAAAGACCCCCTGTAAATAATATTTAGTATCATCAGCTGAATTTTAATGGAACCCATTCTCTAGTTCACCAGATTATAACCTGAAAACAAGCAGGCTAAAGCATGCGCCCCAAATCAAAAGAAACACTTGTAAATAATATTTAGTATCATCAGCTCAATTTTAATGGACCCATTCTTTAGTTCACCAGATTAAAAGATGAAAGCAAGCAGGCTAAAGCTTGCGCCCCAAATCAAAAGAAACACTTGTAAATAATATTTGATATCATCAGCTCAATTTTAATGGACCCATTCTTTAGTTCACCAGATTAAAAGATGAAAACAAGCAGGCTAAAGCATGCGCCCTAAATTAAAGCCCCCCTGTAAATAATATTTAGTATCATCAGCTGAATTTTAATGGACCCCATTCTCTAGTTCTCAAGACTAAAACCTGAAAACAAGCAGGCTAAAGCTTGCCCACTAACATTAAAAAAACACAAGCAAAGCATAGTGGCATTAATGTTTTAATGCCTCAATCATGGCGCTAGTGACCAAGGTAATACCTTTGTCAGATACGCGAAACCCTCTCGCAATGTCTTTATCTCTATCGTAGCCAATCGTTAACTCGGCAGGAATGCGACAATTCGCATCAACAATGACTTTATATAATTTACAGTGTTTACCAATATCACACTCAGGCATTAACACCGATTGCTCGATGACACTGTGAGAGTGCGTATGTACGCTCGAATATAATATCGACTTACGAATAGTAGAGCCTGAAACAATGCACCCACTCGCAACCGTTGAGTCCAATGCAGTTCCTCTGCGAGTCGCATTATCAAATATAAACTTAGCGGGCGGTAACTGACTTTGGTAAGTAAAAATTGGCCATGATTGATCGTAGAGATCAAATTGAGGCCTAGGTTCTATTAATTCCATATTAGCTTCCCATAATGCATCAATGGTACCTACGTCACGCCAATAAGGTGGTTTACTTGCGTCAGGATCTTGGATTGGATAAGCAAAGATATTATGCTGTTTAATGATAGAGGGAATAATATCTAAACCAAAATCATGGTTTGAAGTCGGATTGATTGCATCTTTATTTAACTGATCAAATAGAAACTCGGTATTAAAAACATAATTCCCCATCGATGCTAAACACACACCTGGTTTATTGGGCGTTTCTTTAGGGTTGCTTGGTTTTTCATTAAATGCGATCACTTTATTGGTTTCATCTACCGACATCACACCAAAACTGCCTGCAGCCTCTTCGACGCTTGCCTCAATACAACATACTGTCATATCCGCTTTATTCTCAACATGCTGTATCAGTAACTTACCGTAATCCATACGGTAAACATGGTCGCCAGATAAAATTAATATGTACTTTGGTTTATGGTTGCGAATAATGTCTATATTTTGATAAACCGCATCAGCCGTTCCTGTATACCAATCGTTTTGTTTATGCGGTGATGCAGGCAGTACTTCCACAAACTCTGATAAATCAGCCTTAAAAGTGCCCCACCCACGGTGAATATGGCTAATTAAAGAATGTGATTTATATTGTGTTGCAACGCCCACCCGACCGATGCCTGAGTTTAAACAATTAGAGAGAGGAAAATCAATAATACGAAATGTACCGCCAAAGTAGACGGCAGGTTTAGCACGACGGTCTGTCAACTCGAATAAACGACTCCCACGACCTCCGGCTAAAATAATTGCATAGGTATCTTTACTTAAACTACTGATATATCGATCATCGTTATTTAACATATTTACTCCTGCTAATTTAACTATTCACACTAACATCAAACATAAATCATTTAGCGCCTAATTATTGAAACAATCAAGCTTAATTTATGAGCAACAGAGGACCTATTGACTTGCATCAATGAAGTGAATAGGGCTAATTTAAGAGGGTTTTTATGGAAGTTATGATTAATAAAGTAATTAAGAAAAAGAAGCGTCGGCAATGGCTTAAATCAGAATAAATAATAATTAAAGTGCAGGCAGCCTAAAAGCGAATACATGCTACTTATATATACCCGTTACCATTCAAGGTGCAAAATTCAGAAAGCGATGAACTGAAAAGATGCTAGGCAGAAAAAAGAAGATCTAACGGGTTAAATCGACACTTTCTAACAACGAAGACTTTTATTTCACAGCTTGCCCTCTCGTCGTTAGCTTGAAAAGCAACTCTGCATTGCAACTTTCGAAAAGGAATTGTATTTCCTAATATTAATAAGCAATATTATAAATGTAGGTCGAATCTTAACTTCCAAGGTAACAATAAGCATGAGTATTAAGCTGACTAAGTGCAGTTTATTTATCCTTAAGTGCTTCCTCTAAAAAACTCACAAATGCTTTTAACTGGCTAGGAATAAACTTAGATTGAGGATATTCCGCAACGATATCCCCTTGATAATTCCCTAATACTTTCCAATCAGACAGTAAGGGTATCAAGGTCTTTGATTTGATCTCATTTTGTACTGAGAAATCAGGGAAAAGAGCAATACCAATGCCTTGTAACACCGCTTCTCTACGGATTTCACTGTGATTAACAATGAATGTACCTTGTACATTGACTTCCACAATCTCATTGAGACTTTGTTTTGAACTTAACGATAATGACGGTACAGCTTGAAACTTCCATTCACGATCTTTTGGGATTTCCCCGAGTACGATGCAATTATGTTGAATCAATTCGTTGGGGTGTGTGGGTGTGCCATGCTGTTTTAAATAGGCGGGTGTTGCACATAATAGTTGCTTACAGCTAGATAGCTTTTTAGCGACTAATCCTTCTATTGGGCTATCGGTAATACGAATAACAAGATCGACTTCATCGCCAATGGGATCTATGAGGTGGTCAGCCACTTTAAAGTGAAAAGACACTTTTGGGTAAAGCTTTACGAAATCCATCACCATCGGCATCAGCACTTGCCGTGACAGTGCTTTAGGGGCAGCAATACGTAACGCTCCTGTGATGTCAGTTTCATTAGATTGCGCCGCGGAAACGGCCATTTTAGCAGAAGTCAGCATGTCTCGACATTGTATAAAGACTTGCTCTCCTGTTGACGTTAAGCGCATTTTTCTGGTGGTTCTTTCTAGCAGTTTTTCTTCAATGGCCAACTCTAAACGAGCAAGGCTGCGGCTGATTGAGGATGGTGAAACACCTAGTGCTTGAGCGGCTTGAGATAAGCTGCCCGACTCAACGACTTTGACAAAAACAGCCATTTCTGAAAGAAGAGGAATAAGTTTATTAATGTCCACAGCGCAATTATCCTTGCCATTTATGAGTATTGTTTCATACAAGTTAATTATTAATACTCATCTTGTCAAAAATAATGATTAAGAAGAGCTGATATGAACACACTAAATAATACTTTAACTAAAGCTTTACCTTCAAATTCAGGGCTAATGAGCAATTTGCAAAGGTTACCAATAACCGAAATACTCCTGTTATTGGTCGCCATTTTTTGGGGAACAAGTTATGGCTTAACAAAAGAAGCACTTATTTTTACCAGCGTTTTATTGTTTATAGCAGTTCGATTCTCATTAACCAGTCTTTGCATGGCACCTATCGTGTTTAAAGAATACCGAGAAGGTAAAAATAAGGATTGGAAAGTGGCGATACCGAGCGGCATTATTTTATCCACTATTTTCTTGTGTGAGGTCTATGGGGTATCGCAAACATCGGCTTCAAATGCGGCTTTTTTGATTAGCTTATCGATTATATTAACCGCATTTTTTGAGCCTTTAATTAATAGAACCAAGATTCCATCATCGTTGTTACTGTTAGCAGTCACCTCTATTGTAGGCGTTTATTGTTTAACCAATTCAGGTCAATCAACCTTGTCACTTAATACTGGTGATTACTTCATATTGTCCGCCGCTGTTTTACGTGCGGTTATGGTGACGGTCACGAAACGTTTGTCTGAGGGAAAAGATATTACCACGTCTACCCTAACCGCTATCCAGGCATTTATTGTTGCTGTAAGCGCCCTTATATTATGTTTTATCACGCAACCTTTTGAAGCGGTCACATTACCAGCTAACAGTCATTTTTGGTTGATAATGGTTTATCTCGTGTTGTGTTGTACTTTGTTTGCTTTTTATATTCAAAACTATGCAATAAGAAAGATATCACCGACGAAAGTATCTTTATTGATGGGCAGTGAGCCTTTATTTGGCGCTTTATTTGCTGTTGTTTGGCTTAATGAATCACTTACGTTGTTACAGATGTTTGGCGGTGCGTTAATCCTTGCAAGTGTATTAATAACGTCAGTCAAGGTGAGCAAATAAGTGTTAGCTATTATTAGCTATAAATAATTATCTATAAATAGTTTGTAATAAACGGTGGGCAATAAACTGTTTACTATAAAGAGTAGGGATGAATAGTAGATAAAAGTAGTTAGATATGAACAGCTGAAAATGAACCGTTAGGGGTGAAAAATTGAATAAGTAGTTAGCATTATATTGATAAGATAATGCCTCTTAAATAGTGCTTATAAATAAGAGGCATTAAAAATTTGATTAGTTTAACGACGTAACAAGTTGAGTTTCTTTTTCTTGATTCGCTTTATGCTGGCTGATCATTTCGTTTATAACTTGGTGTACATCTTCATTTTTGCCTTCATAAAGATACGACTGCTGTTCAGCAAATCGAGGACCACCACCGCCACCAGGACCATCGTGGAAAAAAGGAGCACATCCGGTTGTTGCCAAAAGAACCACAGTTGCCATCAATAATGTTGCTTTTTTCATACCTTTTTGGATCAGTTTTTTCATAAAGTACTCCAATAAATTTAACGCTATTGCCTACTCTACAATAAGATTGTGCAAAAATTATGCAAAGATAGAAGATAACCATAATTATTTATTAGCGACTATATGTTTATTAATCAAGTACGTATCTATTAACCAAGTACGTATCTATTAACCAAGTACGTATTTATTAACCAAGGACGTATCTATTAACCAAGTACGTATTTATTAACCAAAGACATTGTTAACGACATTCTTAAATACACTCATACAGAAATATAAATACATCCAGACATAAACACAGTTAAATGTAACTAAAATAGAACGTAAATTTTAGGCAAAAAAAATCCGCACTTGTTAAACAAGTACGGATTTAAAGCAGTTAACTACGGCCTTAAAATAGTTTGAATAAGTTTTTATAACAAGCTTAACTTATCCGACTATTGAGAGTCATTTAAGACTTAAGCGTAAACTGGGTGTTCACCACAGAATTTAGCAACTTTAACTTTAACTGCTTCAATTGTTGCAGCTAGTTTTTCTTCATCTTTAATTGCATCAAGCACGTCACAAATCCAAACAGCTAGTTCAGCAGCATCAGCAGTGTTTGCACCGCGACGAGTGAATGCTGGTGTACCGATACGTAGGCCAGATGTAACAAATGGAGAACGTGGATCGTTTGGTACAGAATTCATGTTTACAGTGATGTGAGCAAGACCTAGCGCAGCATCAGCTTCTTTACCTGTGATGTCTTGAGCAATCAAGTCAACTAGGAAAAGGTGATTTTCAGTCCCGTTAGATACGATTTTGTAACCGCGATCTTGGAAGACTTTAACCATTGATTTAGCGTTGTCTAACACGTTTTGTTGGTACACTTTAAACGCAGGTTCAGCACATTCTTTAAATGCTACCGCTTTAGCAGCGATAACGTGCATTAATGGACCACCTTGACCGCCTGGGAATACAGCTGAGTTTAATTTTTTCTCAAGTGCTGGATTCGCTTTAGCAAGGATAAGACCACCACGTGGGCCGCCTAATGTTTTATGCGTAGTTGTTGTTACAACGTCAGCAAATGGTACAGGGTTAGGGTAAAGACCCGCAGCCACAAGACCAGCAACGTGTGCCATGTCAACAAACAGGTAAGCACCTACTTTGTCAGCAATTTCACGGAATTTAGCCCAATCTACGATACCTGAGTATGCAGAGAAACCAGCAACAATCATTGTTGGTTTATGTTCAATCGCTAGACGCTCAACTTCAGCGTAATCTAAAACACCTGTATCTGGGTTGATACCGTATTGAACAGCATTGTAAACTTTACCAGAGAAGCTAACAGATGCACCATGCGTTAAGTGACCACCGTGAGCAAGACTCATACCTAAAACAGTATCGCCAGGTGCACATAATGCAGCGTAAACAGCACTATTTGCTTGAGAACCAGCATGTGGCTGTACGTTTGCGTAGTCTGCACCAAATAAAGATTTAGCACGTTCAATAGCTAGAGACTCAGCAACATCAACATATTCACAACCGCCGTAGTAACGCTTACCTGGGTAACCTTCTGCGTATTTATTTGTTAATTGACTACCTTGCGCTTCCATAACACGTGGACTAGTGTAGTTTTCTGACGCGATAAGCTCGATGTGATCTTCTTGGCGTTGAACTTCATCAGTCATTGATTTCCATAGTTCTGGATCGTAATCAGCAATATTCATATCTCGGTTAAACATGTGCATCTCCTGGTAGGAATTAAAGTGTAAGTCAATTTATGATGCGCATTTTACGCAATCTTTCCCCTATTGCATAGAGCAAATGATGTGAAATATATCTAAAGGAAACTAGGGCGTGTTGATCTTTGGTGCTCAATAATTACTCTGCATGCATAGGGAGACATATAATAGTGAATGCTAAAGCAACCATGCTTGCATAATTTTGCTCTAATTTATCCTATCTCGTTGCTCTTGCACGGAAATTTTAATTCTTCCATATGCATTTTCAACTAAATGTCGATATTTATACAGACACCAATCCATGTCATGGTTTCCTGTTTTATTATTTTTTCGTCTAGGAATGACTGAAATGGCACCTTTTTCATGTATATGCTCTCTAAGATTTTCACTGTCATAACCTTTATCTGCAACAATATAAGATGATTTAGGAGATTGATTTATCAGCCCTTCGGCATGGACAATATCGTGTACTTGACCTTCATATAATGAAAAACAAACGGGTAGCACGTAACTATCCAATGCTAAGTGAATATTTGTTGAGTTACCGCCTCTGCTTTTACCTATTGCTTCATCATCATTTGTGGCAGCACCTGTTCCATGCTGATGAGTACGGTCTATACTACCATAAATAAACAACCATTCTGAACTTGGCTCTTTTGATAACCAATTGAATAAATTAAGTACCCGAAAACGCCTTTTTTTGACCACAAATTAAGTTGGTAAACCTTGCCATGGACAACCCTAAAAGAATCCCCTCAAAGGTCATTCTATGTTCGGATTTATTATAAATTCTTCCACTGTGTTGCATTAACTGTAATAGCTTTAACCACCGTGCACCTGTTAACGTTATTCTTGGCATGGTGGTATTCTTGTATGTTGATTTTTGGCTAAACCATTATACATTTCCACCATGTGATTCAAAAAGCGCTATTGAAAGATCAACACGCCCTAATAGAAGATAATAAAAAGATTAAATTAATTAATCGCTTAGTTTTCAACTGAATATTTATAAAGCTTAATATGCTTTAGTGATCTCTATTAACGATACATTTTTATATGAATTTCAGTGATCACCCTTTAAAAACTAAAGCCCTTTATTGGTTTTATCAATAAAGGGCTTTAGTTTTTACGCAGTTAATAAATACATCATTAACCTGAGGTCGTTGAATCATCAGCAGATTCTGTTTCTTCTGAGTCAGAAGTATCATCTGTCTCTTCTGACACACTTGAGTCATCGGTCACATATTTCCAGCCTTTAAAAATTAATTGTTGTCCTGTTCCAGTAGTAGGATCACTATCCCCTCCACTGTAAATTACATTACTAAGTGCAGTATCGTAATGAATGCTCCCCCGGCCTGCAATGGATACTTCGTTACCCAGAATAGCACCTTTAAATGAAATACCAGAATCAATAGAAATATCTGCTAATGGTGCATAAATTACTGCATAAATATCATCTCCCCCACCCGCATAGGTAATACTAGGAGTCTCATTAGAAGTAGAATCATATGAACTGTAAATTGCGAAAGAAGGCTTCAAATCAGGAGTTAAACCATCAGCAAGTGTATAAATTGTCCCACTACCATTTACTTCGAATGTACCTTCAATGATTATTGTTAGGCTACTAGTTTCAGGGATAGTAATTGAGCCAGAATTAGCCAAGATAAAATTGCCACGTACGTAGATGGTAATATCAGAATTTTCTTCGATAACTACATCACCATCTATCGAGACATCCTCATATTTAAAAATATAAACAGATTCAGATAAAAAAGAAGAAAGGATTGGCTTAAGTGTGTCTTTAGGGCTGGATCCAGAAACACTATTAGTCACATCGGCTTCAGTTTCATTCATTTCATAGCCATCACCATTAGTAGTAATAGTTAAATCAGGAAGTTGAGTCTCCTTTCCCGGATCCACTAAATTTACTTCACTTGCTATATCATAAGGGTCGCAGGTTAAAGTTGAAACATCAGAAGTCGAGTCATCAGATGGAACCTCAGGCACGTCACCAATCAATGTAGCAATTTCTTCAGCTGTGTATGATAATGAACTGATGTACTTTTCTAATACATTTGAAGCAGTACCACCGTATATAAGAGCTCCAGAATCTAGGAGTTCGGTCCCCCCCCAATTATTTAATTTCACATCCCCAACTACACGAACCTCTCCATCTACCTCGTAATCTGAGGTTTGTTCATAATCTCCATGAGTACTCACCCCTTGAGCAACTTCTATTTGATCTAAAGAAACGTCCCCCTTCGCTAAAATATACCCATCAACATCCCCCCGATGATCAGATAAAGTAACAGATTTACGAGATATAATATTTCCGTCAACAGGGATACCTTTTAATGTCACAGTACCGTTAGCATGGATGCTACCGGTTACACTACTGGTTCCCTGGATATAAACATTACCAGTTGCGAAAATCCCCCCCTGAAAAGTCGTATTAGCGCCAACCGAGGTTATATCACCAGAATCCGCATAAATAGTTTGAATATCGACGTCAGTTCCTTTATTTACTTCTCCGTCATCTTTTATTTCACTGTAATCACCTTCAGATGAGTCATAACTATCAATAAAGCCTGAACCGATTACACTGACAGATTCACAACCAGTAACACCACTACCAAAGTCAAAAACGGTATTAAAGGAATTACTTCCAGCTGAAGCTATTTCATAAATAGCTTTTATTTGAACCTGACCTTCATAGGCCTGCCCTTTACTATAAACACTGACTTCATCATCAATACCATCACCATCTGTATCGTGTGACTCGACCTTCACATCGTATAACATATCACCATCGTGGCCATTCATTACCTCAGTTTGAGTAACAAGATCGTCTATAGACATCGAGTCATCTCTGGCAAGTTGAGTATTCATCTCATTTAAAGCTACATACACGCCTTTTTCAGCCATTAAACGAGAGTTTATTTTCTTTTGAAAATTTCCACTTAATCTTTCCTGTACAACACTATCTTCTAATGAGGTTAATACAAGAGTCCCTGCCATCATGGTTAATACCATCACAGTAATCAGAATAAAGCCTTCTTGCTTATTTCTATTATTTTGTCTCAACTTATAACCCCATTGCATTGATTAAAATTATTTGGCTTAATGCGATATCAATTTGTATAGCTTGTGCAGGTCCACTGCCAGAACTTTCTCCATATAATGCTTGTGGCTGAACAGTAATTGAAATAATTTTTTCTAAGCTACTAAAGTTGATACTTTCAATTCCAGTTAATATAACTTTCGGGCCATCACCTATGTCACAAAGTAAATTATTACTATTCAGAGTAAATACTTCAGTGTAATCATTAACAGGAATAGAGCCATCACAAGCAATATTGTTTTCAGTTTGTTCAACGTTTAACTGAGTTGATGTTACGGTTGGATTTAAAGAGGTTTGTTTTAAACTACGAGTAAAAACCTCAGAAGAATAACGAAGTACCTCTTGGGCATTTTCAAGATTTTTACTTGTATTAACTAAGCCTGTAATTGATGAGTACACAGTAGAAACACTAAGTATCAATACCGTACTAATTAATAAAGCAATCAATAACTCAATTAAGCTATAACCTCTTTGAACAATTAATTTAGACACTACAACTACTCGATGCTATTGGTAAATTTGCCATCACTTTTACTTCATTATCCGAGGAATCGATCATGCGATGATCGTCCCAGCTAATATAAACCGGAAAGCTTGTAATAAAACCTCCGATCGGTGTTGTAATTGAATCCCAATTTAGCTTATACCCTGCTTTAACGGTTAATGTACTTTCAACATAAGCAGTATCAAACTCTTGAGAGCCATTGGTTAATATACAAACATCATTTAAAATACGCTCTACAACGTTATTTGCTTGAATTAATGACACTGTATATTGATAACTATTATAAGCATATTGTAATGATTTTAATTGCCCAGCAGCTAACCCTAATAAAGCAATGCTAGAAACGATTAATGTTATCAATACTTCTAACAAAGAGAATCCATTTTGCGTGCTTTTATTTACACTCGAACACTTAATTTCCCTCATGAACATGTCGCTTCTTTCACTAGTTTACTTTGCCCACTAATATATATGTATAAACAATAATCATTTGTTGAAGTATCACTGTCTGTAATTTGAAACTTACTGGAGGTAGTCGAGCCTGTATTCGATATATCTAAATTAGTTAATCCGTCTGTAATAATAATTAGATCATAATCGGGCTTAAAAACACTAAGCACCTCTGAACCCAATTCTACTGACCACTGACTACCAGAAGCAACCAAATTAATTTTCTTTTCCCGTTTAGCTGCCTCACTACGTGCAAACTTAAACACACTATGAAGTTGATTAGCAGTACTGGTTAAACGATTTTGTTTTATTAATTGTGAAAATGAAGGCACAGCAATAGCGGCTAAAACACCTACCATCGCTAACACAACAATAAGTTCAACGAGTGTATAACCATTCATTTTCAATATTTTTTTAGGCATTATTTACCCCAGCAACCCGTTTTAACAGGTAACTTTGTTCCTTGATGGTTAATACTTAACTCTCCGCATATATCGTCACTTTGAGAGCTTGTTGCGATAGGTGTAGCTTTAAGAGTAAAAGAAGTTGAGGCTGCAGCTGAATAAGTAAAAGTATAATAGTCACTGGAATTACTGGTATAAGTATCAGGATAGCCACCAACTCTTGTA
Source organism: uncultured Psychromonas sp. (assembly GCF_947489755.1). GTDB lineage: Bacteria > Pseudomonadota > Gammaproteobacteria > Enterobacterales > Psychromonadaceae > Psychromonas. The sequence goes on from NZ_CANLFB010000004.1 coordinate 42,209, forward strand.
TATTTACGTTCTAAAACAGCAACATCTTGTAATAAACTTTGTTGAACATCAGCTCTTCTGCCGTCTTGTATAAATTGATTATAAGCAGGTAAAGCAATCGCATATAAAATGCCTAAAATAGCGATTGTGATCATTAATTCAATTAGAGTGAAACCTTTCTGCTGCATGTTCTGCCTTTTCTATTATAACCAGCGTCATTTATATCATAAATATAGCCTATCTTTATTATTAATCTACCTAATTTTCATTATTAACGTGCCTCGTTTTGATTATCAAATTAAATTAAAAAACAAACTAAAATCAATAAATGTTGAACGTAAATAAATGTACAACAATCACTAACTTATTAATCATAATGAGAATAATATTTAATTTCTTGGATTCAGATCATAAGTGCATAACTTGAATAGGTAGAAAAAGTGGTCCGCTGAATAGTTGCTTATCGCTTTTTCTCCGGTAAAAGATGCAACAATGAAAACATATAAACAACTGACCTACGCGCAACCATGCCAGATTTATGCCTTAAAGAAAATAGATATGAGTCAAAATAAAATAGCCAAACAATTGAATGTAAATCAATCGACGCTTAGTAGAGAGTTTGCTCGTAATACAGGCAAGTGAGGTTACCGTATTAATCAAGCTCAACAAGCAACGGTTAAACGCCGTATTGAAGCCCGTAAAGTAATAAAAATGACATCAAATCTGATAGCATTAATAAATGTAAAACTAGGTGAAAAATGGAGTCCTGACCAAATTTCAGGATGGCTTAAGAAAGAGTGCGGCATCAATATTAGCTATGAAAATATTTACCAACATATTTGGTCTGATAAGCGGAGTGGTAGTCAATTATTCCAACATCTGCGTCGAAAAGGTAAGGTTTACCAAGCGCGCAATAAAGATAAACAAGTTGGTGGAGGTTTTATCAAGAACCGCGTCAGCATCGATGACCGCCCTAATATCGTTGACACACGTAGCCGAGTTGGTGATTGGGAAATAGATTTAGTGATTGGTAAAGGACACAGCGGCGCATTAGTGACTATTGTTGAGCGTAAAACGCGCTTTACAGTATCGACACGTATTGATGATAAGTCAGCAAAGACGGTCACTGCGGCCACATTTGCATTATTAAAACCATTTGAAGATGCTGTATTAACCATCACCGCTGATAACGGTAAAGAGTTTGCTTATCACGAAGAGTTAACCAAAAAATTAAAGTGTGTCGTCTATTTTGCAGACCCATACTGTTCATGGCAACGCGGTTTAAATGAAAATACAAATGGTTTGTTAAGACAATATTGGCCCAAATCTACCGACTTTAAAAAAGTATCGAATTCGATAGTGAAAGAGGTAATATTGAAACTCAATGACAGACCAAGAAAGAAATTAGATTACAATACAATACACCAGCCAAATTAATGGCTGAACATATGGCAGCTATAGCTGCTTAGTCGTTATGCACTTCAGAGTTGAATCTGCCCTTTGTAATAGTGCGAGAATAACGCTAAAGGATGGGTTGTCATGTTTCATGATTATAAAGTCACACATTAGCGATTGTGAATGGCTATTTTAATAAAATAATTAACCATTCACAACCGACCTAAAAACTATCTTACATAATACGTTCAGGTGATGGTTTTTTAGCGGCGGTGATCATAATCGCAATCGACTTTGAATTCGGTGTGAAGGTAAAATCACCGTGATTCGCTAATGCAACTAATGGATTTGTTTCTGGATAATAAGCAGCAGCATTCCCCGCAGGAATATCATAAGCAACGATAGTAAAGTTAGTCACTTTACGGATCACTTCATCACCCCACAGCGCTTCAATATCGACTTTATCGCCAGACGCTAGCCCGATTGCACTAATGTCATTTTCATTAAGCATAATAATATGTCTGTCGCCACTCAAGCCTCGGTACCGGTCATTAAATCCGTAAATAGTGGTGTTGTATTGGTCATGTGACCGTAATGTTTGTAACACAAATATTTTGTTATTGGTTAATGCACGCTGTGATGCTGACACGACTGATTCAGGTAAAGGGACATGATGGAATTGTGCTTTTTGATCGCTGGTATTCCACTTGTGTTCCGCTGCTGAATTACCTAAGTAAAAACCACCAGGTGTCTGTAAGCGTTTGTTCATGTCAGTAAAACCAGGAATCGTTTTATCGATTAAGTCACGAATTTTGTCGTAATCAGTGACCAAGTCTAACCAATCGATTGATGAACTGCCTAGCGTTGCTTGAGCGATACCTGCAAGAATAGCAGGCTCTGAGCGCATTTGTCTGATGTCACTTTTTACCACACCTTGCGAGCTATGCACCATTGAGAAAGAATCTTCTACGGTGATTTTTTGAGGTTTCCCCTGTTGTAAATCGATATCTGTTCGCCCTAAACAAGGCAAGATTAAGGCTGATTTACCAGGATATAAATGTGTTCTATTAAGTTTAGTGGCAATATTGACCGTTAAATCACAACGGCTCATGGCTTGACGCGTGACCTCAGAATCAGGCATTGCAGCCACAAAGTTTCCGCCTAATCCAATAAATACCTTACTGTCACCACGTAGCATTGCTTCAACGGCTTGTACGGCATTATGACCATGGGCTTGTGGTGGTGTGAAACCGAATGCTCTTTCTATGTTGTCTAATAGTGCTTGGCTTGGTTTTTCATCAATCCCCATCGTGCGATCGCCTTGCACATTTGAGTGACCACGCACAGGGCATAAACCAGCGCCCTTTTTACCTATTTGACCGAATAACAATTGTAAATTAGCCAGCTCATTGACCGTCGCAACTGAGTGTTTGTGCTGTGTGATCCCCATCGCCCACGTAATGATCACGCGTTTTGAGTTTTGATACACATCAGCAGCCGATTTTATCTCCTTTTTAGATAAACCAGATTGCTCAGTGATTAATGACCAAGGTGTTGCTTTGACTTCTGCTAAATACGCAGTTAAGCCGCTGGTCTGTTTTTCAATAAATTTTAGATTAAATACGCGGTCACCACTATCAGCAGCTTGTTCATGACGTTTCAATAATACTTTAACCATGCCGCGAACCGCCGCCATATCGCCACCTAAATTAGGCGTGAAATACAAACTAGTCAGTTTAGTGGAACTACCAAATACCATGTCAACAGGTGATTGTGGATTAGCAAAACGTTCTAAACCACGTTCTTTTAAGGTATTAAAGGTCACAATTTTCGCACCACGGTGTACCGCATGATTTAATGTATGCAACATACGAGGATGGTTTGTACCGGGGTTTTGACCAAATACAAAAATAGCATCTGCATGTTCAAAATCATCTAGCGTAACAGTCCCTTTACCACTACCAATAGCTTGCTTAAGTGCAATACCACTGGCTTCATGACACATATTAGAGCAGTCAGGAAAGTTATTGGTACCAAATTTTCTAACAAACAACTGATATAAGAATGCAGCTTCGTTACTTGCGCGACCAGACGTATAAAATTCCGCTTGATTCGGACTTTCTAATTCATTGAGATGTTTTGCAATTAATGTAAAAGCATCATCCCAACTAATCGGTTCATATTTATCTGTTTCCGCTTTATATAACATAGGGTCAGATAAACGACCTTGGTCTTCGAGAAAATAATCTGTTTGTTTACGTAATGCAGAGACAGAAAACTCAGCAAAAAATGCGGGGCTTAAACGGCGAGAAGTCGCTTCCCAATTAACCGCTTTTGCGCCATTTTCACAAAACTTGAAGCGATCTTTTTTAGTCTCTTCACCCCATGCACAACCAGGACAATCAAAACCATGGTCTTGATTGGTTTTCATTAAATTCAATATGTTTTTAGCGACATTTTCACTGTGAAACAAGTGTTTTGCAGTACTGGCGAGTGAATCCCAGCCACCAGCTGCACCAGTATATTTTTTAACGGTCATTAAGGCCTACCTATGATAATTAGATTAATGGTTATTGTTAAAAGTTAAATAGTTAAATAGTTAAAAGTTAATTATTAAAAATATAATGATTAACACTGTGCTTTAATTAAACGGAAATCACCGTGATAAACATTAAAAGTCTGTTCACTCACAAAACCTATTAAGGTGATATTAAATTGTTTTGCGACTGAAACGGCTAAGCTTGAAGGTGCACCAATGGCAACAACTACAGGTATATTTGCCGCTACCGCTTTTTGCATCAACTCAAAACTAACGCGCCCGCTTAGCATTAAGATATGTTGATTACCCAACAAATTTTGCTGTAGTAAGTCACCAATAACTTTGTCTACTGCATTATGGCGGCCGACATCTTCTTGAACGGATAAGCAACTATTGACGGTAAAAATCCCTGCACTATGCACGCCACCTGTTGCACTGAATAAAGTTTGTTGCTTTCTAAGTTGCGTAGAAAATGTCAGGAGATTGTTAATCGATAACCAATGAGCTTGTTCATCAACATCATGCTCAAAGGTGTGCGCTAACTTTTTAACATCGTTTGCACCACAGATACCGCAACCGGAATGGCTCACAAACTGACGGCTTAAACTTTTCCAATCGAATTGAACATGCTTATCGAGATAAACATCACATTGATTTTGCTCTTCACAACTGATTTTTTTGATATCTGCTGCATGATGAATTATCGCATAAGAAAGTAATAACCCAGTCACCAAAAAGGCATCTTGCCCCGGTGTTCTCATTGTTACCATCAATGGTTTTTCAAGTTGCTTGCCCGTCTTTGGGCAGTTCCAATGCAATACAATATTGAGTGGTTCTTCACTTATTACAATATCTTCGCTCAAGCGCAGATCAACCGTTCCTTCTGGAGTTAATCGATAACGTTGTCGATTAACAAACTGATAGGACTTTGAACTCATTATTAACCCTTGATAAATTATTTTTTAATAAAAATGATTCAGGCTGATATTTATTTAGAAAACAAATAGGAGGATGACTCGTAGAATTCAGATTTATAACATATTATTTACAAAATTTTTAGAGGAAATGATCAATTTACTAAAAAATATTTATGACAGTTAACTAGCAGCATAAATAGTCGCTTTATAATCTTTCATTATGAACAAAAATCACTTCACCAAAAATGCCTCCATCAAGAAAAGTAATATCATTCGCTATTACAGTACTTAGAGCACAATTATTTTACCTATTCCGTATAATGATGATTTTAAACGATTGTTTATTTGGATGAAATTGCTATTCTCTATCAAAAAAACGATACTTGAAACATTGAACAAGGACTAAATAAAGTGACTGATTATGACGTTAAATTAATAAATGTTTTGAAATTATTAGGTGCTCAATGGTCAATTATTGACTATCAATTAGCCGGTATGGGCTGGGCTGCGATAATATCGAATAACGATGTTCAATTTACTCTTCATTCTGATCGAGGTCAGGTAGATATTTATCTTGGAGAATTTCAAGAAAAGGAACTCATCAGTTGTAAAAATTCTGCAAAAGAAATTGCGGAAATAATCACAATAAATATTGTCGAACAAAAAATATAATTAAGGATAAAAATGAGAAATATTATCACTTTATTTTGTACCCAAAACTATGATTGAAAAATATGGTGCTATTTGGATAAAGATCGAACAAAAAAATTCAACAAAGATTGTCTTTGAAGAGTATTTACCTGATATTGATAAACTACAAATAATATATGAAAGAGTCGATGGAAATTATCAACCTTATTCTTGTGTGAAAAATAAGGATCCTCAATGGTGTCTACCAATATGGACTCCCGAAAACTCCAAGACCATTTTATCGACGATTGAATCGGCAAAAAAATATTTAATAAGTTTTATATAACCTATTTATACAAAATTAAATTCAACTAGTCCCTATAAAAAATAAGAGTTGAATTATTAACTGTGGCAGGTTCAACTCTGAAGTGCATAACAACTAAGCAGCTATAGCTGCCATATGTTCAGCCATTAATTTGGCTGGCGTATTGTAATCTAATTTCTTTCTTGGTCTGTCATTGAGCTTCACTATTACCTCTTTCACTATCGAATTCGATACTTCTTTGAAGTCGGTAGATTTTGGCCAATATTGTCGTAATAAGCCATTCGTATTTTCATTTATCCTCGCTGCCATGAACAGTAGGGATCTGCAAAATAGACTGTACACTTTAGATTTTTGGTTAACTCTTCGTGGTAAGCGAACTCTTTACCGTTATCAGCGGTGATGGTTAAGACTGCATCTTCAAATGGTCTTAATAATGCAAGTGTCGCCGCAGTGACCGTGTTTGCTGATTTATTATCAATACGTGTCGATACTGTAAAACGCGTTTTACGCTCAACAATCGTCACTAATGCGCCGCTGTGTCCTTTACCAATGACTAAATCTATTTCCCAATCACCAACTCGGCTACGTGTCTCGACGATATTAGGTCGCTCATCGATACTGACGCGGTTCTTGATAAAACCTCGACCAGCTTGTTTATCTTTATTGCGGGCTTGGTAAGCCTTACCTTTTCGACGCAGATGTTGGAATAATTGACCACCACTCCGCTTATCGGACCAAATATGTTGATAAATAGTTTCATAGCTAATACTGATATCATGCTCTTTCTTAAGCCATCCTGAAATTTGGTCAGGGCTCCATTTTTCACCTAGTTTTACATTTATTAATGCAATCAAAGTAGATGTCATTTTTCTTGCTTTACGGGCTTCAATACAGCGTTTAACTGTTGCTTGTTGAGCTTGATTAATACGGTAACCTCGCTGCCTGTATTGCGAGCAAACTCTCTACTAAGCGTCGATTGACTCTCATTCAATTGTTTAGCTATTTTATTTTGACTCATGCCTATTTTCTTTAGAGCATAAACCTGGCATCGTTGCGCATAGGTCAGTTGTTTTATATGTTTTCATTGTTGCATCTCTTGCCGGAGAAAAAGCGATAAGCAACTATTCAGCTGACCACTTTTTCTACCTATTGAAGTTATGCACTTATGATCTGAATCCAAGCCTAATAATATTTTTATGAAACAAAGGAATAGCATCAATGATCAAATATATCGGAGACAAGAAAATACAAGCGAAGCATTTGGCAAGCTGCCATTGTGGTTCCGTTACACTAGAATTGTCACTTCCAAATGGAATTGAGAAACCTAGGCGTTGTGATTGTTCTATTTGTAAACGAAAAGGTGCAATTGTAGGATCTGTTGCTTTAGATGGAATTCGTATAATCTCAGGCGCCGATGTTTTAAAACTTTACCAGTTTAATACTAACACTGCTAAGCATTACTTCTGTTCTAAATGCGGAATTTATACTCATCATCAACGTCGTTCGAGCCCAAATGAATATGGGTTTAATATTGGCTGCCTTGAGGGAGTAAATCCTTTTGAGCTAGGTGAAGTAGTTACAAATGATGGTGTAAATCATCCTGCTGATAAGCAAACTTAATAACAAGTCCATAAAACCTGACATTTCACATTGTCCTATTTTTGCATAAGAATAAATACGTACAAAAGCATCCGACATGTTCCGCATATTATACGGGCATTAAGACTGTATAATAGTGCTATTGTCATAAACCAATGAAAACTTATAAGCCATTATTTTAAAAAACAAAAACAGAAAAATGTATTTCCCCTGAAAAAATTCTATCATCTCGTTAAACCTCAAGGAGTAATAATGAATATTAGTGTAAAACGTGCAGTATTAGAAAACCTAAATGAAGTTAGTGAACTGTTTAATGCTTATCGTGTTTTTTATAAACAAGAAAGCAACTTACCATTGGCTGTTAACTTTATTTCTGAACGTTTAAAAAACAAAGACTCTATTATTTTTTATGCTTATGATAAAAATGGGCATGCTTTAGGTTTTACTCAGTTGTATCCAATATTTTCATCTGTTTCTGCTCGCTCTAGCTGGGTATTAAATGATCTGTACGTATCGTCAAATGCGAGACGTTTAGGAATAGGTAAAACTTTAATGGAAGCAGCCAGAGAATTTGCTAATAAACAAAATTCGAAAGGTATTGCTCTTGAAACATGTGAAGATAACGTCACTGCTCAAGCATTATATGAATCACTTGGTTATGAAAAAGAAACGGGTGTTTATAATTACTTTCTAAGCTTGTAAAAATATAACAGCAACTAAACTGGACGTTGATATTTCATCATAGCGGAGGAATTATATGAAAAAAATAAAATTGCTCGCCATATCTGGTAGCCTACGAAAAAATTCTTATAATTCAGCCGCCTTGAAAATGATTTCAAATATTTCTCCAGAACATATTGAAATTATTATTGGTGACATAAGTAAGCTACCTTTGTTTAACCCTGATTTAGAGCCCGGTATTATTCCTGCACTTGATAAAATTAAATTAGAACTTAATGCATCCTCTGGTTTAATCATATCTAGTCCAGAATATGCACATGGAATCAGTGCTCCCATGAAGAATGTATTAGATTGGCTAGTGAGTAGTTTTGAATTTCCTGATAGCCCAATTATGATAATAAATACAGCGCCACGTGCTCATCATGGTTTGGATGTATTAAAAGAAGTATTGAAAACAATGTCTGGAAATATCATCGAAAATGCTTATGTTTCAATTCCATTACTAGGCAGTGTTTTAGTAGATGGTGAAATCAGTGAAGCCAGTCATTTTGAGGCTAAATTAAGTGAGGGCCTTAATAATTTTTATAATGAAGTAGTAAAAATAGAATAAAAATATAAAAAGCACAGAATCAGGCAGTCCTAAAATAGAAATCAGAGCTTATGTTTTGCCTATAAAAGAAATGTTAGTCCACCAAAAACGCCTATTCTCTGTGCAATTAGGCAAATTATTTTAGTTAACTCAATAGCACGCTGGCATACAAGGATGAATATGCATATACCACAAAAATTCAAGCAAGAAGAAGAAACTCAGTTAAAGAACGTCATACGAGAGTACCCTTTTGCAACATTAATAACACATTCTAAATCAGGTATTGAGGTTAATCATTTGCCGGTTATTCTGACTAAGGTTAACGGTAAGGATGTCATTCAGGCTCATATCGCTAAAATTAATAAAATATGGGAATCTGTCGAAAACGGTACAGAAGTCCTTATTATTTTTAATGGACCAAATTGTTATATTTCTCCGAATTATTACCCAACAAAAAAAGAGTCAGGAAAAGCAGTGCCTACTTGGAACTATGTCGTCGTTCATGTAAAAGGCAACATTTCATTTATCCACGATCAACAATGGGTCTATAACATGATTAATACGTTGACCAATGAACATGAATCAAATCAAGCAACACCATGGTCCATCACAGATGCTCCAGAGACCTATATAAATAAAATGCTTCCAGCTATTGTAGGTATCGAAATTTCAATTGATTCAATCGAAGGACAATGGAAGTTAAGTCAAAACCAACCTGAGATAAACAAATTTGGCGTTGTAAAAGGATTATTTGAGAAAGGAGAAAATAAAGTATCAGACTTAGTTAAAGATCAAATATAAAAGCATTTACACAATTGCTTGGATCATTAATCTACTTTTAGCAATTTTAATTATCTAAGCGATCCCCTTCTGTTGCTTGTTGATTAGTAGATACTTACAATAGATGGCAATTATTCTATTCATTATAAAGGATTCCCCATGGCTCAAGCATTGCCTGATAAGTTCATTTATTCTATGTCGCGCGTTTCTAAGGTGGTTCCACCTAAACGTACGATTCTAAAAGATATTTCATTAAGTTTTTTCCCTGGCGCTAAAATTGGCGTGTTAGGTCTGAATGGTTCAGGTAAATCGACTCTATTACGTATTATGGCTGGCGTTGACCAAGAGTTTGATGGTGAAGCGCGCGCGTTAACGGGTACAAAAATCGGTTACTTACCGCAAGAGCCAGTATTAGATCTTGAAAAAAATGTTCGTGAAATAATCGAAGAAGCTGTTTCAGAAGTGAAGTCTGCATTAACAGAGTTAGATGCAGTTTATGCAGCTTACGCTGAAGAAGATGCCGATTTTGATGCCTTAGCAAAACGCCAAGGTCAACTTGAAGATATTATTCAAGCACACGATGGTCATAACCTTGATAACCAATTAGAACGTGCTGCTGATGCCCTGCGTTTACCTCCGTGGGATCAACCGATAAAAGTACTGTCTGGTGGTGAGCGTCGCCGTGTTGCGTTATGTCGTTTATTACTTGAAAAACCAGACATGTTATTACTAGACGAACCAACCAATCACTTGGATGCTGAATCTGTTGCATGGTTAGAGCGTTTCCTACATGACTATGAAGGGACTGTTGTGGCCATTACCCATGACCGTTACTTCCTTGATAATGTAGCCGGTTGGATCTTAGAGTTAGACCGTGGTTACGGGATCCCTTGGGAAGGTAACTACTCATCTTGGTTAGAGCAAAAAGATGAGCGTTTAAAACAAGAAGCAGGACAAGAGAAGGCACGTCAACGCCAAATTGAACAAGAGCTGGAATGGGTTCGTTCAAACGCAAAAGGACGTCAATCTAAAAGCAAAGCGCGTTTATCTCGTTTTGAAGAGCTTAATAATCAAGACTTCCAAAAACGTAATGAAACAAACGAGCTATTTATTCCAACAGGCCAACGTTTGGGTGATCAAGTTATCGATGTTAATAACTTAACTAAATCATTTGATGGTCGTGTGTTAATTGACGATTTAAGCTTCAGTATTCCTAAAGGTGCGATCGTCGGTATTATCGGTGCCAATGGTGCAGGTAAATCAACGTTATTTAAAATGTTAGACGGCACTGAAAAACCTGATTCTGGTGAAATCATTGTCGGTGAGTCAGTACAAATGGCGAGTGTTGACCAGTTCCGTGATCATATGGATGACAAACTGTCTGTATTTGAAGAAGTGTCTGGCGGTAGTGACATTATTCAAGTGGGTAATATTGAAATTCCGAGTCGTGCTTATTTAGGTCGTTTCAACTTTAAAGGTTCTGACCAATCTAAAATCGTAGGTGATTTATCCGGTGGTGAACGTGGTCGTTTACACTTAGCTAAATTGCTTAAGTCTGGCGGTAACTTATTGTTACTCGATGAGCCAACCAATGATTTAGATATCGAAACATTGCGAGCACTGGAAGATGCACTATTAGGGTTTGCAGGTTGTGCCATGGTGATTTCACATGACCGTTGGTTCTTAGACCGTATTGCAACGCACATCATCGATTACCGTGATGAAGGCCAAGTTAACTTCTATGAAGGTAACTACAGTGAATACGAAGCGTGGATGAAGAAAACATTAGGTGCAGCGGCATTAGAGCCTAAACGTGTTAAGTACAAACGTATTAACTAAGCTGAAAGTGATAAGCCTAAAACAAAAAAACCATTCAAATTGAATGGTTTTTTTATGCGCTAAGCTTTTATCTATCTAGAGACTAACTAACTTTTTACGGCGGTTAATAGAAAAACCTAGTACAGCTAAAGCAAACAGTCCTAACATAGCAGGAGCAGGTACTGAAACAGGATCTGACACTGAAAAATTATTAACGATTAATTTTGATTTAACAGTATCATCATTAACATTGAATACCCCGACGGTATAGGTTAATAAACCTGACTCGGTAGCAGCCCATTCAAAAGTGCCAGTTTCCCAATCAGGTGTCGATGTATCTGCAAGCCAATTGAGGTCGCCCAGACTCAAGTTAACAAACGCAAAATCATTATAGAATGAATTTGATATTTCAACGCTATACCACAACCAATCAAATGAAAAAATTGACCCTGTATCCACTGTTACACTATTTTGATATGCAGAGCCCGATAGTGCGTTTCCTGTTGAAATGCTGTCAAAAGCCCCCTGCTCTACTCCAGCAAAAGTGCTCACTTTACTATCACCCTTACCGTCAATTGAATATATATATAAACTATCTTGATATGTTTTTACTGTTCCAATGGTATTAGTGCCAGAAGTATGGTGTCCACTTGTTTTATAACTCATCACTGTTGCTTGTGCTGCCATTGAAAATAACAATGGTACTAATATTGAGATGATTTTTCTCATTAATCTATTCCTGTAAAAATTAAATTAGGCAAAACTACCTATAACGAGCAGATAAAGCACTAATCATGCCAAAACAAAAAAGCATTGATTATAAAGGAATAAGATTATTATAGAAAAATAAACTTGCTAAAGTGTTAATAAATCCGACACTTTAAAGGGAAGATTAAACGGTAAGAAAACAACGATTGAATAAACGAATGCTATACAATCCTTGTTCTCTATTAATGTGTGTTAAACACGTTAAATGTAAATGAGTTACTTAGCAGCTTTTTTCTCTTTTTCCAGTTTGTCTTTCGCTTCTAATAGCGGTTCAAAGCGCTTATCGGTTAAGGTTTTCATGAAAGCAATTAATGCATCAATCTTACGGTCCGTGAGTACTTGTGCTTTTAAGTCTGCTAAATCAACTGTGTTAGGCACTTCAGGCGCTCGCCAAGGTTTACCTGTTTCAGGGTTAATAGTGCGTTTGGGATTATTAAAATGATCATAAAACTCCATCACGGTACGTAAATCCTTAAATACACCATTGTGCATATAAGGTCCTGTCACAGCGACATTACGCAATGATGGGTTTTTGAATTTACCATCGTACTTAGGATCGTCTACGGCAGGATTTTCTAATAAACCATGGTCAATAAAGTCTGCTTTTAAATGGCCGAACGCCAGCAGTTGCGCATTGGTTGGCACACCAATATTACGGTATTGATGATTAGTAAAGGGTTCTTTTTTACTATCTTCTACTTTTAGCATGTGACAGGTATTGCAGCTGACATTGTTGTTTGAAAAGAATAAGGTGCGCCCTAAATCTTCTAATACCGTTAATTCATACTCACCTTTTAAGAAGCGATCGTATTTACTGTCATAGGTAGCAAACTCATCGGTTTGTTGGAATGCTTGTAACGCATTACCAAAGGCTTCAAATGCAGGTGACATTTCCTTACCGTCAACCATATCAAACACCCCTTTACCATATAAGCGTTTAAAGTTTTCAACGTAGAAAGGATTCTCTTGGATGCGTTGCACGACAGTCTGCCCATTCGGCAGTCCCATTTCCACTGGGTTTACAGGTGGCCCCATCGCTTGAATCGCTAATGTATCTGCGCGGCCATCTAAGAACTGACCACCGACGTACTCTTGTAGCTTTTCATCGAAGTGAAATGCCGGTGAAGTACTCGCATAAGCGGCCATAGGTGTGTTTCGAGAGCCTAATAATTTTATATCATCGCCGATTGAGACCATTTGACCACTGGTATTTTGGCGTTGATCTGTAAAGCTATTGTTAGGCTCATGACAGGTTGCACAAGACATGGTTCTATTTTTAGAAAAAGAGGGATCTAAAAACAGTAGTTGCCCTATTTGCGCCTCTGTCATTTGCGGTGCAGCATTCAGCTGAGTACTCGCCAAGCCAATCACTAATAGATAAAGAAATTTTTTCACTGAAATGTCCGTTTGATACTTGTTAATATATTAAAAAAGGGGCGAACCATAATTTTGAATACGCTATCAAAATCTTGCCTTCTCCCTTCTCCTAAACCAAATTTGTTTGTTACTGGTGCATCTTTTGTTAATCGTAATGAGCCAAATAACCAATCCCATAACGCCAATACACTACCATAGTTTTTACGCATACTTTCTTGTTGATGATGCACTTGATGCTGCGCTGGCGATATTAATAAACGTTCCAACCAACGCCCATAACTCAAGCGAATATGGCTATGCCTCAAGTTTCCCGTAAAAGAAAAGAGAATGACCACAAAGGCATTCCCACCTAATACCGAATAAAGGTTAATTCGCGCGCCAAAGCAAAAGACAAATATCCCTGTGACCACGCCAGCAACCAATGCATTACGTAATGCATACAGCATAATTTCTACTGGATGTAAGCGATAAAATGTCAATGGATTCAACGATTCAGGACTATGATGCACCTGATGAAATTTCCATAACCAACGATTAGTATGCAACCAACGATGTAACCAATAGCGGCTAAAATCTCCGAGTACAAACAAAGTTAACGTATACGCCACAATAATATCGCGATAATACCATGACAAAAATAAAGGCTCGAATTCTGAATTCAACCAATTCAGAGTCCACAGGGCAACGGTGTTCGCTGACAAGAGAACAGGCACAATAAATAATGCCTTGAATATCCAATTGAATATAAAATAACGATAATCTAGTTTTGAATCAGCATTCAGCCAATAAGCCTTTAACTTGGGCGCTGAAATAGCCCCCACTTTAAAGACATACCAACCAATCGCAATGACAGCACTAACGACAAGGTACCCCCAAAAAATCCGTTGGCCACCGTTCAGAAATACCGATAAGGGTGTATCAATCGCCATCTGCATCGATTAGATTCGCTGATACGCCAATTTGACTCACTAAATGTCTGTAAAAGGCTTTTTGAACATCTAACAATCCCTGAAAAATTGGGATCATGTCATTTAAATTAAAGTTATGATCAACGGGTGTATTTTTGTAAGCAGTTAACGAGTTTTCTAATGCGACTTGCACTGCATTAATGCCCTCTTTACCGTGCTTATCATAAGCAATCGTTGCTACATTCGGTTGTTGATCTTCACCTAAAAGTTGTTTGTTAGTTTCTAAAATCCCACCAATAAAAGCCCACGATGCTTGGCTATAAGGATATTGTTGATGCTCTGGTTTAGTTTCACCCAGGTTGGCCTTTGTTAATCCACTCACTTGTGCAATACGCCAATCTCGTGTTTTATAGATATGTTCAATTTCAGCATTGACGACCAATGACAAACCTCTATCTACATCGAAAAGGAACGCATCGCGATTGGCTTTATATCCGTCACTTATCTGTGTAAATCGTTTACACACGTTCGCCACCATCACTTCTGCAAATGCTTTTCTACGCTCAGACCATTCGCCACTGAACATAACAGAATCGATAGCGCCCATGGTTTTATAGGAGTTTTTATACAATGCCGTAGCAGGTTTTGAATCACGACCAACTAAACGCTCGATGCTGGCATGAATATCTTCATTACCGCTATGGAAGTAATCCACCATTAGTGGGTAATCCATTGCATTCATATCATAATCGCCAAGTATGTAACTTGCTTGTACTCGTCCCCACCCTTCAGCCATTTTTACAAATGCTTGGTGGCGAACATCACTTGACTTGCTTTCTAAAGACGTTTGTAAATCTGCACAATATTGCACTGCGTTATCTGCATTTTGCTGGATAACATGGTCATAGATTGAAGCATAAGGGTCTTTTTCCTGTGCATTACTCAGCTGAGCATAGCTAGTCAGAGGTACGCTAAGTAAAAAAATAGCTGACAGGGGGATAAAAATTTTCATAATTGCTCCAGAAAGTGTAACAAGGCCAAGCGCTCTGCTTGATCTAATTTAGTAAATTTTAATTTTGCCTTTTCGGCTTCTCCACCGTGCCAAAGAATCGCTTCTTCCGGTGTTTTTGCTCGTGCATCATGTAAAAAACGATGTTGTGCACGAACACGTGCCCCTACTCCCCATAAAGGCGCAGTTCTAAATTCTCGTTCAGTGGCGAGAAACTCTGGGCGTCCATCTTGTAGTGCCTCCCCCATATCGTGCAAGAGTAAATCAGAATAAGGGTGAAATTCAACACCTTTAGCGGTCGTTAATGTTGAGCGATGGCACTCGCCGCAACCGACGTCTTCAAATAATGCTTTTCCGTCACGTCCTTTTTTATCCAAGTTGACCGTTTTAGGTGCTTTATGGTCGCGAATGAAAGACGCAATCGCTTGTAAACGCAACATAGGTAAATCTAAACTACCTAACCTTGTTTTATCCCCTCGCGGTGCAGCAATGCAATCAGCTTGTGCTGGTTGGCAAAGTTCTTCAGGGAAAAAGGGGTTAGTTAAACCTAAATCATGTGCAGCGGCATTGGCCGTTTGTCCAGCAATATTCGGGGCACTGGCTTTCCAATTCATTCGCCCTAATATTTTTTCAGCTTGGTCTGGTGCGTTTAACCAATTTGCACGGCCACTAATGCCGTCTTTATTCGCATCAAGTGGATCTTCCCATGTCAGGATATCTTCATTTGACACTTGTTCTATTAATCTTAGACCCGCTAATGTCGGCGGTTGTCTTAGTGCAATCACAGTGTCTTTCGCTAACGGTCCGTAGGCTAATTTATCTAAATACGGGATAAAAGTAGTGAGTGTCAGAGATTGCCCATCAGGATAGATAAAAGGATGAGATTCAGTCTTTAATCTTGTTTGTGCTTCTGGTTTTACCTTGCCGTTGCCTCTAATTGACACTTGGGCACCGTAAACAGGATCAGGCACACTATCATGCATTGGCGTATCAAGATTATTCACTAACCAACGGGATGCATGTTTGTTGGGCTGTGTTAACTTAAACACTAAACTACGTAATGGTTGGTTTTCGTCACTAATGGTTGGCGCACTGCCATTATTGACATGACAACTCACACAAGTATTCGAACTGAAATGTGGGCCAAGCCCATCGCGTGCAGTTGTTGCACTGGGTGCTTCTACCCATGGGATAGTAAAAAAAGAACGGCCAAGAATATACTGATCAAATTCTGTATCGTTCATCTTAATCTGATGAGAAAAAGGCTTACTGCCGCGTGCATTGGTAAATTCATCTGCATTGATATTGCTAGCAGTCTTGCTAGTCGTATTATTTGTACTGACGCTCGTTTCACTATGCACAAAATGACTCGATGCAATAAACAAAAAAATGCCGTTGAGTGTGTTTTTTACTGCCTTATTAGAATTGATTTTCATGCTTCACTTTCAAAATAAATTACACCTATAGGTAACGAGAAACGCCACCAACCGATTCCGGATAGTGGCGTTTAAACTAATAACTTAACTGTATGTTATTTATTACAATAACATTGACTACAGTATCATCCGTTACATCGCTTTAAAGTTGTGTTTCTTCAGCATCAGTAACATCATTAGTTGTTAATGAAATTCCGTATGCTTTAGACACTGTCACCATTTGGTCACCTAGACGACGTAATTGGTTTTTAAGCGTAACAATGTTTTGTACACTTTCTTCGTTTTCTGGACGAATCTGGTAATCAAAATGCATTGTTGTTGTCGCTAATGTGTTGATGGTAGCAATACGCGTTTCAATATCAGCCATTAATGTAGCAATTTCAGCTTGCTCTTCAGTTGATAAGTTATCAATGAAAGCTGGACCTACTTTCTCGCCTTTGTATTCACCTAGTAATACGTTCTTAATGCCTTGATAGTTCAATGCAATATCACGATGCGTATTATCAGAGAAACATGAATGCTCGTCTTCTTCACTTGGTGTTAGTACTGCAACAGCAATACGTTCGTTAGCGAGTTCTGATTTAGAGAAGACACCCACACCTGCAAAGATTTGTTTTAATGCAGTAGATAGCTCGATATTTTTAGACGCTTGATCTCCCGTTAATTGCTCTAATAAAGCAGCGCGGTAAAGGCCTTTATCACCACTTACTTTATCTTCCCAAGCACTTGCTACAACTGATAAATCATCAACCATTTTTTCTGCAACAGAACCAAGGTAAGCAAGACGACGTTTAGCTAGTTTATCTATTGTGAAGTCAGTTAATGGACGTTGACCAGCAGTCATTGCGCCATTGCTGATAGTGTCTTCAATCATGTTGTTGTAATCTTGATCTTGACCCCAAAGCATAAATTCAATGGCATGGTAACCAGCAGCTACGTTTGCATCGCCACCGTTAGTATTCAATTCACCTAATACTTCAGGTGTTAATGTTGTTACGTCAACCGCTGTTACATCTTCACCGCCTGGTGTAAACAGACCTACAGTATCAATAATGTTACCAGTAGTACGCTCATTGTTAGCATCAATAGTGTAATCGATCATGTTTTCATCTAAAGGCCAAGAGTTAAGCTCGCCTTCAACACCACCGTAAGTTTCAGCTACCCAACCGTCTTCAGCATCGATAGGACCATTTGAAAGACGGAAGATTTCTGTTGTGCCGTAACTTTCACGAGACACTAACCAAGCATCTTTAGCTGCTTGTAATGTTGCTTCTGTTGGTTCTGCTACAAAAGCGCTGATTGCTGTTTGTAATGTTTTTGCATCTGTCACAGCATCTGAGTAGTTAGCAGAAGCAATGTTTGCATAAGTTGATAACGTCGCTAATTTATCAGCATTTGATAAACCTGTTGTAGCTGTAACAGCTTCAGTCTTAGCAACGGCTTCAACAGCTGGCGCTGCAGTTTCCGGTACGACTGGTTTTTCTGGTTCTGAGTTACAAGCTGAAACTAATAGAGCGCCTGCGATCATCGTGCTTAACATTGTCTTTTTCACTTTTATACTCCTAGATGTACATTAAAAACGTTAGTGAGCTTTATTGTTATCAATAAAACGCATTGTGTTAATTGCTTCCTGCAACTGTGTAAATTGTGTTCTGCAATTTGTGTATATAAATTTTCTAATTCATTTTTGACGCTAACTGTTTGATGCTAAATGCATTAAGCTTGTTCTGCTGTGACTTGCACTATTGGCTCATGCTTCTTATGAAACTGCCATTTAAGAATAACCATCACACCAATCCAATAAGTGCCTAATACAGCTAAATCCCAACCAATCGGTTGTGAGCGGTAAGCAAATAGTGAAGCTAATAAATTACCAAATACAGAACTATCACTTAGCACACTACTCATATCCCAGATGTTGCTATATAACCAACCTGGTAAATCTGTCGCGGCTAACGGGCCACCTAATAATTTTTCAGAAGCTGCCAAAAACAATGCAGAGCCAAGGAAAAGCAACATAATCTCTGTCACTTTAAAGAACCATTTCCAAGAAATAAATTTCCCACCTAACTGCAAGGCATAAAACATCACCATCGCTAGAGCAAGACCGATTGCTACCGCACTGAAGAAACTAATATAAGACGCCAGTGTCCCCAACTGTAAAAGTGAACCGTATAGGAACATGACCGTTTCAGAGCCTTCACGCCCTACCGCAATCATTGATAAGAAGAATACTCCCCACCAGCTTTTTTTGCCCTGTAGGCTTTTTTCTAATCCAGCTTCCAGATCTTTCTTCAATGTACGTCCATGGACTCGCATCCACAGCACCATTTGTACAATCAACGCGCTTGCAAGTGCTAACATGCCGATTTCAAACCAAGCTCGGCTGTCACCACCTAATAAATCTGAGACACCAATTAACGTTAATGTTAATAACGCTGCTAAACCAAATCCTGCCACGACGCCTGCAAACAACCATTTTTTACCTGTTGCTGCATCCGCTCTTCCATCCATCCAAGCATAAAGAATTCCGATCACTAAGAGTGCTTCAATGCTCTCTCTACAGACAACAAAAATTGTTTGTCCCATCTTTTAATCCTTAGCTTTAACTATTATTTTACCGTGTGTTGTTGGTGCAAAATCATCAAAATAATCATAAGTACCAGCGTCTAATGGAATAATCACTAGTGTCGTTTCAGCATTCATAAATAACACTTTCTCTTGGCGCAGCTGATTACTTTCGAATTCAGCAGGTTTATTACCAAGATTACGTACTACTAAACGGAATTTAGTTTTTTCTGGTACTACTAATTCAGCAGGCGTTAAAACACCATCTTTCATTTCAACAAGATAGGTTTTTAATTTAGTGTAACGAGGGTCGTTCATTTCAACACTAAAACCATCAGCATCTAATGGTGAAGTCCTCGGGGCTTCGCTTGCTATAACGAAAGAATTAACCGCCATCACAGCGACAAAAGAAAAAAGAAAAATATGACGAAAAAATTTCATTGAAAATATCCAAATATTTGTTTATAAAAGTGAGGCGCACTCCTCAACTTCGTTATTTTTATTAACATTACAGATCATAAAGTAATAAAACATCATAAGCAATAATAACAATCATTACTATTTGCAATAATTATACTTATTTAACCAACCTTTAAATAAAGAGTCATTTTTTGTCAAAATAGTTACCTAAAAACTTATTTATTTACCTGCTTTTTTGCCAGCTTTTTGCCTACACTTTTTTTTTGTAAAAAAAGCGTACGGCTAAACGGGATGATAAGTTCAATATAAATCTGTTAAAGCGTTTATATCGTTATGTAGTTATCTAGTTATCTAGTTATCTAGTTATCTAGTTATCTTCAATTTGAATTGTCTTTCGAATTAATATCGAATTCTCTCTATCACTTGTCTGTCAAATAATATGATTAAACATGAAAACCCTAACTTTAATTCGAGCTTTTTTGTTTCTTGCTGGTCATGAATACTGATAACATACGCAAAATTAATAAAGTTAAGTGTCTGGTCTCAATAAGATGAATGGCAGTCATTGAAATAAAAGCTGATATTTATAAACATTGCCACCATGATTTTTATTTAAATTAAGCTTATTAATAGCGGTAATTGAATGGTTATAACAAGCCTAATTCAATGGATACATTCTCCGTTTCATCTCTTAGATTCACATATAAAAATATAATAAAAGTTAAAGGAAATATTTCATGGACAAAAATATAGAGTTCGAGAATTCGGTTAAAAAAATGCTTGAACATGTAGGTGAAGATCCAACGAGAGAAGGTCTAGTAGACACCCCTTCTCGAGTAAGAAAAGCCTTTGAATTTATGTGTGGCGGTTATACTCAAGATCCAAAAGAAATTCTTCAAAAAGCACTGTTCACTTCTACCAATGATGAAATGGTTGTAATTAAAGACATCGAGTTTTATTCACAATGTGAGCATCACATGTTGCCAATTATTGGCAAAGTACACGTTGCTTATATTCCTAATGGTAAGGTTGTTGGCCTATCTAAAATCCCTAGAGTAATAGATGTATTCGCAAGACGCTTACAAATTCAAGAACAATTAACAGAACAGATTTGTGATGCATTAAACGAACACCTTCAACCGAAAGGCGTTGCCGTGATGATTGATGCAAGACACATGTGTATGGAGATGCGTGGTGTTCAGAAAATCTGTTCAACAACAGTCACTTCTGCATTGAGAGGTTTGTTTAAATCTAACAAGAAAACTAAAGATGAATTCTTATCAATCGTGTCATCTTCTTTAAGAAAATAAGTGTTTTAATCAATCACAGTCAGACCCTTTTCTTAATTAAGAGTCTGATTTACCTTTAAAATAAACACAAAAAAGCCTGATAATAATCAGGCTTTTTATTCGCTTAAAACAACGGTTTCAGCTAGTCATTGAGATCAATACGAAATACTAGAATGCAAAAGTAATATTTGCAGTAAACTCTTCGTCGTCATTTGCACTAACACTAAAGCCAAATACATCTGATAATTGAACACCTGCGTCTATCGTTGCAGCCCATTCATTAAGGTCGGCACCTTTAAAACCATAAGCGTAGCTTGGCGTAATACCAACCCAATACATACGATTAAACTTATAACGAGTCGTTGCATCAAATTTCACATAAGTAGTATCTTCGATCTCATCTGCCCATAAATACCCAACACTGACTTTAGGATAAAAGTTAATGTGATCATCCATAAAAGCAAGCTTGGCAAAAACACCAACAGAAGTATCGTTGACATCATCATAATCTTTACCATCGGCGCGAATATCTTTACTCCAGCTACTATCAAAAGTTACACCAGAGTTAGACCTCGCATTTAATAATAAATAATTTACTTCATAAAAATCTAAGTCATGCTTTGCTGCAACAGTAAAACGTTGTTTGTACACGCCGCTTAAATAACCACCATAACTAGCAGACAAATCAATACCTTCAGTACCACCACCAATCGTAGCACTAGAATAAACAGCAGTAGGATCGCTCATATCCACCCATGTTTCTTCCGTTTCATCTGCCGCTAATGCTGCAAAAGAAGATAAACCGACCAACGTACCAACAGATGCTTTTAACATAATATTTTTTAAAGCATTACTCTTTAAGGTGTAGTTTTTTAAGATCATATAGATTCTCTTTTATTTCCAGATAAATAGATTAAATAAACGCTTACCACGTTTAATTAATGTGTAACGTGAGAATAAAGCATCTACTTTTTGAATAGTTGCTTCGGTATCAGTAATTTTGTCTCCATTCACCATCACTGCACCATTGTTTACAAATTCTCGTGCCATTTTATTCGACGCGGCTAATTCGCAACTCGTTAATAACTCTACAATAGAGGCACTTTCAGTATCAACATCGGTAGCAGGAAGTCCATCTTGCGCTAACTGAGCTAAATCAGACTCGCTCAAACTACTTAAGTTCCCCGAAAATAATGCTTCAGTAATACGTTCTGCTGATGCTAATCCTTCTTCACCGTGTACTAAGCGTGTTACTTCACGTGCTAAAATAGCTTGTCCTTGTGGACGTCCTTTAATGGTTTTATCTTTTTCTTCAATCTCTGCAATTTCTTCAATAGACAAGAAAGTGAAGTAACGTAAGAATTTATAAACATCGGCATCTAATGTTGTGATCCAGAATTGGAAGAATGCATACGGCGATGTTTTAGTCGGGTCTAACCAAATGGTACCTGATTCAGTCTTACCAAATTTAGTGCCATCAGCTTTAGTGACTAACGGCATAGTAATACCAAATACTTTTTCTTGGTTCATACGGCGTGTTAAATCGATACCACCGGTAATGTTACCCCATTGGTCAGAACCACCAATTTGTAACGTACAGGCTTTCTCTTTATTTAATGCAGCAAAATCATAAGATTGTAATAACATGTAACTGAATTCAGTAAACGAAATCCCAGCGCCTTCACGGTCAATACGCTGTTTAACAGATTCTTTTTGAATCATGGCATTCACACTAAAGTGTTTACCCACATCACGTAAAAAAGAGATGCTATCCATTTTCTGGATCCAATCTAAATTATTAACCACTTCAGCGGCATTGTCTTTTTCACCAAACTCAATGAATGCACTCACTTGTTTTTTAATTGAGTCTACCCAATTGGCAACAATATCATCACTGTTTAATTTACGCTCTGCCGCTTTAAAACTTGGGTCACCGATTAAGCCAGTTGCGCCACCTACTAATGCTAACGGCTTGTGGCCAGCTTCTTGAAAACGCTTAAGAATCAATAAAGGCACTAAGCTACCAATGTGTAAACTATCAGCAGTAGGATCAAAACCACAATATAAGGTACGGCTCGCACTAGATAAATGTTCATGTAGTTCTTCATCGGCGGTTGTTTGGGCAATTAGACCACGCGCTTTTAAATCTTCGAGTAAGGCATTCATTTGCTTTTTCCTAGTTTGCTAGCATATTAATTACACGCGATTTTACACAGTTATTTGCCACAAAAAAACCTTAGAGTGAAGATATAGCAAACAATATGGTAGCATTAGACCTTTATTGATATAACAAAGAGAAAATTACATGAAAATAGGCATTATTGGCGCAATGGATGAAGAAGTTAGCATCCTTAAATCAGCAATGAACAACGTAACAACAACTAGCATTGCAGGTTGTGAGTTTTACCAAGGTGACCTTAACGGCAAACAAGTTATTTTAACAAAATCAGGCATTGGTAAAGTAGCAGCGGCGGTTGCAACGACTTTATTGTTAGAAAAATTCTCACCAGACACTGTCATTAATACGGGCTCAGCCGGTGGTTATGATAAAAATTTAAATGTAGGTGACATTGTCATTTCAACAGAAGTAAGATTTCACGATGTAGATTTAACCGCTTTTGGTTATGAAATAGGCCAAATGGCACAATTACCACCCGCATTTGAAGCTACACCTTCATTAATTGAAATTGCAGAACAAGCAGCACAAACATTACCAGGGCTAAACATTATCAAAGGGTTAATTTGTACTGGTGACATCTTCATGGCAGATCCAGTAAAAGCAGAAGTAGCACGTACAAACTTCCCAACGATGGCTGCTTGTGAAATGGAAGCCGCTGCAATTGCACAAGTTTGCTTTCAGTTTTCAGTACCTTTCGTGATCATTCGTTCACTGTCTGATATTGCCGGTAAAAAATCAGAGCTTTCTTTTGAAGAGTTCTTACCTGTAGCCGCTAAAAATGCCTCTATTTTAGTGGAAGCGATTGTAGATAGAATCAATTAATGCAGGACACATTAGCATTAATGGAACAACACAGCGTTTATTTCAGCTTTATGTTTGCTGCGCTGTGTTCGTTTTGTTTCTCATTACCTAAAGATCTTAATCCCCTTTCTGCTTTTTCACTTATCTTCAAGCAAATAGCAGTCAAAGTTAACTTACCAGAACGCAGTGATGGGTATAAGCGATTAGCTAGTTTACTTGCTTTTTCATTAATATACTTTCCCATCGTCTTAATCATCAGCCAATTATATGTCGTGGCGTTTAAACCTTTTATGATTGATGTCGTGGTGATGTATAGCTTGTTATCTTGGCACGATAAAATGCATGTTTATAAGCAGATTGACAGCGACCTACGACATAATAGTTTGGCTACGGCAAAGTTATTTCTGTCGCCGCTAACATTACGTG
This sequence comes from uncultured Psychromonas sp., assembly GCF_947489755.1. Lineage (GTDB taxonomy): Bacteria > Pseudomonadota > Gammaproteobacteria > Enterobacterales > Psychromonadaceae > Psychromonas. Next base: position 66,642 of record NZ_CANLFB010000004.1, read on the forward strand.
AAACAAAACCGTTGTCTTTATTAGGCACCAATAAAGCCACTATTGAATCTCTCGTGTTGCATTTAACCAATGGATGGTTTGCCGTTATTTTTTGGTATTTAGTCAGCGGTATTTACGGGGCTTTGTTTTATCAACTCATGCATATTTGTACACAACAATGGAATTGTAAATTAGCGCTGTATAAGGTTTTTGGTCAAATACCCTCTTTCATTACCAGACTACTTCAATTACCTGTACATATACTCGTGAGCTTTACATTTTCTTTGTATGATAAACCGATCAAGCATATCTTTAAAAAATTCAAGCAAAGTGTTGATTGGCACCATTTTTCTTCTGGCTTATTGTTAAGTAGTTTTGCGTTAAGTATTCAAACACAACTCGGTGGTGTCCGTTTATATGCCTCAGAGAAAGTTACTTATGCCAGCATCGGTATTAATAACCAACCAACGGCAGATAAAGTCAGTTTAGCCATTCAACGGTTAGGGTTAAGCGCCTGGTTCTGGTTAATTTGTATTAGTCTCTACGAATTCTTCCCGCAGATTGTGGCTTATTTTAATGGCAGTTATTAAGTACTTATCTTGCAAGAGAAATGTACTTTTAAATTGTTCTGATAGGCAGGCCATTCTCAAATGGGCAAGTGAGTCATATTAAAAATAACGAATCAACCTTCATGGATAATGGTGGATGACTTAGTCATGAACTTATATTCTTGGCCTAAGTGTTAAAAGTCAGCTAATAATATAATGTGCCAATAGCCTAAAAGATGGTAATAAAAAAGCCCTTATCTGTCACCAGATAAGGGCTTTTTAGCTCATTAAGTCATAAAACTTAATGTCGCTAGTATTAAATTATTTAATTGCTAATAATTCAACTTCAAATACTAATGTTGCGTGTGGGCCGATTGCAGCACCTGCGCCACGCTCACCGTATGCAAGATCTGCAGGGATAGCTAATTTCATTTTTCCGCCTGGAGACATTAATTGTAATGCTTCAGTCCAACCAGCAATAACACCGCCTACAGGGAACTCAGCAGGTTGACCACGTTCAACTGAACTGTCAAATACTGTACCGTCGATTAAAGAACCGTGGTAATGAACGCTTACTGTAGATTCAGCAGTTGGCTTTTCGCCTTCGCCTTCTGCAATAACTTCATATTGAAGACCAGATGCAGTAACAGTAACGCCTTCTTTTTGAGCGTTCTCAGCTAGGAATGCTTCACCAGCCGCGCCTAATACTTTAGCTTGCTCAGCAGCAGCTGCTTGCATACGCTCAGAGATAACTTGGAATGCCGCTTGTAGATCTTGTTGAGAAACTTTACTTTCTGCGCCAGCAAATGCATCAGCAATACCTGCAGAAACCGCTGAAATTTCTAGACCGTCAAAAGGATTAGAAGCAAGTTGCTCACCCATTTGTAAACCAATACCGTAACTTGCTTGTTGCTCTTGAGTCGTATAATCAGACATATATTTTCTCTCTTTTTAAGAATTTTTGGGTTTCCCCATCTAGGTTAAATAATAATATGGGGAGCAAAAATAAGATTTAAAGGGGAAATATATAAAAAATTAAATTTTATTTAAAACAATACAAAATTTAGGTCTATATCCACCTAACTCTCACGATTGTTTTAGACCCTGTCAATAATTCGGTGTAACGGCGACATCGAATTAAACAGCCTTTAAAAGAAAACATTGAATAAATGTTTTTTAAATAAGAACACTAAGCTAAGAATATTTACGTAAGCATTGATACATAATTTTTGTAACAGTTTTCCTTTATAAGTTATTGTTATCGAAGTGTTCTAATAGAAATAAATAACTACTTAAGTGTTTGCTTAATACCAGCAGTCACCAAAAACACATGCTCAGATAAAGCAGCAACCTTTTGATTTAACTCGCCTAATTTGTCCGCATACCGTCGTTGCAAAGGGGTTTCACCAATCAGGCCACAACCAACTTCCCCTGTCACAATAATCACATCACACTTAGCTGCCGCTAAAAAAGACAGTAACAAAGCTTGTTGTTGTTCAAGTATGATTAAATTCTGCGTTAAGGGATTGTCTAAACATAAATACCAACCTACCCAAGTAGAAAGGCATTCAATTAATACGATATTGTCTGGTGAGTTCAGTGATTGTAAAACAGATAATAGGTCAACTTGTTGGTAATCTAACTCGTGCGTAGCAATGGGTAAATCAAACTGTGATTGACGACTTTGCTTATGTTTCTCAATACGCTCAATGGTTTCGTCACCAAAAGCAACACTTGTTGCAATATAGGCAGGTTTTAAACAGTCGGATTTAACACGCTCTATTAACAATGTTTCTGCAGCAGCGCTCTTCCCACTTCGTACACCACCAATAAACAACTGAATCATAACCACCCTTTTCTAAAACTATTATTATAAGTCGCCCTATATTACACAGAATATCTAAGCAATTAACGTTTAAATAAAAAGAAAATACAGGGCGAATGAATTATTAAATAACTTATCTATAAAACTTAAAAATCACAATAAAGATGTCAAATAAGTCATATTCCATAAATGCTGAACTAATAACTTTAGTTCTCCAATTTAATGGTTTATTAAACGTTTACTTTAAGTTTTTGGTTCAGGCAATACCGCGGGTGTACTGTCCATATAAGTGAGAAAGTTTGACCAGATTTCATGTGTTCGTTGCTTGGTCAATTTAGTTTTACAATTTAAAGACATAACACCTCTAATACTGCCCTCTCTCCACATAGTATAAATAGAATCACAATGCGCTTTAATATAGACTTTCCATGCCTGTTGAGCTTTATCAATAGCCGTAATCAACTCTTTATCGTAGCTATTTTTTTCTTTACTTTTAGCTAAGTAGGTCGTCATTTGGAGTTCTGCTTTGTTTAACTCAATACCTGCACAGTAATTGATATCAAGCGTGCTAATTATATTATTACAATCAATTTCATCACTCACTGCAAAACTTGAGTAAATTACGTATATTAAGAAAATAAATTTTTTCATTAAAGCCTCTTATTAATGAGTAGATTAAGTCGTCGATAGTCGGTTAACTATTATTTTTGCCGTTCTAGTACCCAATACAACAAAGACCATCAAATAACCTCGCAAGGTAATTTAGAGATTGTTAAATATTTCTTTGAAAAAATGGATTTAGAATAATGAACTTCTGATAGTGAATGCGTAAAAATAAACTTGCCCGAGTTATTAATAACAACTCGATATCGCGTTTTTGGAAAGAAATCAAATTCGATAGTGCGATTATTTATGACGCGGACATTCTCTAGGATCCCAGATAGATACTCGAAACCAAGGTCAATACTATCTAGAAGCCTAAAATCCCTACTAACAAAAGTTAAATGTAACTGTTCTTCAAACGCACAGTTATCCGTCGACAATAAGAGAAAGCCTCCATCATCTAATATATATTGCTTCTCAAGCACTGCACCAGAGACATTTAAAGGTACTTTTTTTGAGTAAACTCTAATTCCGTATTGTCGTTAGTTTTTGCTTTTAAACTAGATGTTTCAATTTCTTGCATAATAGACTTAAAGAAAAATGATTTTTATTTGTTATTTTTAAAATATATCATAAGTTCATTTTTTACACCTAATACAAAATAACGCCATTAGTGATTATTAGCTTTGCCTAAGGCGATCACTAAAAGCAACACATTATATTCAGACCTGAATTTAGATCTGCGAGTGTTCGCATTGCGGTTGTTTTAAGATCAATTATGTTGTTTTAAAAGTTGTTGTTTTAAAAGCAATACTGATTCACAGTAAGCTTATATATGATCACATTAAGACCAGTAATAATGTTTTAAACGTAAAAATTACACCCGATTACAGTTGAAGTGCCTTAATGTGCATGTTTTATAAAAATATTTCACCTTAACAATAGAAGAGAGAGTTATGATAATTTTGCACGGTTTTGCCGCTAGTAACTATTACAATATAGTGAAACATGTACTTCTCTATAAACAATTACCATTTCAAGAAAATCTCCTTTACGCGGGCAGCAAAGAACTATTAGCTATTAGTCCAGTAGGCAAAGTACCCGCAATCACAACGCCTGATGGGCTTAACATTTCAGAATCGAGTGTTATTTGTGACTTTCTGGAAGAGACCTATCCTGACATTCAACTCTATCCTGAAAACAGTGGCGAACGTGCTGTTGTCCGTCAAATAATGAAAATAGCAGAGCTTTATTTTGAATTGCCAAGTAGACGCTTTATACCTTATGCCTTTTCCGGTACTGAAGCACCAGAGTCGGTTAAGATAGAAGTACGCCAAGTATTAAAACGTGGTATTACTGCATTAAGTCATTTATCTCAATTTTCACCATGGATTGCAGGTGAGCAATTTACGATGGCTGATATTTACGTATATTACGTTAATAGCATTGTTAGTAAATTTGCTCCTAGCCAACTTGAATGGGATGTACTGGCAGAAATACCAGGCATGGAAGAGTGGAATGAGACGATGGGTCAATCGAGCATTGCACAAAAAATTCAAGTCGATCGTTTAACAAATATGCCCGAATTTATTAAAAAAGTAACCGCTCAAATTAGAGCATCAAAAATGAAAGAATAATTACTCATTTAACCTCAATTCTGGTTAATGAAAGTGCAATTTGACTTAAATAAAGTGTTCGATTTCAATGCAAATATGTGTAATTACTGCACCATATTAATGCAATTTAGTGTATGAATGAGCTTGTTATATCACCTAAACAGAACTAAATTAGCGGCGTTGCTAGTAAGGTAACGTCTATTAATTATTGGTCTAATTATTGCTCCTTAATATTTAATCATTACCTTTAGTCATTATTAACGACTAAAGGTTTATTACTTTAATTCAAGTATTGAAAGCACTGATGATAAAGACTCATTTTTCACAACCTTTCATACATTCAACACAAATGAATTTATACTTACTTTTATTACTGAACGTATAATTAGGCTTGTTATGTCTACTAAATCAGCTCAACACTCATTATTTGAAGATGCTCAAGGCATATTAATTGGCACGCTTCTCGCTGCACTTGGCATTACGTTTTTTAAATCAACAGGATTGCTTATTGGGGGCACTGCAGGGTTAGCATTTTTAGGACAATATGCCTCTTCATATTCATTCAGTGATGTGTTTTTTGTTATCAACCTACCCTTTTATTATTTATCATATCGACAGCTTGGGTTAGCGTTTACACTAAAAACATTCATCTCTGTTTTTCTACTGTCTATTTTTGTCGAATATGCGCCTGCTTTTATGCAATTTAAATTTTTAGACCCAATATATGCGGCTTTTATTGGAGGGTTATTAGTTGGCTCTGGTTTACTCGGATTATTTAGACACCAAGCAAGCTTAGGCGGACTGACTATTCTCGCCCAATACTTAGCACAAAAATATTCTATATCCATTGGTAAATTTCAAATGGCAGTAGATTGCATTGTCCTCATTCTCGCCATTTTTATTGTGGATTGGAATGCTATCGTTTTATCCATTGTCGGTGCCATTTCTTATAACCTGATACTGGTTATAAACCATAAACCAGGACGCTATAGTGCGAGATAATGGTATTAAACAGCAAGAATATCATGACTGTAAGGACAAACAGACATAGTGAACCTCTATAAATGAGCCATTAAATCCACCATAATAAACGAGCAACAAAAAGCACTTTAGCAACTCTTTGTATGTGATGGTTCATTTATAATAAGCCATCACAAATAGTCTTGATAGAGACATATCCACGACTCGATTTTACTCAGAGACCTTAAGCACAATTTTACCTACATGTGCCTTTTTCAAAAACGTATCTTGCGCTTTATTTATCTCTTCCAGTGGAAAAGTAGCCGCGACGATTGGCTTAATTTTGCCTTGTTCAATCCAATTTATTAAACTTTTAAAGACCTTGGGTTCGAGTACGGTACATCCAAAAAAGCTTAAATCTTTTAAATACAGAGTTCTAACATCTAATTCAACTAGCGCCCCACCAATCGCACCAGATACAGCATATCGACCTTTAGGTTTTAACACGTCTAACAATTGCGACCACTGCTTTCCAGCAACGAGATCAATCACTACATCAACACTACTTTCACCTAATACGTCAGATAAATTAGCGTCTCTAGCGATAACTTGATCGACGCCTAAATCTAATAATTGTTGATTTTTACTTGGGCTAGTGACGGCAATGACGTAAGCCCCACGTGCTTTTGCAAGTTGAATAGCAGCAGAGCCAACACCACCTGACGCACCAGTAATCAGCACTTTATCTTTTGATGTTACTTGAGAGCGCACCATCATGTTTTCAGCTGTAGAATATGAACAAGGAAAAGACGCTAATTCAATATCAGATAATGTACTGTTTATGTCGTAAGCATGTTTTGAGGCCACCACAGTATATTCTGAAAACCCACCATCGCACTCAGATCCAAAGTACCAAGGTGAATGAAGTGTTTGACCACCCGCTTCTTTAAGACAAGGTTCAATCAATGCTCGCTCGCCAATACGCTCTTCACTAATGCCTTCACCAACACTAACAATCGTTCCACAAACATCTGCACCTTGAATACGAGGGAAGTTCAGTTGATTTCCAGACCAGCTCGAATTTAAATCATTTTCATCCCCCTTTGAATACCAACCAATACGCGTATTAATATCAGTATTATTAACGCCAGCAGCAGACACCTTGATCAATACTTCGTTGTTTTTCGGTGTAGGAACCGCTACGTCACAGCTGTATTGTTGCATATCAATGTCACCATATCCGGTAAGTTCGATGCCTTTCATTGTTTTAGGAATATTAGTCATTATTTATTTGTCTCCATAAGTTGTGAAATTGTTTGTTTAGCTGATGTTATTGTTTCAGCGCCCAATACAGGCCATGCATTAGAACCCCCTTCATGTAGCAGAAAAAGTGCTGTTGCAAGATCTTCTCGCTGGCTTTTCTGAGCAATAAAAATACGTACCGCTTGTTTATGAGATTTTACGGCACTTGCTATATCAGCATTATCAGGAAAAGCAGCAATTGCATTGATCGATAAGCAACCATGGGGAGCAAATTCCTCCATCCATTGTTCGAGCTTATTAAAAATATTAAGAATGGATTCAACGCCGTCAGAGGTTGAGTCATCTTGTAGAAAAGTAATATATCGTTGATGCCTGTAGTTCAAAGCAGCAACTATCATCATCTCTTTGGATGGGTAATATTTGTATAACGTTCGTAAACTGACATTACACGCTGTTTTTAATTGGGCAACGCTTGGCTCTGCAAATCCATATTGGCTGAACTCTTTTTCCAGAGACGCAGTGATTTTCTCTTTAAGCATAAATGAAACCCTTAGTAGAGCAATCACTCTACTTCGTCAATATTATTTATAAAAACAGGTCATTTGAAAGGAGAGAAGGTGTATAAAATAAACTGCGTTTAATATGAGATTTACAAAGTTTAAGTGATTAAACTTATTTAACGTTAAGAAGAGATTTGATAATCGCACCAGTGTGTTGTTTTTTTGTGAGATGTGTTGTTTTTTTGTGAGATGTGTTGTTAAAGCGTGTTGTTAGATATGTTTGTTATTAAAACTAAATCTAATTAGAAAAATATTGATGATGTTAGTTTACTATGACCAGTATCTATCTTCCCCTGCCCCTAGGCTATTTGAATGTTAGTCTTCATGTAGGCAATACATATTGAATTAATAGATTAATTAGCTTAATGAGGTCATTTGAAAATGATTTAAAGTATCGCCAATCATAAAGTACAGATGCTCAGGTATTTTAATGTTTAATAAATAAAACACTTGTCCCCATACCAACAAATAAACCACCACTGATTCTGTGGAACCATTTCATGTTATTGATATTTGATAGCGCTCCCTTTGCTCTTTGCGCTAAATAGCCATAACAAGATAATGATAGAAATGAAAAGACCATGAATATAGCCGTCATAATGATAAATTGAGGCATAATTGAATAAGTTGTATCTAAAAACTGAGGGAACAATGCAACAAAGAACAATATTGGTTTAGGGTTTGTCGCTGCGACTAAAAACCCTTCTTTGAAGTAAGAGATTAAAGGTCGGTTATTGTTGATAACTGATATTTCTTTTGAGCGTTTATTGTTTGAAAATAACTGTCGACACCCTAAATAAATAAGATAAAAAGCACCCACTATTTTAACCATAAGAAATAAAGTCGAAGAGGATAAAAGGATCGCACTAAGACCACTGATCGACAATATTGACAATATTGACAACATCATTAAGCCAATAATATTGCCAAGGGCAGAGACCATCACGACTTTATTGCCGTTAACAGCACCATTATAAATAGCGAGTAAAATGGCAGGGCCAGGACTGATGATATAAAAAAAGGCAACGAAGACGTATATTATTAACATATCGATATTCATGGGCTATCCCTAAAAAGCGACAAAGAAGGTGAGTATTGATTCAGCAAAAGAAGTTATGTAAATACTCTTTTACCCCAAAAAATAAATTAAAGCACTGATCAATTAAAATATAGCACCATCAAACTACTTGGTAACCTCAACATTAAAGTATATAACGTCTAAACACTAAGAAATGCAGTTATCATTTGAATCCAGAAAATACTCATCATATAGATGTATTGAATTAGCCTGTATTAACAACGGAAATTTGATATGCCATCCATCTGGTATATCAATGTAGGGTAGTTTATAAGAAGGGAAAAGTTAACACTGAAGAACAATCAAAACCGAGAAAGTAAAAAGGCTCATTACTTTTCAGTCATGAGCCTTTTCTAATGTTACTGAAACGAAAAAGGGCTTCTCAAATGAGAAGCCCTTTTTCTTAATGTGGCGGAGGAGGAGAGATTTGAACTCTCGGAGAGCTATTAACCCTCGCTGGTTTTCAAGACCAGTGCATTCAGCCGCTCTGCCACCCCTCCGCAGAACGAGACGAATAATACAGAGTTTAAGCCTTGTTTGTAAAGGAACTTTTTGTAAAAAAAAATCGTTTGGCGAATAATCAAACAAACCGTTTAAATAAAAATCACTCTGTATAGTTATTATACTAACTGTTTACTTGAATCTGTTGATGTGCGCATCTGGATGTTGTTCCGCATGACACTCAAATAGATATTCAGTTAAAGCAGAAAGCATTTCGTCATCGCTCTCTTTACCTAATGAATAAGCCACGGTGTATTTATCAATACGGCGTATTTGTGATCCACAAATAGCCAATCTTTGACGGTCAGGTAATTGTAAATAAATATTGCTTAGGGTTAGTGGCAATGATTCGTTTTCAGGATCATCAATTAATAGAGAGATACCAGATGCTGAGAGGTCCTTAACGCGGTAAGGTAAAAGCTCGCCTTTTTCATTAACGATTCTCATGGTTTTATCTGCCGATAAACGCCAAGAACGTAATTTATCACCCGTTTCATAAATTTTAGGAGACTTGAGGGTCATGCTAAAATTAGTGAAGTCACCCATTTTCATTTGTACTGGAAAAATAAGATGGTGACTTCCGTAATTAGCAACAAGTTGTAAGTCATCTGCTAGACCAAGCTGAAACAGTAAAGCATCTTTTCCTGATGTTGATGAGATATCATAATTTAGCTCTTTGTTATCGCTAATCTCTGTATCCAATAACATTTCAGACAATAACTCGAATTCCTGATCATTTATTAATAATTCTTTATCTGATTTAGTCATTGGTCTCCACCTTATTATTTTTTAGAAAGTCCTTATCCCTTTTATTTTACGACAATTTCATCAATTTATATCTAAAAAATCACTTTTTAATCTGTTTTCTTTCGCAAAAATTCAACTTTTTTAAAAAATCAGGCTTCATTTCTCATAAATATTGTTGCTAAGCAACTGCTCCTGTATCCTACAGCCCTTATTAATTTATTTTCATTGCAGGCAGACTTAATATGCAAGAGTTATACAACCCTAAAGAGATTGAAGCTAAATTCCAAAAACATTGGGATGACAATCAATCATTTAAAGCGACTGAAGACCCATCTAAAGAAAAATATTACTGCCTCTCGATGTTTCCTTACCCAAGTGGCAAATTACACATGGGTCATGTGCGTAATTATACGATTGGCGATGTTGTGTCTCGTTTCCAACGTATGCAGGGTAAAAATGTTATGCAACCTATGGGTTGGGATGCATTTGGCTTACCAGCAGAAAATGCAGCACTTAAGAACAATACTGCACCAGCAGGTTGGACTTATGAAAACATAGCTTATATGAAAACACAGCTTAAACAGTTAGGTTTTGGTTATGACTGGAGCCGTGAATTAGCGACTTGTCAGCCAGAGTACTACCGTTGGGAACAATGGTTCTTCACTAAGCTATTAGAAAAAGATTTAGTTTACAAAAAAATGGCAACGGTAAACTGGGATCCTGTTGACCAAACAGTATTAGCCAATGAACAAGTTATCGATGGTCGCGGTTGGCGTTCAGGTGCCATTGTCGAGCAAAAAGAAATTCCACAGTGGTTTATTAAAATTACCGCTTACGCTCAAGAATTATTAGATGATTTAGACCAGTTAGAAGAATGGCCTGAGCAAGTACGTACCATGCAACGCAACTGGATTGGTCGCTCTGAAGGTATCGAGATGGACTTTAAAGTGGCAAACAGCGATGAAACTTTCTCTGTTTACACAACACGTCCTGATACGGTAATGGGTGTCACTTATGTTGCTGTAGCAGCACAACATCCTTTAGCGTTAGAAGCAGCAAAATCTAACCCAACATTAGCGGCATTCTGTGAAAGCTGTAAAAATGTTAAATTAGCCGAAGCTGAATTAGCAACAATGGCTAAAGTCGGTGTTGATACTGGCCTTAAAGCTATCCACCCTATTACCGGTTTAGAAGTGCCAATTTGGACAGCTAACTTTGTATTGATGGGTTACGGCTCTGGTGCAGTTATGTCTGTTCCTGCACATGACCAACGTGATTATGAATTTGCTAAAGAATACGGTTTAGATATTAAAGCTGTGATCAAACCTGCTGATGCAGACGTTGATGTGTCAATTGAAGCGTTTACTGAAAAAGGCGTGTGTTTCAACTCTGGTGATTTTACTGCACTAGAAGGTTTAGCGTTTGATGCGGCATTTGACGCAGTAGAAGCGCGATTAGCAGCTGAGAACAAAGGTAAACGTCAAGTTAACTTCCGTCTTCGTGATTGGGGTGTTTCTCGTCAACGTTACTGGGGTGCACCAATCCCAACGTTAACACTTGAAGATGGTACCGTTGTACCTGTACCTGAAGATCAATTGCCGGTTATCTTGCCTGAAGATGTCACCATGAATGGCATTGTTTCACCGATTAAAGCTGACCTCGAGTGGGCTAAAACAACTTATAACGGTCAACCTGCTACGCATGAAACTGATACCTTTGATACCTTTATGGAATCAAGCTGGTATTACGCACGTTATTGTTCACCACAAAGTGACGATAAAATGTTAGATCCTGCTAAAGCTAACTATTGGTTACCGGTTGATCAGTACATTGGTGGTATTGAGCACGCTATTTTACATCTTTTATATTCTCGCTTCTTCCATAAATTATTACGTGATTTTGGATTAGTTAACAGCGATGAACCTTATAAGAAGCTATTAACGCAAGGCATGGTATTAGCAGATGCTTATTACTATGAAGATGCAAAAGGCGGTAAAGTCTGGGTATCTCCAACAGAAGCCATTACTGAGACAGATGCGAAAGGTAAAGTCATTTCAGCTAAAACAGCCGATGGCCAAGTATTGATTTATGACGGTATGAGTAAGATGTCTAAATCAAAAAATAACGGTATCGACCCGCAAGTGATGATTGATAAATACGGCGCAGACAGCGTGCGTTTATTTATGATGTTTGCTGCACCGGCTGAGCAAACGTTAGAGTGGTCTGACTCTGCGTTAGAAGGTTCATTACGTTTCCTTAAGCGTTTATGGAAATTAGCATTTGACCATGTTTCATTAGGTGACGTTGCGCCATTAGATATTAAAGCATTTAATAATGAACAAAAAACATTACGCCGTGAATTACACAAAACAATTGCTAAAGTGAGTGATGATGTTGGTCGTCGTCAAACCTTTAATACTGCGATTGCTGCGGTCATGGAGTTAATGAATAAACTGACTAAAGCGCCAACTGAAGCAGCACAAGATCGCGCTATTTTACAGGAAGCTTTGTTAGCAGTGACTAAATTGTTATCTCCAATCACACCGCATATTTGTGCAGAACTATTTACTTTATTAGGTTCTGAAGATGATATTTTATCTGCGCCTTGGCCGACGGTTGATGAGTCAGCATTAGTAGAAGATTCAAAACTGATCATCGTACAAGTTAATGGCAAATTACGTGCAAAATTAACGGTTGCAGCTGATGCTACACAAGAAGAAGTAGAAGCACTTGCGAATGAAGATGACAACGTGAGTAAATTCACGACTGATAAAACGGTTCGTAAAGTAATTTATGTACCGGGTAAATTATTGAATATTGTGGCTAATTAATTAAGCTAGATATTCAATTTACTGGTCTAAAACTGATACAAGCGATTAGTTTTTAATGATTTAATAAACCTCTTATTATTAGTAATAAGAGGTTTATTATTAATCAGGCTTGTTAATATTATTGATGACCTTTAATTTTTATGTCTGTTGTTTTGTAATGTCTCATACCATACAAAACACTGGTGAGATAAACTCAAAACAAACGAAGTCTATAACCTGATTTTCAATAGCTAAATAACTAAATAGCTAGATAACCGACTTATTTTATTCTATTAAACATTACAAAAGGCTTTTTATGCATTCAATTTACTCTCGAGCTTTTTATCGTCGCGCAATGCTATTAATAACTATCGCAATGACCTTATTATTAAGTGGTTGTGGCTTTCACCTTAAGCACAATAATGGTTTAGTGGAAAAATTCCCTGAAATATACTTACAAACAAATAATCCTAAAGGTGATTTAACACGCCTTGTTAAATTACGTTTGCGTGGCGCAAGTATTAAAATATTAACTGAACCGAAAGCGGATGCGGCAGTGTTAAGGCTCAAATCAGAAAGTCAAAGTGAACGTACTATCTCGTTATATGCAACGGCACAAAATGCAGAAAAAGAGATTGGTTATGTGATGAAATATTCTCTAAAAATGCCTAACTACACAGCAAAAGATTTTGACGTAAACTTATACCGAGATTTTCTCTATGACTCTTCACAAGCATTAGCAAAATCACGTGAACAAGAACTATTAATTAAAGAATTACGAGGCGTTGCAGCAGATCATATTCTTGCTACGATGTTGAGTATAGAAAACCAAACGGCTGAGTAATTTTTTATGAGAGTTTATCCTGAGCAGCTGGCACAACAGATCCAACAAAAACTGCCTAGCTGCTGTTTGATATTTGGTGATGAAGCATTATTAACCATTGAGGCCTTTGAACAAATTCAAGCTAAAGCAAAAGCACTAGGCTTTCTAGAACGCTTTAGTTATAGCTTGGACGGTAATTTTGATAAAGACCAAATATTCAGCCAATTCAATACCCTATCATTGTTTTCTGAACGTCAAATTATTGAGTTAACGCTCAGTAAAACCACCAAAGAAAATACTGACTTCATTAGGGAGATCACACCCCTTTTAAATCCTGATATTTTATTGGTACTCAAAGGTCCCAAACTCAATGCGCAACAATTAAAAAGCGTTTGGTTCAATAAACTAGAGCAACAGGGGATCTTTGTTGCAACTAATGCATTAATGCCACAACGTTTCCCACAATGGTTATTTCAACGATTACGATTTGTTGAGTTGACGGCTGACAATGAAGTTATTGATTTTTTAACGTTACATTTTGAAGGTAACTTATTAGCAGCAAAGCAAGAAATTGAAAAATTATCTATCCTTTTTCCAAAACAACATTTACATTTAACCCAAGTAGAACAAAGTATTACAACGCATAACCATTTTAGCTTATTCCAATGGGTAGATAGTTTATTAGCCGGTGAAAAAGCACGAAATGCGCGGATTATTAAGCAATTACAGGCTGAAGGCACAGAGTTGTTGTTACTGAGCGCGACATTAGCCAGTGAAATTCAGAAACTGCTTTCATATTCGTATCAGATGCAAACACAACCATTACCATCACTATTTGCACAACAAAAACCTAAATTGTGGCCAGCTAAACAAGCTTTATTAACCAATGCACTAAATCGTTTAAGCACACTACAATTAGAAAAAATGCTTATTGAGTGTGCTCAATTAGAGGTTTCAGTCAAAGTTGAAAATAAAACAGATACTTGGTTACAATTGAATGCTATTTGTTATCAATTTTTAAAATAAAGGAAGTAAATGAAAATTAATGGCTGTACAGCAATAGGTTTTTTAGGGGGGACATTTGACCCCATCCATTTTGGCCATTTACGCCCAGCATTAGAAATTCAACAAGCACTGAATTTACAGTCATTATATTTACTGCCAAATTATATCGCCCCACATAAAGAAAAAACCTTAGCCAGTACAGAACAACGCATTGAAATGGTTAAGCTTGCGATTAAAGAAACACCAGAGTTACAACTCAATACGCAAGAGCTTCTTCGCTCAACTCCCAGCTATACGATTGATACGTTGAAGTTAATACGACAGCAATATCCAGATACCCCGATCTGCTTTATTATGGGGATGGATTCATTAATTCACTTTAATAGCTGGTATCAATATCAAGAAATATTAAATTATTGCCATATAGTGGTTAGCCATAGACCTGGTTGGGATCCTACATTCAATGATGTTGTCAGTGAGCTTTTAAGCAAACATCAAATACAAAATCCTGCATTATTACATGACGCTTTAGCTGGATTTATCTACTTTCAAAGCACCAGCCAATTAGCTATTTCGTCTTCTCAAATTCGTAATCTACTAGCCGCAAAGCGAAGCATTAACTTTTTAACCCCACAATCTGTTTGCACTTACATAAAAGAACAACACTGTTACACCTAGCTTTAAACGCATAACCATAGCAATATAACAATAAGAAGAAACGGAAACTTTACTTTTAAATAAGGAACATCACTATGTTAGCTCTGATTAAAAATAAAATATCTCACCCTCTCAACTTCGCTGTTTTATCCTTTTCGCTACTTGCGATTACCCCATCTGCATTTGCAGCAACCACTACAACCGCTGCGCCACAGACAGCAATCTACAGTCAAATGGCCATCCATCATCCTGTATGGGCGAAAAGTGGTATGGTGGCTTCACAGGAAGCGATTGCGACTAATATCGGGTTAGATATTTTAAAGCAAGGTGGTAATGCCATTGATGCAGCCGTTGCGGTTGGGTATGCATTAGCCGTTACGCTGCCAAGAGCGGGTAATCTAGGTGGTGGTGGCTTTATGTTGGTGTATCTAGCTGACAAAGAACAAGTTGTTGCTATCGATTACAGAGAAAAAGCACCAGCGGATGCTTCTCGAGATATGTATCTTGACGAAAATGGTGATGTTATTCCTAATTTGTCGACTTTTCACGGTTTAGCTATCGGTACTCCGGGTACCGTAATGGGCTTAGAACATGCACGAAAAACCTTCGGTACGATGTCTAGAGAACAGTTAATTGCCCCTTCTATTAAGTTAGCGAAAGAAGGGATTGTCGTCACCGCTGATTTAGCAACCTCACTTAATGCCTTAAAAGAACGATTAAGCAAATGGCCAACGACTCGTGAAATATTCTTTAAAGAAGATGGTTCAAACTATCAACCTGGCGATATTCTTAAACAAGAAGACTTAGCGAAGACACTGTCGATCATCAGTAAAGAGGGCGAAAAAGGCTTTTATGAAGGTGATATTGCAAAAGCAATCGCGAGTAGTATTCAAGAAGCCAATGGTGTGGTAACAGAAAAAGATTTGAAAAACTACAACGTTGTCGATCGTGAAGCGATTAAAGGAACCTACCGAGGTTATGAAGTGTTTTCTATGCCGCCACCGTCTTCAGGTGGCGTACATATAGTGCAAATATTAAATATGCTCGAAAACTATGACTTAGCTGCCATGGGGCATAACAGTGCACAACATATCCATACCATGGTTGAAAGTATGCGCCGTGCTTATGCAGACCGTAGCTTACATTTAGGTGATAGTGATTTTGTAAAAGTCCCGGTGAAAACACTGACCAGTAAAAAATATGCAAAACAATTAGTGGAAACCATTGACCCAAACAAAGCGACATCAAGCAAAGATATTCAACCTGATGCTAACTTGCCTTATGAAAGTGACCAAACAACACATTTTAGTGTCGTGGATAAATGGGGTAATGCAGCAAGCAATACGTATACACTAAATTATAGCTATGGATCAGGGATTGTTGCTAAAGGGACTGGCGTACTATTAAACAATGAAATGGATGACTTTTCATCTAAACCTGGTCACGCTAATGGTTATGGATTAATTGGCGGAGAAGCTAATGCTATCGCCCCTGGTAAACGCCCTCTTAGTTCAATGAGCCCTACTGTTATTTTAAAAGATAATGCGTTGTTTATGGTAACGGGTACACCAGGTGGTTCTCGTATTATCACCACCACATTACAAGTTATTTCTAATGTAATTGATTATGATATGAACATTGCAGAAGCAAGCTCTGCAACACGTATCCATCATCAGTGGTTGCCGGATTATATTCGTATTGAATCAGGTTTAAGTGCCGATACAATTAAAATATTAGAAGAAAAAGGCCATGAGTTAAAAGTACAGTCTGCTATGGGAAGCACACAAAGCATCATGAAATCTGAGACGGGTTTATACGGTGCATCTGATCCACGTAGGCCCTCTGCATTAAGTGTAGGTTATTAGAAATACTATTGAGGAACATTAACAAAGGGGCATTAAACTGCTTTTAAATTAGTGTATTAGCGAAATGAGATAAGGTTATCTGTTGATGGGTATTTTATTTGCCGACAGGTAAACCTTATTTTTGTAAATGATGTAATAACAATTCTTGAATACTTGCTTTAGCTTCTGTTTCTGGGGTCATAAAAACAAGACCGCATTGCACTTCATCATTAACGTTTAAGTTATTTATATTTTTCAATGCCACTGAAAGACAAATCTTTTTGCTCCCTTCTTCAAGATCAATACACAGTTCATAGACAGTGCCTACGGTTAAACTCTTTTCTTTTTTACTGACAAAAGCACATCCTTGAATAGATAAATCAATCAACACACCATTCGCTATAACCGCCTTCGTTTCTGAATCAACCATTGAAGCTTCAACACTCACATCAACTCGTCGATGTTGTCGTAATGTCGCTGACTCAATCGTTTTCGGATAGTCTAATACTAACCAACGCCCCATGATCGTCATAATTTTTTGTATTGAAGATCGAAAAGCAACAACGCTAGCTTGTTGTTGGTCATTATTCATAAAACGTACAATGACATCATTAGTTTCTTTAATGTGCGGTAACGCTTTTATCCAGCTTGGATCATTGCCAAACGCTAAAATCACTGACATATTTGGATCGACACCAATTAAACGTGTTTTCAAGCGAATTGGCTTAGTAGCGGTAATGATTTGTAGATGTATGATTTCACCGCAATTGACTTGATTTAAACGAGTAAGTTCTCGATTGTCTATCTTTGACACTTCCATCTCTCGAACTCTCCAACTTTTATTTATACGCCAGTGATATGTGATCGCTTATTAATAAGGTGGTATGGCTTAAATAGGATAAGTTTTAATAATTTGACCGATATAAATACATATGCGTATTTGAAACTAAATAACCTACTGAATAGATAACCCATGACCCCATACGGTATTCATCATTCTTAAATTCACATAACAAGCACTTAATATAGTATAAAAAGTGAAGATTGTATTTATGATTATTTCATTAAATAAAGATGTCTTCGATTCAGATCATAAGTGCAGAATAAAATACCGCTATTTAAAAGGATCACGTGATGAATCTTTTAATAGTGTTGATGTGATGACCATTAAAGAGAACACTTTTCAATAACCTCGAGGCTGCAATGAAAATTGTACTTTCAAACTTACAATAACCCATTTAGAGTTTCAATCATTTGATGATCAAAATGCCACTAAGAATAAGTAACACATAACGTCAGTATGCTCTCAATCGAATTAGTAAGATCTCCGGGTAGTTATAGACAACACTATCAGTTATGATCGCAATTAAAGTAACTAAATGAGAAAAACAATGACTCAACCTATTATCACTAAAAAGCAACTTGTTGATACCCTGACTCAGTGGAATCAAAAGAAAATTGATAACGCACAATTACAAGATTGGATGGTCACTCATTTTGATCCACCTGAAACATTGATTGGCGAAGATGAAGAAGAACTGGTCCAAGAAGCCATGCACATTATTATGAATGAGTATGAATTAGCTAAACTGGATAAGTTTAAAGAAGAAGGTTATGAATTTGCAATGAAGTTTCTAGCATGTAAAGAAGGAGATTTTGTGCAGCTAAGACATCAATTTATCCACCAAGGATTTAGTGATTAAGCCATTAAACGAGTTTAATAAAAGCTTATAAATTTATAAGCTTTTACACATTTTATAATAGGCAACATCACTCTTATAAAATAACTGCCCTGTCGTTTCAAAACCAAAACGTTGATAGAAACCTAACGCAGACTCTCTTGCATCAAACCATAAGTAATTAATCCCCTGTTGCTTTAAGTTATTAATGAGATGGTTGATCATAGTAGAACCAATGCCTTTGCCTTGAAAAGCATCTAGCGTAGCGAATTTTCTTAATCGAGCGGTATGATTATCGATATAAAGGGAGGCAACGCACACTATGTTTTGGTTATTCAGTACAGCAAAATGTAAAGCTTGCTCATCACCTTCCACTAGACAGAACTCAGGCGCTTTATGTGGCCATAAAACTTGATGACGAACTGGAATGGTATCTTGCCATTTTATTTCTACTACATTCAAAAGAAACCTATCGACTTATTATTTGAATTCAAGACTTGTGCACTTATTTTAATCTGATGATTAAGAAATATTAGGCATTCATTAAGGATGCAAATTGCATGCTACGGAGCTTCATTATTACAATGCCAGCAAACTTCAAAAGCGGGATCATTTTTCTCATTACAATGAGTACAAACCCAATCAGCTGCATTTGTTGATTGTTGAGATTGCTTTACTATCGCAGTAGCGGCATCTAAATCGTTGTCATCAAAAACCCAGATTTCAGGCCAACAATCAAACGCCGACGTTTCTCCCATCGCACCTTGTGAAAACTCATTTTTAATAAACACACTAATATCTTGTGCTTCGATGAGGTTCTTTATGTTACCGACAATAAAGTGATTTTCATGTGTATAAACTAATTTCATCATGACCTTCCGATTCTTTGTTCATTAATAGGTTATTGATTAACAGTTTATTCATTAACAGATTATTCATTAACAATTCAACATTTTATACTTACACAACTATTTATGTTTTAACACAGATATTAAGGGAGTTAATATGGTATTGCTAAAAGTAATGTTATGAGGTCAAGCTTGAATACTAAACGTTATTTGATTTGATGGCGTATAAAAAATCAAATTATTAATCATTGTTAGCCTTCAAAATAGTGAGTTAACTAACAATGATTTTAAAGAAATTAATCTACAAATATTTCCATTTCTTCGCCAATTTTCTTACGCATTTCCATCAGCTTCATTGCAGTATCATGTTGTTTAATATCTGCTTCTGTTTCAGGTATCCATTGTGGAACCAACTCTGACTGACCATTTTGGTCAACTGCTACCATGATAACAATACAATGTGTTGTGGTGCGTTTGTTCAGCGATTTAGGATCACAAGCATTCACTTCTAATGCAATATGCATTGACGATTTACCGGTATAAATGACTTTTGCTAGTACTTCTACCAAACTACCCACATGAATAGGTGCTACAAAACGTATGCCACCAGCATAAGCAGTAACACAATAACGACCACTCCAACCAGCTGCACAAGCATAGGCAGCAAGATCTATCCATTTCATCACAGCGCCGCCGTGAACCTTACCGCCAAAATTTACGTCTTGAGTTTCAGCTAAAAATCTAAGGGTTATGTCACGTTGCGGTTTTTTCATATTATTTCTCTAAATTCAGTATGGTTAGTAAATTTATCTGTTTAACAATAAGTTAGCAAATAATTAATTTTTTGTTAAAGGGTAATCAGTCATATATGACAAGTTATAGTGCGACTTTATAGATAGAGCACTCTAAGTAGTTAACACTCGATATGACCGTTAGTATTAATGAACAACAAATACAAAAACCGTTATCCATTAAGAGTTTGCCGTACACTCGAAAATTAAGTAAAGATTCTAAACCTTTTTAGATTTATTCCCATGTTTTCTTTTCTATTAAGCTTTGTATTTCAACGTAGGAAACAGGTTTGGAGTAATAATAGCCCTGTATAACTTCACAATGGTTATCACGTAAATAAATCAATTGCTCTATGGTTTCAACCCCTTCTGCGACTACCTGTAATTCTAGGTTTTTAGCTAAGCTGATAATAGATTTAATCATCGCAGTATCTTGTTTATTATTTGGGATATGATCAATGAATGACTTATCAATCTTTAAAGTGGAAATAGGCATACTCTTTAGTTGTGACAATGAAGAATAACCGGTTCCAAAATCATCAATTGATAATTTAATACCAATATTGGTTAAATCCGCTAATGTTTCTTTAATTGTATTTTCTTGGTTCGTGGGTATTAAATGCTCTTCGGTGATTTCCATTTCTAATTGGCTAGCATCTACGGCAGCACTGTTTAAAGTGTCAACAACGAATTCAGTAAACTCTTTACTGTATAACTGTCGGATAGAGACATTTACTGCAATCGATAAATGCCCACAAGCGGTATTCTGCCATGCCTTTAATTGGCGAATAGCCTCTCCAATAACCCACTTTCCTAATGCGATAATAAGACCTGTTTCCTCTGCAATTGGAATAAATTCAGAAGGACAAACAGGTGTCTCATTTTTCATAGGTAACCGAATCAAGGCTTCTACGCCTGTTATTAATTCAGTCTTACTGCATACCTTAGGTTGATATAAAAGAATGAAGTTATCTTCTTCAATAGCTTCCCGTAATTGATTCTCTATAGACCAGCGCTTAACGGTGCTTTCTGTTAGGTCATTAGAATAAAAGTAGACATTATCTTGTTCTAATTTTTTAGCTTGATACATTGCCGCGTCAGCATTTCTTAATAATTCACTTACCTCTCTGCCGTTATCAGGGTAAATGCTAATTCCAACACTGGCTCCAATATAAAGGCATTCATCATTAATAAAAAATGGGTCTTCAAAAAGCTTTTGAAAACGTTTAATAAATAAGGGTATTTGCTCTAAGTCATCGATTGAATCAAGCAGTATCGCAAATTCATCGCCACCAAACCGAGCCACGATATCAAATTTACGTATAACCGTACTGAAACGTAATGCAACTTCTTGTAATAGTAGGTCGCCGACTTCATGCCCGAGAGAATCGTTAACTTGTTTAAAACGGTTTAAATCAATAAATAAAAGTGCAACTTTACACTTGAGTCGATCAGCTCGTTGTATTGCCCCTTCTAATCTTTTATTAAATAACACTCTATTCGGAAGATTGGTTAATGCATCGTGATGAGCAATATGCACCAGTTTTTTCTGTGACTCTTTAAGTTCACTAATATCCTGCATGATCCCGGAAATAATGGGTGTGCCGGTTTTATTATCTTCTAGCAACTTACCTTGCAGTTTTAGATGTAAAAATTCATTTGTCGGTAGCTTAATTCTTACATCTAAATTAAATGCTAAACCATCATTAAATGCTTGTAATAAAACATTTTTGATATGAAATTTTTCAGAAGGATGAATCAAATCAAGTAAAAATGCTTTACCATTTTCAAATTTATAAGACGATAAAGAAAGCATTTTAGAGAGTTGCTTAGACAACAACAGGTACCCTTTATTATCTTCTAACTCCCAATACCCTAACCGTGCAATTGTTTGGGCATGTTCAAGTCGAGATTCACTCTTCTTTAATGATTTGAAATAATGACTATTGCGTAAAATATAACGTAAGTGATGACCAAATAAAGACCAATTAATAGGTTTTATCATAAAATCAGTAGCACCTAGACGGTATGCATACTCTATTGATTTTGTATCATCCATACCGGTAATCATGATAATTGGTACTCTTTGCCCTTCCTCTGATTCACGAATTAATTGACATACTTCAAAACCATTTAATTTGGGCAGATCAACATCTAATAAAATCAAGTCTGGTGTATGCTGATTAAATAAGACAACACCTTCAGCGCCATCTTTAGCTTCAACAACATCATAGGTGTCTGGAGATAAGACTTGGTTAATTAATAATCGAGTCATTTCATCATCATCGATCACTAATATTAATTTCTTATTCATAGAGTCCTCAATACTAAGACTAATATGTGCTTATAAGTCATTGAATTGTTGTTCATTATTATTGTTCATTATTTTTATCTTTAAAATATGAGATGACACGTTGAGATTCAGTTTCAATCTCATCAATCAACGCGGATATTAATGAATCAGCTTGAGAAATGATCGCTTGCTCTAAATTATTAGATAATTTGGCTAGTTGAAAAGCGCCCACATTTGCACTGCTAGATTTTAAAGTATGTGCTGCTTTTCTAATGCTTTCATGGTCTGATGCTATGCCCTTAAAAACAGATAAACTGTCCTTTAACGTATTCAAATAAAGTGTAATTACTTTATTCACTAACGCATCTGAATGGCCAGGTTGTAATGAGGCGATTTTATTCAATGCATCAGGGTCAACGGAGGCTGGTTTTTCACTCACCTGCTCCTCCACCGGGTTAATAACTTCATTTTTGCTATTTGTATCGTGTTGACGAGGAATACTTAACCAAGGTGTTAACTGGTCATAAAGTTGAACAACTGAAAAAGGTTTGCTTAAGTAACCGTCCATTCCTGATTGCAAACAACGTTGCATATCACCATCAATGGCATTGGCAGTTAAAGCAATGATGGTATTACCTTTAGGGATGATATTTTGCAATTCCAAGCGTCGAATAGTACGCGTTGCTTCTAACCCATCCATTTCAGGCATTTGCATGTCCATTAAAACCACATCATAGTTATTTTTTTTCACTAATTCGACTGCGATTAAACCATTGTCAGCAATGTCAACGTGTAACCCAAACGACTCAAGAATAATAACTGCCACCTCTTGATTGACAGGGTTATCTTCTGCAACAAGAATGCGATATGGATAATTAAAATGGTGATGTTGTGTGTTATTTTTTGAGTGTTCCTCTGAACGCGATGTATTCACTGTTAACCCTGTTATCGATTTTGTCAGCGATTGATACAGCTCTTTTTGTAAAACAGGTTTATTCAGAAAACAACTAATTTGATTTTCTTTCAATAACTCACTATCAGCAGTTACTGAACTAAGCATAATAATAACGGGCTGTTGCCAATGTGGGTTTTGACGGATTTTTCTTGCTAATTCAATCCCATCCATTTCAGGCATATGCATATCTAAAATAAGTAAATCATACGGATAGTTATTATCGTGAGCATCTTGTAATAAGTTTAATGCGATATGGCCACTATTCGCTAAATCACAGTTAGCCTTAACTTCATTTAACTGCTCTTTAATAATGATTCGGTTAGTTGCATTATCGTCAACCACCATTAATCGTTTATTTTGTAGCACTGAAAATTCTGGATGAAGTGTTTCAGCGTTTCCATTTAATAAAACATTTTCATTAATCGCAGGTTTCAATGAAATATCAAAAGAGAAAATACTACCGTGTGACTTTTCAGATTTAACCGATAACTTCCCTCCCATTAAATTTACTAACTGTTTAGCGATAGGTAAACCTAAACCTGAACCACCATATTTTCTGGTTGTTGAGCTATCTTCCTGTGCAAATGATTCAAAAATATAATTCATTTTACTATGCTCAATACCGATACCTGTATCGGTCACCGTAAAGTTTAATTGACCATTATCTATTTCAGTGACCCGCAAGATAACTTGCCCGTGCTCGGTGAATTTTAGGGCATTACTCAATAAGTTAGCTAATATTTGTCTAATTTTAAGCGGGTCTCCAATATAAAAATCATTAAAGTTTGGCGGAATAGACAATATTAATTCGATATTTTTTTTGTATGCCGTTTCTCCATACAAATTGCCAAACTCTTCTATCAGCGAACGTAAATTGAACTCTATGAGTTCAAGCTGCATTTTCCCAGATTCAATTTTAGAAAAGTCTAAAATGTCATTAATAATACCCAATAAATTAATACCAGATTGATGGGCTGTCTCGGTGAAACGTTTTTGACGATCATCAAGCTGGGTTGTCTGTAATAACTCAGTCATACCCAAAATACCATTCATCGGAGTACGAATTTCATGGCTCATTGTTGCTAAAAACTCACTTTTTGCTTTACTCGCGGCTTCCGCACTTTCCTTAGCGGCCACTAATTCTGCGGTTCGAAACGTAATTTTATCTTCTAACGAATCCTGATGCTCTTGAAGTGATTTATCTCTTTTCTCAACTTGCTCAAGCATTAAATTAAAACCATTCATTAATGCCCCTATTTCATCGGCGCGCTCCCCAGGTATACGTAATTGATAGTTTTTATGCTCAGAGACTGAATCAATCACTTTTGTTATTTCTAATAACGGACGAGAAATAATTCGTTGCATACGAATGGCAATCAACAAAGCCAATAGTGTTCCCAACACAAAAATAAAAGGAGCAATAACAAATTGATGCAATAGACGTTCATTTAACAAACTATAATCATCAACTAAGAATATGTAACCTAATGTTTTACCTTCATAGTTTATAGGTTCAAGCTGAATAAGCATGCCATTCATCCCCTCTTTCTGTAACTCAGCTAAAGACATTTGTAAGGATGCCGTTGATGCTGATTTTTGAAAAGAAGGCTGAATATATTCTGATATTATTTGTTTATCTTCGTCATAAATTCTAGCTAACACAATTTGTTTTTTTGCATTAAGACTTTCTAGACTCTCTGTAGCCGCCTCTTGATCTTTAAATAAAGCTGTTGCTGTATTGAGTGATGCCATCAATGTAGCTAAAGTTTTCAGCTCATTTTCAGAATCAAGGTGACTATAATGATGTTGAGCAAAATTCATAAAAACAATAATGACAACAGTGGCTAATACTCCAGGTAAAAAACCAATGGCAATCAATTGAGTCCGTAAAGAAAAGTGTTTAATTTTATTCACAAAGTTACCTTAAGTTAGTCTACTAACATTGAAAGCTTGAGTAATTTGGAGCTTAATATCAGTTTAGTGTTAGAAAGCTGTTGATTAGAAATTTGGAAGCGTAAGCGTTTATTTTCCCGCACTAAATTAACAAATCCACCTGAATCGAAAAAAGGACTTTCATCAGTAATAGTCAGTACTGTTTGTTGATCTATCTGGGAGAGTAGATAACGATAAACCCGACTATCTTCAGTACTAATATACAACGCATGACAATATTGAAAATCTTGATCCTTTTTGACTTCAATAACAGTAATTGGATGATCAATTATCTTTTTGTTTTCTAATCTTTTTAACTCTTTACTCACGCTGTCTTCACCATAAGAACATAATATAAAGGGGTCCTTGTCCCCTTTCCAAGTTGACTCTGGCCAACGTGTAAATTTAGCGATATTGTAAATATAAGCGACCTTTACAGCACTAGGGTTATTATCTTCAGACCAAGCGGGTGTTACGGCGCTCAGCACAAGAAGCAGGATGGCGTAATATTTAATAGAGAATCGACTTATCATATTCAGCTATCTCTACTGACCATTACCAATGATAGCGAGCATTAATCGCAATACTTCGTTCAATAATAGAGTCAGTACTTGATGATTCTGTAATAAACTGTTGTTTTTCATCATGTAATAAATGACGACCAATAACAGAGAAACCTAACGCTTTAGTTGCCTGCCAACCAATGCGCAGATCACTGTCAACACCATCAGAGATTGAATAGTTGCCACTGGTGCTATCCCATTTACGTTCTGATGTGTAATAAAGGCGTAAATCTAACTCTACGGAATCACTTAAATCAACACTCCCCCAAATAGAAGCTTGGTGTTCAAGTGAACGATCTGCCACTAAAGAAATAACCTCATTACTAAATGAATTTTCAGCGTTATCTTTTAATTTAATGTCTATAAAACTATATGAAAAACGTAAACGAGCATGACGAGTCATTTGCCAAGTCGCTAACCATTCAGTACCGTAACTGTATCCTTCTAAGTTATTATCAAGGTTAATGGGGATAACATAAAAAGTAGATCCATTCACATTTTTTATTTCTACATCGCCAATGTCATAACTTAGTAAATTATTATAAACGTTGTAAAAGGTAGTTATATCAAAGGATAAAGTAGAGGTAGGAAGCCAACGAAAACCAAGTTCATAGGCATTTAGTTCTTCAGATTGGAAATCATTATTACCCACAATTTGTAGTAAACCAGGTGTCGCTGTGGGATCAAATGCACTAGGCGGAATAACTTGTATATTAATTGTTGAATCACTTTCTACTTGAGAAGGAATTCTAACGGCACGTGAGATAGCCCCCCATAATGTGACTCTATTCGATGGTACCCAGCTTAGTCTTATATTAGGTTGAATTTCTGTACTACTATTTGTATTGCCTTCAATTTTAGTACCAAATGTTAATGACATATTTTGTTCTGGCAGCTCCCAAGTATCCTGAATAAATAAATTCCATATATCAAGGTTCTCAATTGAAGATGAGGTTGAGAAGTCAGCAGAACTTTCTATATCACTCTGACTCCAACGATACCCACCGCCCCAAATTAACTGATGGTTTTTAAAGGGAGTAAATTGGTGTTCTATTTCGATATTTAAAGTATTACGCGTTTCTTTAAGCTGGAGATCGTTGTGCTCATAGAAATCATAACTGGTACGAATATTTAACTCTGAGTCAATACTGGTTTTCATTCCCCAACGAGCGCCAATATTACCGCCTATGAGATCAACGTCACGACTCTGAATTTCTGCTATATAAGGGTCTTCAAAATCCGATACAGAGAATTGTTGTCGAAGATCGTGTTTGTAAATATCACCTTGTAGCGTTAACCATTGGTCATGATCTAGTGCGAGATCAAACCGTAATCCCGTTTGTAGATACTTTCCTTCATTATCTTGATCATGGCCTGACAGGTCTTTTGATTCTTCTAACTTCCTCGCATTAACATAAGCACGGAACTTAGTCTTTTCACTCAACTCTCCTCCTTGACTAGCGCCTATTCCCTGAGACTCATTACCCAAAGTGACAGAAAGTTCTCCTGCTTTTTTACCGGTGGCTTCTTTAGTAATGATATTAATGACTCCATTAACAGCATTAGTCCCCCATAATGTTGCACCAGGTCCTCGAATCACTTCAATACGCTTAATATCAGACATTAAGTAGTTCAAACTTTCCCAGTAAACACCTGATGAGGTAGGCGTATAAATACTGCGACCATCAATCATAACTAAGAGTTTATTGGCAAATCGTCCGTTGAACCCTCTAATGCTGACTGCCCATTTATTCGAATCGATTTTTGCAACATCAACGCCAGGTACTAAAAATAATGCTTCAGGAATACTAGTCGCACCAGTTCGACGAATCTCTTCTTCTGTAACAACATAAATCGCCGCTGCTGCTTCTGACAGTTTTTCATTTTTCTTACTAACTGAAGTGACTTCGATTTTCATTAACTCATCAAAATCAATATCCGTAAAATCTTGTTCACTATTATCAGCATAGCTATAAAATGGGAGCAACGTTAACGAGAGAGCTAAACATTTGATGTAATTCATACACTTCCTTTTGATGAATATTTCTCAATATAAGACTTTAAATATAGAGCGGTATAGAGATAAGTAAAATCGATACTGTCAATCTAGTTATCGATTTACTAAATGCTTATTTAATAGATTAAGATTTATCCTTTAAACAAAATCTATTCTGCACTGTTGTGAACTGTAGCGTTGAGACACAAACCCAAAATTAACCATAAAGTGGTACTTTAAAGGTTAATGTCTGATCAAGCAATAATATCTATTCTTTAATGAAAGATGGATTATTTAATAGGGAGTAGCTTCGTTATAGGCAGAGAGAAGAATGTTAGGTTAAATTTAGTGAGGTAATTTTTCGATTAATAAACATTTTGAAAGAGTAAAAAAGGCTTTAGCTATCTCTACGTTAATTATATTTTTAATTGTCTTCATTCAAAATATTTAACTAACTTCGTTCAAACTTTTTAAAACGAGGCAATCCTCAGTTTCATCAACATCACAACTATCTATCATTGTTAGTAGTTGTTGTTCTAGCGTTTTTAATTGCTCTATCTTATTTCTGACATCAGCTAAATGATGCTGAGCGACGTCGTGTGCCTGATGCGCATCGTGATGCTGGCAATCTTGTAAATGAATCAATTGTTTGATTTCATCAAGGCTAAAACCTAATGCACGACTATGTCTTATAAAATGTAAGCGTTGGCATTGTTGGCTGGTATAACGACGCTGATTACCTGCACTGCGTTGTGCTTTATCTAATAAACCAATCTCTTCATAATAGCGAATAGTCGGTACTTTACATTGCGTTTCTTTACTTAATTGACCAATTGAATACACCATTGACTACTTATCCTCGATTATTTTCAAAAAATGCTTGAACCTCTAGTTACTAGAGCTTGTATATTGTCACTATAAAGTAATTATTCAATAGAAAAGAGGTATTTTATGGCAGGTTGTTGTAACCACGAAGCAGATTTCACCGGTATGGACCCAATGTATAAACGTATTTTAATTATCGTTTTACTGATTAATGCCATTATGTTTTTTGTTGAAATGATTGCAGGTGTGAAGTCAAACTCACAAGCTTTGCAAGCTGATGCATTAGATTTCCTAGGCGATACACTCACCTACGGTATTAGCTTTTGGGCAATTGGCAAATCATTAACATTACGTAGTAACGTCGCTTTATTTAAAGGCTATAGCTTACTGCTAATGGCAATATATGTTTTATCCTCGACCTTATATAAGTTCTGGTTTATAGCAACGCCTGATGCTGGGATCATGGGTAGCATTGCAATATTAGCTTTTGCTGCCAATGTAGTGAGTGTACTACTGTTAATGAAATATAAAGATGGAGATGCCAATGTACGTTCAGTGTGGCTATGCAGTCGTAATGATGCCATTGGTAACTTAGTGGTGTTGATTGCGGCTTCCGGGGTATGGGTTACCGACAGTGCGTTACCTGACTTAATTGTAGCGGCATTTTTAGCCACACTTTTCTTAAGCTCTGCAAAACAGATTATTCAGCAAGCGAATCAAGAAAAGAAATTACAAGCATCACATGAACATGAACATGAACATGAACCACACAATGATAGCTGTGCTGTAAAATCGAAAGAGCACGATCATCAATAATATTAAGTTGATGCAGGTCTATCCACCCTACTTCAATTATTAACCACTCACTATTTACTCCCTATTCAGAGTGCATTCATTGAATAGGGATCCTCATTTATGCATGAATTTATAACCAGATCACTGAATTCAAACAGCTAATTAAAACATAAGTTTACAAAAAATTAACATGCACTTATTATCTTAATTTGCCACAATCAATTATCTTTTTTTGAAAGGCTTATTTATGTTACCTATTTTATATTCATTTCGACGTTGTCCTTATGCAATGCGTGCAAGACTCGCGATTGCCATTAGTGAACAAGAAGTGCGATTAAGAGAAATAGTATTAAAGCACAAGCCGGCTGAACTATTAGCCATTTCACCAAATAAAACCATTCCAGTACTACAAATAAATAATCAAGATGTATTAGATGAAAGTTTAGAAATAATGGTATGGGCTTTAAGCAAGAATGATCCACAATATTGGCTTAACGATTCGTTACCAGAGATGTTGTCTCTTATCGACAATAATGATTATGAATTTAAATCTTGGTTGGATAAATATAAGTACGCTGATAGATTTCCAGAATATGATCAAGCCTATTATCGAGATCAAGCAGAAGATTTCTTAATGATATTGGAATCTCGTTTACAAAAACAAACTTATTTATTTGCAAATCATATCACTTTAGCGGATACGGCTATTTTCCCTTTTATTCGACAATTTGCTAGTGTAGATAAAAAGTGGTTTGAACAAAGTCCCTATTTACGAGTCCAAGAATGGTTAACGGAATTAGTCAATGGTGACCTGTTTATAAACTGTATGAAGAAATATCCAACCTGGCTTGAGTCAGGCGAAGACATTTTATTCCCTTAACCAAATGTTAACTTTAATTTCATTATGTTATTAAATCGAACGCTAAAAAGTAATCATTAATAAGTTTTAATCATGGAAGAAATAATGACTAAATATAATTCAACAGCAAAATCATTTCATTGGTTATCAGCCATTTTAGTTATTGGGTTATTTGCAGCCGGATATTGGATGGTCGATCTTAGTTATTATAGTGAATGGTATCAAACTGCACCGTACTGGCATAAGTCAGTGGGGTTATGCTTTGTAGCGATCACACTAGCAAGGTTGATATGGAAACTTCTATCAACGGCACCACCGATAGAAGGCGCTGCTTTTGAAAAGAAAGCAGCTAGTTATGCACATTATTTTATCTATATTTTGCTATTTACTATGTTTTTATCTGGTTATTTAATATCAACGGCGGATGGCCGCGGCATTGAAGTCTTTAATTGGTTTGAAGTACCTGGGTTAGGTTCTTTTATTGAAAACCAAGAAGATCTTGCAGGACAAGTTCACGAGTATGCCGCTTATGTATTAATCGGATTATCAAGCTTACATGCGCTTGCAGCGTTGAAACATCATTTTATCAATAAAGATAATACGCTTAAAAAAATGCTTTAAATTATTTCAAACCATGCTCTACGTTAACTTTACTCAACAAGGAAAATACCATGAAAAAAGTACTCTTCGCGTCAGCTTTAAGCGCAGCAATAGCATTACCAATGACCGCAACTGCAGCAGACTATAAAGTTGATACAACACATGCTTTTGTTAACTTCAAAGTTAGTCACTTAGGCTATAGCTTTATCCAAGGCCGTTTTAATACATTCGATGGCAAATTCAGTTACGATGAAAAAAATGTAGCGGCATCTTCAGTAACAATAAACGTTGATACAACCAGTTTAGATTCAAACCATGCTGAACGTGACAAACACCTTAAAGGTGATAATTACATTGATGCAGGTAAATTCTCTACCGCTAAATTTGTTAGTACCGGTGTTGCAGAGAAAGCAGATGGTGGTTTAACAATTACTGGTAATATGACATTCCATGGTATGACTAAACCAGTAGTGGTTGATGCTAAAGTGATTGGCCAAGGTGATGATCCATGGGGTAATTACCGTACAGGCTTAGAAGGTACAATGCGCCTAGAATTAGCTGATTTCGGTATGAATGTTAAAGGCGCATCAACTTACGCTGATTTAGACATCGTATTAGAAGGTATTCGTCAGTAATCTAAAATAGATTCAATGACATAATGAAAGCAGCAACTGAAAGTGTTCTGTTGTTGCTTTTTTATAGGTACATTATTACAACAAAAATACTTATTTAATTTATCCCAAATTCGCTACACCGGTGTTTTTCAAGACAGTTGGCACTCGTGACCAAATCCGCCTTATTAACTATCCAATTTAGTTTTCAGTTTAGTTATCAAAGCTGAATGAAAAAATAGCCTTTCCAGCCCTTTTAGATTTCCTATTACAGTAACGACAACAACTTAGCTGTATTTTTCAACCTAAAAACACGTTACACTTTTTATGTGATTAGCAAACTAGGGTGACTATATGAATTTAGAGAAAAGCACAGATACCGTTAATACTATCGATGGCATCAATGATGCAACAGAGCATAACAATCACAATACATCACCTCTATTTGTTTCAGACAAATGGCTGGAGCGTTTAACCGCTGAGCCTAATAAAAATAGACGACTTGACCAGCGTAGTGTCTTTCAACGAGATAAAGCGCGTGTGTTACATTCAGCCGCCTTCAGACGATTACAGTCAAAAACACAAATTCATAATAATGGCTTAAGTGATTTTTATCGTACTCGGTTAACGCATTCTTTAGAAGTCGCTCAAATTGGGTCGGGTATTATTGCGAATTTAAAACAGATACAACCTGAATTTAAACCTTTATTACCGGGTTATAATTTGATTGAAACTATTTGCTTAAGTCATGATATTGGCCACCCACCTTTTGGGCATGGTGGTGAAACAGCGCTTAATTACATGATGATTAAACATGGCGGTTTCGAAGGTAATGGGCAAACATTTAGAATATTAACGCAGCTTGAACAATACACGGAGCATAATGGCATGAA
Source organism: uncultured Psychromonas sp. (assembly GCF_947489755.1). Classification (GTDB taxonomy): domain Bacteria; phylum Pseudomonadota; class Gammaproteobacteria; order Enterobacterales; family Psychromonadaceae; genus Psychromonas. The sequence goes on from NZ_CANLFB010000004.1 coordinate 99,101, forward strand.
CTTAACACGCCGTAGCCTATTAGGGATATTGAAGTACCCTTTATGTTTAAGCGAATTAAGCACAGATTACCCTGATCAAACAGTACGGAATTTTCGCCAATTAAAAACCGATGAATGGATGCCTGCAAAAGGTATTTATGATCATGACAAAGCATTACTTGAGTCAGTGCTATCACCGTTATGTGAAAGTGATCGTAAGTTATTTGCCAGCACCAGAACACCTGATGCAAATATCAAACAACATTTAAAATCAAAATATAAGTCTTTTGATTGCTCAATCATGGAAATTGCTGATGATATTGCTTACGGAGTGCATGACCTGGAAGATGCGATTGCCATGGGCATTATCAACAAAGCATTATGGGAAGAAAAAGTAGTCCCTCAATTAGCCGATATTGAAGGTTTTTGCCTAAAAGAACAATTATCAGAATTAACAGATAACCTTTTTTCTTCACAACACTTTAAGCGAAAGGATGCGATTGGCTCTTTAGTTAATGCATTGATTACTTCTATTACCATTCAACGTGTTAATAAACAATTTAAAGAGCCATTATTAGCTTATAACGCTTATTTAGAGCCGTCTATGTATCAAGCATTAGAAATTCTAAAAAGTTTTGTATTGAAGTACGTCATTCAAAGCCCTGACTTACAGATTTTAGAGTATCGCGGACAACAAATTGTGATGGAGTTATTTGAAGCCTTTGAGTCTGGCCCGTTACGCTTTCTGCCAGAGCGAGCAAAAGCCTTATGGACAGCACATAGCGGCGATGTTTCTCGTCAACAACGTGTGATTGCAGATTATATTTCAAGCCTAACCGATAATCATGCGTTACGATTACACGCTAGCCTATTTAGCAGTAACCAAACATCACCTATGATTGGTGAACATGCTTTTTAATAGAGTGGTTTAGCTATAAAAAACGGCGCTTAATAGCGTCGTTTTTTGCTTAATTCGTTTACTTTTAATAAGTCGTTTTATCGTCATTGTTTTATTGTAAGTTATTGGATACCCTACAATAACTTAATCCCTTTTATGAAAGGATATTGAACAATGAAAACCATTCTGTGCTTTGGCGACTCCAACACGTGGGGATATTCTCCTTCCCTAGCGCGACGCTATAATGAATCTGAACGATGGACCTTGTTACTGCAATCCCAATTACCGAATGAATATAGAATCATTGAAGAAGGGTTAAATAGCCGTACTACTGTATTTGAAGACCCATTTGAAGCTGGTAAAAAAGGATTAGATTATCTACTTCCTTGTTTAGGAAGCCACCATCCAGACTTGATAATCATTATGCTGGGGACAAACGATTTAAAATCCAGATTTAATGTCACCGCAAGTGATATCTCTAAAGGAGCAGCACGATTAGTTGAGGTTGCTAAAAATTTCAATCCTGGCTTTATGAACAAATCGCCTGACGTGTTATTGATTTCCCCTGCACAGGTATTGGAACTAGATAATGGCAAAGAAGGCTGGGATGGTGCGCAAGCTAAATCCGAACAGTTTGCTCACTATTATAAATTACGCGCAACGGAATTGGGTTGTCACTTTTTAGATGCCGCGAAGTTCATCAAACCTTGCAAAAAAGAAGGAATACATTGGCTTCCTGAAGAGCATATAAAACTAGCCAATAAATTGAGCCAATTGATCCCAACGATATTACCACTGGACGAATGAAAGCTAGCTCAGCAGTGCAGGTTCAACTTAGCGCCCAGTTAAACAATAAAACTGAGTAAAAAAACAAAACCATCTATGTATGCTTTCTTGACCGTTTTTGAGGCGTTAAGGCGCTAACCTACTTTCTTCTTCATTAGGAAATGGAAAGTAGGAAGTAATACTTAATTATTTACAGGATCTGCAAAAGGTAAATCCTGTTTGCACTATTTTCACTTAAGGATCGAAATACAATCAATTTCATTTACAGTATTAGCATTAGTGCGTTCAATTATTTTCACTAACGCCGATTGAATAGCTTCATCTTCTCGGACATCACTTTCACTCGAAAATGTTTGCTCTTGTGGTTTGGCCTTCTCATCCGAAGTAAACGAAATGATGACTTGAGTTGCACAATCCGATATTTTACCAAAATACTCTAGTGAAATCAGAGGATAACCATTAAACCCTTTCTTAACTTGCTTTGCGATACGTTTCTTTGCTTTGTCTATATTCATCATTTAATCCTTGTGCGAGTCAAACTAGCAAAGTAAATTGCTTAATATAAGTAAATATAACTGCTTTAATAACGATAAGCGCAATCACACTAATCAGCAGGTCTATTTTACTTGTTAAAATAACTTATTTTTTCGTTATCAGCTCCTAAAAAAACCATTAAAGAATTAATATCTTTTGGTTAATTCTCCGACAGACGATGAGTGAAGTTAATCTACGAAAGGGCTCAACTTACGCATTAAACTAAATCATTACTCTGTGCAAATTTAGCTCACTTATTTAATATAATGAGTTTAACTCGAACCTAAAGCGAGTAAAAAACGATATAAACCAGCACCAATAAATAAAAGCATATTACGATAAATCGCTCATTAAAAATAATTTATAAAAATTGAAGCGCAGGCGTTAAGTTACTTTACTGTCGAACAATAAAATAAGTAATACTTTTATAACTTAATGCTTTTATACTTTCGCACCTTCATATTTTTATTCATTTAATGAGCTAGTTGCCGTTGCACTCTGTAATCACCTCTTCCCATTGACATGGTTTAGTAAAGTAAAACCCTTGTACAATTGCATCTGGTAGTTTTTGGACATGTTTAAGATCAGATTCAGTTTCAATACCTTCGATAATGACTTCAAGCTCATAAATTTTTGCAAGTTCATAAATAATATCTAACGTTGGTTTTTTACCAGTAGCAGTATCACTCAGACTTTGTACAAAAGAACGATCTATTTTGAGTGTATCTAAAGGATAATTAACTAACTGATTAAATGAGGTATAACCAGTGCCAAAATCATCTATCGCAATACGAACCCCTAACGATTTTAGTTGTTTAAGGCATGAAATAGCTTGATGATCGTCAGGCATTAAACAGGTTTCGGTTATTTCGAGTTCTATCTGTTTAACATTTATCTCGTAGTGTTTAATAAGGGCTTTTAAGCGAATATAAAAATCATCATTTCTTAACGATTTAGATGAAACATTGATTGCAAAAAAACCTTTAAATCCGGTTTTATTAATAAGCTCATTTAGTTTAATGAATGCATTTTCAGCCACCCATAAGTCGATCATTAGAATCAAATCTGTTTTTTCAGCAATAGGGATAAATGTGTCTGGTCCAATATCGATGTCTGTTAAGGCCGTACATCTTAATAAAACTTCATAGCCCTTTAATTTCATGCTATCAGCTATATAAGCAGGCATAAACACCAATACAAATTGGTTGTTATTGAGTGAATCAATTAATTGATTCTCAATTTTCAACTCATTGTTTATTTTGTCTTCTATGTCAGAAGTAAATAATTTGTAATTATTTTTCCCTAATTTTTTGGCTAAATACATTGCGCTATCAGCTTGATTTAATAATATTTCTCCATTTTTTATTTTGTCTATAGTATAAGCAACCCCAACACTTGCGTGAATATTAAACTTATTAACGCCTATATCGAAGCTATCATGGAAAAGAGCACACACTCTTTTACCCAGATTTTCTATCGCCATTATGGAAGGTAACTCATTAATTAAAATGACAAACTCATCACCTCCCAATCTTGCAATACTTTTGATATTTTGACTCTTAATCGCGCAGTCATTGTCATCAGTTAACATCGTTTTTAACCGCTGACTAAAAGTTGCGAGTAAAAGGTCACCTATCTCATGCCCATAGGTATCATTAACATATTTAAAATTATCTAAATCTATAAAAAATAAGGCGATATAGTTTTTATTATTATTTTTATTGTTAAAATAAAATGCATCAGATAAAGACTCATTAAAACTTCTTCTATTTGAAAGGCCTGTAAGTGGATCATTATTAGCAAGGTTATTTATTTTCTTAATGAGTGATATATAACTTTCATTCAGTTCAGAAACTTCATCATCAGTATTTAACGGTTTTAACTCAATAGTTGAGGAAGCTTCAACCTCTTTTATACTTTGAGCGAGTTTGGTGACGGGAAATATAATTTGGTTATCAATCAGCTTAACCACAATAAGATAACTTATTCCCATCAGTATAAAACTTAAAAACAACAGCTTAATAAGCACAAGATTTAAATTATCTGTAAAGTATTCTTGCCCTAATGTAATCGTCATTTTAAATAATTCAGTTTCAATCGTTGCTTGATAGTTACCACTATTAATTAGATTGAACGAGGAAAACTTAATTGATAATTTATCAACTATCGTATTTTGATAAATAATAATATCTGATTTAATACTACTGTTATGTTCCTTTATAAGATCGTCAACAGCGCCTCGCATTAACCCTAAGCCAAGTTGAGCTTGCACTATATATAAGTCATCATCGGGGTCATAAAACTGTTGAGATGTTAGATGATAAGGAGAGAAAACTTGGATTATATTAAATAGTTTATGCTCTGTATTATCGATAAAATAATAGTATTGCGATATTTTATTATTAGATTTATTTTTAATATCATCCAATAATATTTTTGTTTGTGTTCTTAAAATGGGTTCAGCGAAAGGATCTTGAGTATTAATATGGACGATAAGCTGTTCATTAGCATCATAAATATTAAAGTCATTAACAACATTTAACATTTTATTCGAGTGATGACGATTATTAACGAACTGTTTTAAAAACTGGCTAATATAAGGTGCAGTTAACTGTACTCCTCGCTCATTCTGCGTAAATATGAGCGACGCTTCTTTACTATCAATCTTGTGTTGAAGATAACTTTGCGTATATATGAGATTGTATTCTGTTTTTGTTACTGCATTTTTAAGATACTCATTAAGCGAATGTACTTTATTTTCTATAATTTGTGTTTTATAAATACCATAATAAATACTAGTAACGATGACAGAAACTAGCATTATAATAGGTAAAATAATGTATCTTATTTTTTTACCAAGCTTCACAGCACCACTACTCCTCAACCCTTAGTATCGATACCATTCGATTACGAATGACTCGATTTTCATTTGACATAGGTTGATAGCGATAACTTCTATTTAGAATATCTACACCAGGTGATATTTCGCTATCCTTTTTATAATCATCATCTGCAAGTAATTGTGCTGCTTCATTGGTCGTTGAAAACCACATTTCAGAGGCATTCGCATAAGCAATATTAGGTTCATTTATAAATGAAAGAAATGCTTTAGTTGCCTCTTTTACGACGTTGCCAGAAGGCGTTGTAAAACAATCAACAAAAAGTAATGAGCCTTCTTTAGGGACAACATATTCCCAATCATTTTGACCAGTAGCTTCTTTAAGGTTAAATATATCGCCCGAGTAAATGACTGCAAGTGTTAACTTAGATGCACTTTCATATTCATCAACATAAACGAGTGGATAGCCGTATCTAAGAAGGTATTGCGATTGATTTTTTAGTAAAGAATAAGCGGATACTAATTCAGATTTATTATTTGAAAAAGGATCAGCACCTTGAGAAAGTAATGCAATCGCAATAGTATCGACATCATCTTTGAGCATCATGGTCGTACCAATATGCTCTTTAGATGGCGTTAGAATTTGTTTCCATGAATTAATTTCTTCCTTAGAAATAGAAGATCGATGTGCGATGCCCATTGTACCTGTAGAATAAGGAACCCCATATTGGTTACATGCTTCAATCGATTGTATGCTGTTATTCTCGATATTATCTATCTTTAAAGAAGATAACGAAGCTAATACCCCTTCTTTACCGTATGTAACTGTCGTCGCATTATCGACAAGAACAAGATCGTATCTGGCTCCCTGTCCATTCACGAGTAAAGAGTTTCGTTCAACTTCATTATCAAAAAAATACTGTTTTACAGTATGCCCTGTTTTTTTAGTAAATTGATCGATAATACTGTCTGAAATAAAATGTTCCCACACAAAAATTTTAACTTCTTCTGCATGAAGTGGTGTCGAGAAGGTTAATACAAGCAGGGTTTTTAATAAATTTTTCATATAATACTCACAAGTCGACAAAAAAACTAACACCTATGAGTTAATTTTAGCATGAAAAATAATTTATATATTTATAAATAGAAGAACCTGTTTCTTTCCTTACCCAACGTAGTAAATATTGCTAATAGCAAATTGAATAATGTTATCGGAGTCTAAATGTTATTTTTTCATGCTCAAGTATTGAAAGCTATAGAGCGCGATAGTTACTTCTTTCTCTACTTGAGCAGGTCAATTAAAAGGATATTTGATAGTGAAATATGAGTGATTTGTTACAGAAAAAATGAAAAGGTATCAAAAAATTTTACTCATAATAATCACTATGGTGCTACTGGGATATGATATAACTGGATGACTTCGTGAATACTGTCCAGCACTATCTGAGTTTGCTCATCGATTGTCACTGTGGATGGCAAGCAAACACACAACTCTTCCTCTAGTTGCTTGTCCGTCAAAGGCGTGAAGACTAAGTCTCCATCTTGCACTTGTTTTTCAATGTCGTACCACGTCATAAAACTCACGCCAACACCATTTAGCACTAAATTTGCAAGTAAGTTAAAGGAGTTACTGGTCGCTGCAATATCGAAGCTGCTTTTTTGTCTTACAATTTCTGAATATAAACGCGTATGCACCGATAGGTTTACGTCCGGAAAGCAAAGCGGCCACTTTAAGCAGTCATAGAGATCTATCGACTGTTTACCTTCCTCTAATAATCCAGGAAGGTGAACCAAACCAATTTTACTCATATATTGCCCCGCAAAATGAATCTTTTCATTTCTCGCGACGTTAAATGCAATAATGAAATCTAACTCGTTTTTTAACAGCAAGTCGGTCAGCGTTTGAGTATCGCCAATTTTAAAGTGGATACGGACTTGGCCTAAATCAGACAATACTTTCTTATAAAACCGAGGCAAAAAACTATGGCTTAAACATCCGACCGCACCAATACGCAGCTGCAATATTTTGGGTTTCTGACCTTCCTCTATACTCCTACGAAAACGGTTCTCTTCTGCAATCCATTTCTGGGCTTGTTTATAGAGTGCTTGTCCTTGTTCCGTCAGTTCGATACCTTTAGGAAGCCGAAGTAGTAATTTCCTGCCGAAATCTTCCTCAAGAATTTTCACTTGTCGGCTTAGAGCAGATGCCGCAATATGCAACTTTTCCGCCGCTTTACGCACCGACTTTTCATGTGCAATAACAACAAATGATCTAATTTCTTTCGTTAAAGCTGACATAGATTCTCGCTAATAAAAAACACTGTTCTAAATTTTAGCACGCGGGGTGCTAAACGTTCTAGTTTCTAAAGCAAAATTACTCTCTTATAGTAGAACCAGATGAAAAATAAATTAATTAACTAAATCCACAAAAGAGAATATTTATGAACAATGATATTATTAATTTGAAGCTTTCTATCAAGCTAGCTAAAGAAAGCGTAGACAGCGGCAACCACCCTTTTGGTGCAGTTTTAATTGGTCCAAAAGGAGAAACTCTCCTAACGTCAGGCAATACCTTCCAAGAAGATAAAGGTGTTGGCCATGCAGAAGCAAATGTAGCACGTGCTGCTTCACGTCAATATACTCCAGAATTTCTTGAAGAATGTACTTTAGTCACTTCTGTAGAGCCTTGCTGCATGTGCGCAGGTACTATTTATTGGGCGGGTATCGGCCATGTAGTTTTTGGTTTAACTGAAAAAAGATTAGCCGTAATGACGGGAGATAACCCAGAAAATCTAACACTTGATCTTGCTTGTCGCGATGTATTCGAAGCTGGGCAACGAAAAGTGAAAGTACGCGGCCCATACGCTGAACTAGAAGATGAAATCGCAGCTGACCATATCGGTTTTTGGTAATCAACACCGAGTAAGTCCAAGGGATACGCTACCGTCATAACGGTAGCAATGAATATTTCTAATTTTGTTAATATTAATAAGGATATGATTTATGAACAAATGATTTAAATACACAGTTATCGCAAGTATGATGACAAGCTCTCTAGCAATGGCATCTGATAAAGTGACTTTTCAGCTAGACTGGTTGCCAGGCGCAGATAGCTCTCCTGTTTATGTTGGCATTAAAGAAGGCTTTTTTGAAGCAGAAGACCTAGAAGTTTCCATTTCAAGTGGTCGAGGTTCAACAGATGCAATCACTAAACTTGCGACTGGAATCTCTGATGTTGGTAATGCAGATATTGGCGCACTGATGGCTGCAAGAGCGCAAGAGAATGTGCCAGTTGTTGCAGTACTTCCCTATTTTACTCAAGCCCCTCATACCTTCTTTACTTTAAAAGGTTCATGTATCACTAGCATCAAAGACTTAAAGGGCAAAAAAGTCGCGACTTCACCTTTTTCTTCGTCTAATGGATTCTTACCTTTAGTCCTAAAAGGACATGATTTAACAGAAGACGATATCAAATTAGTCAAAACTGATCCGGGCACATTAGGTCCAATGATGATTACTGGTAGAACAGATACAGTGATTGGTTGGACGACGAATTCAGAACTATTTAAAGAGCAAGCTGCCAGTGCCGGTAAAGAAATTGTGAGTATGCCTTGGTCAAACGAAGGTTTATCACTTTACAGTTATTCACTACTCGCATCTGAAGACTTCCTAAAAGAGCGCCCTGACGTTGCAAAACGTTTTGTGAAAGCATTCAAAAAATCTATCGAATTCACTTATGCGAATCCAGAAAAAGCAGGAGCAGACATAAACGCTATTGTGCCTGAAGTGAGTGCTGAATCTGTTAGCGCTCAAGTAAAAAGTGTGACTAACTTAGTATACAACGACATCACTGAGCACGATGGTTTTGGTGTCTTTACAGCAGAAAGAATTGCGCAAACTTGGAAATACGTTGCTTTAGCAAATGGACTAGATAACGAAACGCTAGACCCAATAACAACAGTTAGTTTCGAATATTTACCGGAGTAAAATAATGAAATCAAACAACTCGAAAGCTTATGTGAGCATGAAATCTGTAGGGCATCGTTATGACCCATCACCAGATGCTCCGATGGCTGTGCAAAACATTGATTTAGATATACATCGTCATGAATTTGTTGCAGTTGTAGGGCCATCGGGTTGTGGTAAATCTACATTACTTCGTATGGTTTCAGGCCTACTGATTCCATCTCACGGGGTGGTTTCAGTTTTTAACCTTCCTGTGACGGAGCCACGTGATGATGTTGGCATCGTTTTTCAAAAAGCCAACCTGCTACCTTGGCTAACAGTAAAGCAAAATATTTTGTTTCCTTTAAAACATAAATATGGAAGTTACTCGAAGAAAGATGAACAGCGAGCTGACGAATTACTTCAGATGGTTGGTCTTGAGCAATTTGCGGATAAAATGCCTGATCAACTATCTGGAGGAATGCAGCAACGCTTAGGGATAGCGCGTGCACTATTGCTAAACCCAGATATCTTATTAATGGATGAGCCTTTTTCAGCATTAGATGCATTAACACGAGAGCAAATGGGCTTTGAGCTTTTGAAAATATGGGAAGCTGCACCAAAAACAGTTCTGTTTATTACGCATTCAATTAGTGAAGCAGTCTTGTTATCCGACCGTATTTTGGTGATGAGTGAACGTCCAGGGACTGTGTTGGACTTAATCGAAGTAGATATTCCTAGGCCAAGAACCAGTGACACAATTAACGAACCTCGCTTTACACAATTAACGAACCTAATTAGAGGCCATATTTATGAACCCCAAGCACAAGCCTAAATCGTGGCTAAAACAACAATGCTATCGCTTTGCATCGGTTATTTTCTTTATCTGTTTTATCGCAATTTGGGAGTTAATTTGTCAATTAGCTGAAGTACCAAACTATATTTTACCTTCTCCTTCTTCGATTGTTTCAGCATTTTTTAACGTCGAGTTTTCTCGTTGGATGACGCACCTTGGTGCAACATTAAGAGTGGCACTAATAGGGTTTGCACTGTCTATTTTGATCGCAATTCCTTTAGCTATTTGTATGGTGCGCTCTGAGCTATTGAGTAGAACGTTATACCCAGTATTGGTTGTGATTCAATCAACGCCAGTGGGCGCCGTTGATCATTGTTATATTGGGAACAGATGACCCTTCTCGAATTCTCATCACGTGTTTAATTACCTTCTTTCCTATTGTCGTCTCTGCAACAACAAGCATGTCGGAAACACCGGAAGAAATGATAGAATTAAGCAAGTCATTACGTGCTCCACAATATCGAGAAACTTGGCAAATACGCATTCCCTATGCGATTCCACATATTTTTACTGGTCTTCGAGTATCGATTACGTTGGCAATTATAGGGGGCGGTTGTCGCAGAGTTTGTTGCAGCTGAAGAAGGACTTGGTTACTTTATTCAATTCTCAACGTCTTTCTTTAAAATACCGCAAGCTTTCGCAGGGTTATTTTTCTTAGCAGGTATTAGCTTATTATTATTTAAGTCTATTCACTGGATTCAAGCCTGGTTATTCCCTTGGAGCCTACCTAAAAAGAACAAATATTAAGAGCGATATATTCAGCTCAACGTATAAGATAAAAGAATAATGTGCTCTACAGGCTATAAGCCATATAGTCTGTAGACCATTAATTTATCAGATGAAGTTGTCAATAATGATAATAATTATACCACTACATTGAGCTGAACTAAGCTGAGCTGAGCTGTTTTAACCTTACCATCAAATTTCATACACCAATCAAAACCTGAAAATAAAGTAGCAGCAAAAAAATAGACTCACGCAGCAAGCTTAACTCGACGTTATTTAGAAGAAAACCAAACCGCTGATTTAACTAATTACCCATTATATTTTAACTATATTGTAGCGCCGACCCTTGCTTTATATAATGCAGTACCTTGATATGGTTACCCTTTATACTTTTACAGAGCTAATGTATTTTTTAGTGAGCTAGTTACATTGAGTGATGTTAAGTACTTAGTATTAAAGGTAGTACTGTTTTAAGCTTGTATAACCCCCGCTCATAAACCAATCGCACCAATAGTGCTTTAAAAGAAGAAAGTGTTCATGTATTACTGAGCCAGAACGATATCCTACTAGCATTAAAATATTCTAGTAAACTAATTCGCTATATGTCCCTTTTCGCCTTAAGTCACCAAATAACTCAACCATTACAATGGTGATATACATTAGTTTTTCCGTTTATTTAGGAACTTTTATTATTGTATTCATACAGAAGAAAACACGTAATAGGCTAGATATTTAAGCCCAATAAAACCGATAATCCTTAAATTAAAACGGTAATTATTAATGAAATAATTATCGTTTTAATCTTGTTAAGCACACTTTATAAAACTCAGACTTTTAAACCAAACAGTTTACGATACTTAGTGATAAAGAGATCTTTGCCTTTAATTTTGCTCGTCACCCAATTGCCAAAGGTAGCAATGATCAAGTATGAGTTTCCTTTATTCGGTCCTAAAGGTAAAAATAGAGGTGCTTTTTTCCAAGGGACATATGGTTTTAGTTGATCCAGTTTTTTTCCTGAAGCTGACGCTTTTAGCATTTTAGTGAGCCAAGGTATTTGGCGACCAATGGCTACAATAGTCATCGCGTCACCATTACTTGCCACATCGCCTGCAGCAAAAACGTTAGGGTATGTTGATGGGCGTAAATAGCTATCAACTTTAACGCGGCCGTTCTTTTCTTTATTTATATTCGGTAAACTCTCTAATAAACTTGATTCCGCACGCGAACCAATAGCAGGAATAATAAGGTCTGCTTCTATCAATGTACCATCGGATAAATGCAGAGATCCTGAATATGGTTTTGTTAAGCTCTTAAGGTTATCTACTTTTACGCCAAACCTAATTTCAACACCCGATTTCTTGAGCTTTGATGTAAGTGAAGCACCAAACTTAGTGGGCATTGTCGGAAATAGGCTTGATTCGCTCGATATTAATGTTATCTTTTTTTCTGACATCGCATCGTTTATTTCACCCGCCATCTCAGTTCCTACCGTGCCCGCGCCAACAATAGCAATCGATTTGGCTGCTTTCAATTGGGCATGTAGCCCAGTGATGACGGTGCGAAAATCATCAATATTATCGCTTTCTGGCTTGAAAGCTACACCGTTAGAAGAGCCTGTTGCAATCACGATATAGTCAGCATTAACCCGTCTACCATCTACAAGAGTTGCACCATATTCATCCACGCTATCTGCCTTTCCTAACACAACACTCCCCTTTGAAAGAAGCTTGTCATATGGTAATAATGCGCTATCTAACAATGCAGGCTTTACAACTGCACGGATCATCGCCGGAGCATGAACAAATGTGCGTCGTTGCTCGACAAGCGTCACCTCTAAATCATTTTCTAAAGCCTTCGCAAGTTCAGCACCTAAGTAACCACCGCCCACTATCAGAAGTTTCTTTTGCATATTTTAATTTCCTATCTGTTGCTATCTCTTACTAACGGCGGCATATACCACAGCATAAAGAGATAAATTAAGCTTTAAATTGACCGATTATGTTTTTGGATAGACTATTTCATGTAATCCGTTTGAATGATAAGTTTTTGTTATTCCACCGTGAGTTACAATTAATTCTTCTTTTGCTGTGTATCGGTAAGCATCTTCTCCTGGTACTTGTGGGCTTTTATCAATCATTACAACCTCATCAAGCTTGATATTTGCAATAAAGCTCAAATCATCTTTTACGCCTTTTATCGTTAAGTCTTTTGAAAATGTATAGCCCATAGACGCTTCAGTCATTTTCTCATTAATAACAGCCGTTAATGAAACAGTATCTGGGGATGTAAGAGAATCTGTTGGTGACATTATTAGGTTTTCACTATCGGTAACCAATGCGGTCGCCATCATTATATTGTCATCAAAATCAATTACTACTGCATAATCAACCGAAATATCAGCAGAGTGTACTTTTCCCCAGTACCAGTTTTTAGCCATGCCTGCTAATGTCTTATCACCCCAATTATGGTCATGGTAGCCCGTGCCTTTTACTTGGGTTGTTACACCCTTTTTATAAACCTCACCTTCGATATCACCAGAAGGAACAGCTACAGTCCACGGCATAGGAGATGGTGTGCCTTCAGAGGTATAAGGATGGTTCTTTTTGTTTAATTTTAATTTAGCCCCATAACCTTCTATTAATGTATATAGTTCGTAATGATCTCCACAATCTCGGCAATATTCTTCGCCTAATTTAACATCACATTTATCATAGTTTGTTGATACTTCGTCTTCAGTATATATTTTAATTCTTGATATTTCAGGTTGTCCCTTTTCGTATATATTAAATCGAACAGAGGGCTGTCTTGGTTTTAACCTAGTGTCGTTTAATGAATACATAACAACAAGGTAGTCGCCATTATCAAGATGAGCATCAAAATACCACCATTCAAAATGCTCCTCTCTATTGGTAACAGGGAAATCTATATGCGTTGCATCTGCTTTAATATAATTAGTCGTGTTATTCATCATTTATATCTCTTTTAGTAAGTGGCTAAAGCACATAAGTTTGGTAGTCCTTCGTGTTAATTGAAGATGCACTATGTTTTCTATTTAGTGTTTAAAGTTGTTTTGTCACTAAATAGGCTTAAAAGGTATTTAACATGTTGTTCCATGATATCTTCCGAAAAAGGGTCTGTGCCTGAAAGTCGTGAAAATTCAGGGGCAAAAATAAAGATTGATGTTGCGGCACCAATGAAGAGATACCGTATGTGTAAGCTATCTCCTTGAGGCATTAGCCCTAATTCCTGGGCTTGTTGCAAAACCCCTAACTCGGCGTCAGCTCCTGAACGTAGGAAACGATCGGTAAGCCAATTAAGTCGCTTAGTATCACTTTGGTTCGCCTGTAGCATAAATCTATGAAAATCAGGATATTTTGCACAAAACTCTACGAAATCTTTTATAAGTACACGGATCATTTCATATGTTTCTACTTTCTTAAGCGCTTCTCGACGTTCCATAAATTTTTTATCGTAAATCCCAAAAGCCCATTCAGCTGTTGCTTTCCAGAGTGCCTCTTTGTTACCAAAGTGATGAGAGATAAGTGTGTGATTTACGCCAGCTCGCGTTGCAATAACTCGGATAGAAACACCCTCAAAACCTGAAGAAGCGAACTCATTAAGGGCAATATTAAGAATTTTTAATTTTGTCTCATGTGAGCGTTCTTGCTCAGAGCGTTTTTTAGTATTTTTTTCCATGTTTATTTTCTCTATACCTCAAGTCTCGAATCACTATGCTAAACAAGTGTTTAATATAGATCAAGTAAATTAGACAAGTGTTAAGTTTAATAAAGGGGATAATAGATATACTTTAAATGAGTTAATGAGTGCATTCATCATTGGTATTTTTACGTGGAGGCAATAGAGTGATACGAATAAATAACTTTAAGGCTAGGGGTGATTTTTAACGCACTGCGTTCATAATTGTAGGTATACAGGGTACTTACTAATAGCTAAGACTGTCGTGGTCAATTAAAGCTGGTCACAGATTTATAGTCATACCAATACAAAATTTCTGTCTTATTAGAACTTATTTCACCGTTATACTCATGAGATTGTAGAGCAGTATTTTTTGTACTTTAATGCATATAAAAAATAATAATTATTATCTCGCTAAGTGTCCCATTGCGACTTAGTGAGCAAAAAAGCTAGACAGCCAAATGCTTTATTTTATGTCTAGATTGTATAATCTAAAATACTCGCCACAAACAACAAAGACCTTTGAAGCACAAAGTTACATAGCAAATATTGTTAATGTAAATTTGTGCTTTTTTATCAACATGAATTAATCAGCACTTAGTTCTCAATAGCGCTATTGAGAGTGTTATCTGTAGTCGTATCAATAGTACTATCAACATTTTCTAAGGTGATGAGCGTATGATTTTTTTGTAGTTGAGAGATACATATTTTATAAAAATCAGTATCGAGTTTAACCGTCGTATCAAAGTCAAAACTTTCCAACTCACTTTCATTACTAACATTGCCCAAATACAACCAATGCGAAATAATATGAATACAACTGATATCGCTTTCTTGATTGTATTCTTTAATGCCAATTGCACCTTGGTATGGCCAACCTTTAAGTTTGATTGGTGCTAAGGCCTGCTGCATCCGCATTTGATAGATAAGTGGGTTTTCTTTACCACAACATATCCCTTTACATTTTTTAAGTTGGTAGGCAAAACAAGGTCCTTTGCCTTTCTCTAAACCCAGTTGAATCGCACATAAATTATGTTCGTCTTTCAATTTACGCAGTGATTCATTTGCCCCTCTTCGCCCTTTATAAAGCCCATAGGTATTTTTCAATGACGCTTTTTTTGACTCGGTGCTTAAGCTGTTTATATCAATAATTTGGGGCGCTAAAACATTCTCTTTTAAATCATTTTCCCAATACAGAGTAAACAGCGTTTTTTGTTTACGTAGCTGTCTGTTAAATAATGGAGAACGCGACTTCACTAATTCTGACTCTAAAATCAAAGCACTAAACTCACCTGCAGTGACAATCCATTCAATATTATGCACTTGTTGCGCCATACGCATTTCTCGATCATGACGATGATCACTAGAAAAGTGAGAAATAACACGGGCTCTAATTTGTACACTTTTACCTACGTATAATAAGTCACCACTTTCACCATAGAATAAATAAACCCCAGGTTCGTTTGGCATCTTATCGAATAGTTCAGGATTTAAATGAGGTGGGATACTAGAAAGTTTTTGCTGTAATTGCATCGCAGCGAATACATTTTCCTCATTAAAGTCATCGACCATACGTGACACTAATTGAGGTAAGGCAGCTGCATCACCCATTGCCCTATGGCGAGCCTCACAAGTTAAATCAAATCGCTTAATGATACTATCAAGGTTATGCACTTTAAATTGAGGGTACATTTTCCGTGAAAGCTTAACAGTGCAGACTACTGGGTACTTAAACTCAACCCCATTTTGTTTGAAGGCATTACGTAAAAAGCTTACGTCAAATCGGGCATTATGCGCGACAACAACATGCCCTTCAAACAAGTCAAGAATCGTCGGAATCAGCTCATCTATAGTCAGAGCATCAGCAACCATTTCCGGCGTAATACCGGTCAGTTTTTGAATCATCAACGGAATAGAAGTATCAGGGCACACCAGCGATTGCCACTTTTCTGTTATCACCCCATCTAGGGTTTGTACGATGGCAATCTCTGTAATACTGTCGCGGGTTGGCTTACCGCCTGTAGTTTCAAGATCGACATAGGCCAGTCGACTAAAATCAACCATAATTATGTATACCTTTATTATTTAATTGACGCATATTTTCAGGAGTTCTTCTTACCTTTTCGTTTAAAAAAATATCAGAATCAAATTTAAGTTTTGTAAAAATATAGGACCAAACTGGAATGTATGAATTAACTCTCAACGTAACCGACAATTCATCAATGCTCTTATAAATTAAGAGTAAACAATATAAACCTAACTTAAATAATCAACAAATACAAAACGATCCCCTTCTTTTTCTTCAACATTGATTAATCAGCTCTTCGTTAAGCATCCTAACTACAGTTCAAGGTTTTTGCAGATTATTATCCTGCATAGGTGTTATAGATATTTTTAAAAGTAACGTTGCGGATAGTTTTTGATTGTAATAATGAAGTTTTAAAGAAATACCAGCATTACGCTGTTTGTTTCAGATTTGAAGAGATTGATCCCATTTACCAATCAGAAGAACCAATCAGAAGATAACGTTAACGAGCGTCTATACATCGTGGGTTTAGATTATTAAGGAGTCCCCTTCTCAATGTAGATAATCTGAATCTTTGTATAAAATAATGAAAGTAATTTAAGGCTCTGATCACTTAATTACCTTTTACTGGGTCTATTCCGATGAGGAAGTCATCAGACAAAAATAGCCCTCTTAATTGAACCTTGAACAGCCCTTTTACGTATTAGTATTCATAAATGTAAAAAATTAGAAGTTGATAATGTTTGCGACGCATACAGTGTATCAAAACCATCAATGACTAAAGTGATGACAATAAGTTTAACCAAGGTCATTTTTCATTTAAAAGTAATATCTAATGTTGCTTTTGTTTCAATACTAATTTGATTGCTACATGAGTTTAACAGAATTTAAAATCTAACTTATATGAGGTCTATGGTTATGTTTGAAAACTTCACCGCGGAGACACTTGCCAGAATTCAGTTTGCATTCACTATCTCCTTTCATATTATATTTCCAGTTTTTTCGATTGGACTCGCCAGTTTTCTAGCCGTATTGAATGGTATGTGGCTAAAAACTCATGATGAAACCTATCTATTTTTGTTTAACTACTGGAAGAAAATTTTCGCAGTTGCCTTTGGTATGGGGGTCGTTTCCGGTATTGTTATGTCCTATCAATTTGGCACTAACTGGTCGGTATTTTCAGACAAAACAGGGCCAGTACTCGGGCCACTTATGGCCTATGAAGTACTCTCTGCGTTCTTCCTCGAGGCGGGCTTTTTAGGCATCGCTTTATTTGGACGTGAGCGAGTGGGTAATAAACTACACATGTTCGCAGTTTCTATGGTTGCCTTTGGTACTTTAATGTCAGCCACTTGGATTTTATCCGTTAATTCGTGGATGCAAACACCCGCTGGCTATAGTATTAATGAGGTAGGACAATTTGTTCCAGAAGATTGGTGGCAGATAGTGTTTAACCCATCATTCCCTTATCGTTTAGTACACATGGTAGTAGCGGCATTCCTGACAACGGCGCTCGTTGTTGGTGCTGTCGGCGCTTTACACCTACTAAGAAGAAAGGCAGATGTTGCTGCTCGTCGCATGTTTTCAATGGCGATGGGAATGTTAATAATTGCAGCGCCTTTGCAAATTCTTGTGGGAGACTTTCACGGCTTAAACACTTTAGAGCACCAACCAGCCAAAGTGATGGCGATGGAAGGACACTATGATAGTCACCCAGAAGGTGCACCACTGATTTTATTTGGTATCCCTAATCCAGAAGAAAAGCGAATTGATTACGCTATTCAGATACCTAAAATGTCTAGCTTAATTTTAAAGCATGACTTAAATGCGCCGCTTGCTGGTCTAGATACGATTGCAGATGAAGATGAGCCACCTGTTGCCATTGTGTTCTGGAGTTTCCGAATTATGATTTCCCTGGGCTTTGCGATGCTAGGCTTGGCGATATGGAGTTTTTGGAGACGCATGCGTGGCAAGCTTTATGATGATGATTGGTTAAAACGAGCAGCGATTGTGATGGGGCCAATGGGGTTTGTTGCCGTACTCGCAGGTTGGGTTACTACTGAAGTCGGTCGTCAACCTTTCACCGTCTACGGGTTATTGCGAACCTCCGATAGTCTTGCTCCGATTGCTGCACCTGCAGTTGCGGTATCCCTAATCGCATTTATCATCGTTTATTTCTTTGTCTTTGGAGCAGGTACTTACTATATCTTAAGATTGATGAATAAATTACCAACTACATCAGGCGTTGATATGAATGACGGTCCTATCAGAACTGCAGAAAAACAAATTATTGAAACAATTCATGTAGAACATAAATCAGATGACCAAGGAGAAGATCGTGGAATTTTAATTATCATTTATCTGGGCCATCATTATCACATTCGCCGTACTATGTTATGTCATTTTAGATGGCTTTGATCTAGGCATCGGTATTTTGTTTCCGTCGGCTAAATCAGAACAAGACAAGTCCGTGATGATGAATACTATTGCTCCCGTTTGGGACGGTAATGAAACGTGGCTAGTAATGGCAGGCGGCGGTTTATTTGCTGTTTTCCCGCTAGCTTATGCCGTTATTATGCCAGCCTTGTACATGCCTATTATACTCATGTTGCTAGCGCTAATTTTCCGAGGCGTTGCCTTTGAATATCGCTGGAGAACCGTGCGTTGGAAGCCTGTTTGGGACTTTTCTTTCTTCGCGGGCTCAGTGATAGCCGCCTTTACTCAAGGTATTTCGCTTGGTGCATTAGTACAAGGCATTGAAGTGTCAAACCGTGCCTACGCTGGCGGTTGGTGGGATTGGCTGACCCCATTTTCATTATTCACTGGATGTGCAGTGGTCATTGGCTATGGCTTATTGGGCTCTACCTGGTTAATCATGAAAACAGAAGGTGAACTACAAACTAGAATGCGCGGTTATGCAAAATGGTTAGGCATTGCGACCCTAGGCTTTATAGGCGTTGTTAGTATTGCCACCCCTTTCCAAGATCCCGCTTATTTCCATCGTTGGTTCGCGTTGCCTGGTAGTGTGTTTAGTGTGTTAGTGCCAGCTTTGTTAGCACTGTGCACATGGTTACTATTTAAGGGATTAAAGCATGATAAAGAAGCGCAGCCATTTCTTGCCTCACTTGGCTTATTTGTACTCAGCTTCATCGGTATTCTTATTAGTTTTTACCCTAATATTGTACCGCCAAGTTTAACCATCGCTGAAGCAGCCGCGCCTGATTCAAGTTTAAAATTCGCACTAATGGGGACGATAGTTTTAGTACCGCTTATTTTAATCTATACCGCTTATGCATATTGGGTATTCAGGGGTAAAGTAAGACCTGAAGATGGGTACCACTAATGGCTTGGAAAAAATATAAGAAACTAGCTTGGTTCGTTGGCATTTGGATTGCTAGTGTTCTAGCGCTAGGTATTGTGGCTATGTTGATAAAGTCCGTCATCCTTTAACTTATTTATTTTGTGTCGGGTTTCGAATCAGGTTTCGAGTCGGATTTCCGGTCGATACCGTCACTTATCTGCTTGGATCGGCTAAAGGTGATCCAAGCAGCCCTAGTTTAAGTTTATGACGCAACTAACCCGCTTCCATTTCGAAAGGTAGCGATAACGACATGATCAATAAGGTTTTACTGCATTAAATGACGGCCAAAACGAAACAGGTTATTTACCACCCTAGCATCTTAAAAACGCTAGGCTTTCCCCTTTAATTTGAATCGTCGCATCAGCCTTTATTGCTACCAAGTAGGTTGATACGATAATTCACATCCGTTATTTTCATACTAAGTTATTTTCATACTAAATAGTTGAGTGCTTCACACTTGGCATTAATTCTTTTTTGCCGCAGAGTAACTAGCAAGTTTATCAGTCACAACCTCTAAGGTCGTTCCCCCTGCCCATTCAATAATAGTTTAAAGAAACGTATCGCCAAGTTGACCACGGTTCTTTTTGATCTAATTACAGTAGGTATTATTGTGTTTTTTACGACACTGGGGGTTCGTTTCATAAGTGACGATGAGAAAAAACTGGATAAATTACTGAAGTGAAATGACTGGTCATATATAGTTTTATTCTGATTTTAAGTCCCTGTTGTATGCACTTTACAGCTCAATATCAACATCATATTTTGCTAGAGAGTTAATAACTTCACTATTTTTTTCATATTTAATTTTTAATGCATTAAGTTGCTCGTCCGTTCCAACACATAATTCCGTTACCATTTGATTAAGGAACTTTCGTCTTTCTTCGTCATATGGAGATTCACCTCGAAAATGATCACAACCATCTCTCTGCTCCACGAAATTAGAAACGTCTTCAGGGAGATGAGCTGTAGTTTCATTCGCAGCTAAACAAAAAGGAATGAATAAGAGAACTGCATATAGATTAACGGTCACGTGAACTCCTTGTACTTATAACGAAGCTGTAGAATTTATCATTCTCAGTCCGAATTTTAATTATAAAAACACAGTATTTTATATTTACTTGAGATTCAAATAGATTATTCACTTTTCAATAAATGATTGATTAAATTGAGTTGTAAGAGTGTTTATGAGGTTAATTAGGTTGGATTATTGATAGAGGAAAATAACGCATTCGTTCAATCATCCACTGGCATCGATGCTCAAATGACTTGTCACTATATTTAACTGCACCACACAAGTAAGTTCTGCGAACACAACGCGAAATACAGTGGTAATAAGGTGTAGGATAATGATACTTGTGATTGGCGAGATTGAGTCATAATAAACTACCTCCTAAATGCAAAAATACGCATTTATAAAAGATAATTTAACGATGGCAATTATTCAAATAGATGGCTGTCCAGATCTTTTTTATAAATGAACAATCAAATACCAGACTCTTTTTTTGTTGTAGCCTCAGACAAAAAAATATACCTTAACAAGCAGTGTTATATTGGATTATTGTCAATTAATTGAACAGCTTGATATATAATGATTATGTTATAAATAAATATTTAAGGTTACATTAAATAAAAATATCTATAGAAAATATGATAAATGATTACTATGGTACCGATAGAAAGAAAGTATCTGAAGCAGCTTCTATGACGGTCGCTTTTATAAATAATATGATTACTCAGAAACGCGCGTCTTACTTCTGCATAACGCGAACTGGGTATGAATTCAAAGAAAAGTAAAATATTTACAAAATCCTGATGTAACGATTTACGTTATTAATATCTAGAGTAATCAAACTAATAGTAAAATGTTAAAAAGGTTAAATTAATGTCAAATCCAATTGAAATAGATAAATATGAACAATTTAATGGAGAAGAATTTGAGTATGAAGATCTTGGTGACCAAGATGGTATTGCGAAGCCTTTTGACCCAAATAAGGTAGATGTCAACATCTCAACTCCAAATTTAGGAGCTCTGATTTCTAGACTTAAGAATGATGAAATTGATTTAATGCCTGAATTTCAAAGATCTCCTGATTTATGGAGTAAGCAAGCCCAAAGCAGATTAATTGAATCAATTCTCATCAGGCTACCAATTCCCGCATTCTATTTTGACGCATATGAAGATGAAAAATGGCAAGTCGTTGATGGATTACAAAGATTATCCGCAATAAACAACTTTGTAATTAAGAAAACATTAGTTCTGACAAACCTCGAATTCCTTACCGATTATGAAGGTAAAAAATTTGATGAGCTTCCTCGTTCATTAACACGAAGAATTGATGAATTCCAAACATCTGTATACCTAATAAAGCCAGGAACACCAACGTTAATTAAATATGCTCTATTTAATCGAATTAATACTGGAGGATTGAAATTAACACCTCAAGAAATCAGGCATGCAATGAGTCAATCTGTTAGAGATGGTGTAGCATCTAAATTCCTCACAAAGATTGTTCATAAAGATTCATTTAAGCTAGTAGTGAGAAACAAAAGTAATAGGCAAGCACATCAGGAATTAGTCCTTAGACATATGGCATTTACTCTATTTGGCACACAAGGGTATAAGTCTTCTCTACCTAAATTTTTAGATTTAGCAATGATCGAACTTGGTGAGCTAAGCATTGATAAACTAAATGAATTAGGTAAAAATTTTATCGATACCATAAAAATGGCCTATAAGATTTTTGATGAAGATGCATTTAAACGTTCATTAGCAGATCAGCATACGAACAAAGTTGTAAATAAGCCACTGTTTGAGGCTGTTTCAGTCTCACTTGCTCGATTAAATTTAGCAGAAAGAGAGACTCTGGTGAATAATAAAATAGAGTTTAGAAGTGGCCTAAGAGCATTGTTACAAGATTCTGAATTCATAGACTCTATTACTTTATCTACGGCGAATACTGAAAACGTTTTAATAAGATTTGAAATGGTACAAAGCCTAATTAACAATATATTAATTGAGAAATAACATGATAGAACGATTAACGTTAAAAAACTTCAAGTCTATAAAGGATGAAGTATTTGATTTAGAACCACTAACATTATTTTCTGGCTTAAATGGCATGGGTAAATCGACAGTCCTTCAATCAATGTTATTATTAAGACAATCATTTGAAAAGCACATGTTACCAAATACTGGGCTATCTTTAACTGGCGAATACATAAATATAGGAATTGGTAGCGATCTTCTTTTTAATGATGCTGAAGAGGAGTGTATTGATATAAGTCTATTCTGGCCTAATTCTAGTCTTGATTTACATTTTGAATATCGTAAAACATCCGATATGCAGCCTATCCGGATGCAT
The DNA here is from genome assembly GCF_947489755.1 of uncultured Psychromonas sp. Taxonomy (GTDB): domain Bacteria; phylum Pseudomonadota; class Gammaproteobacteria; order Enterobacterales; family Psychromonadaceae; genus Psychromonas. The sequence goes on from NZ_CANLFB010000004.1 coordinate 122,109, forward strand.
GATGACAACCTTACAGGGACTCCTTTTGAAGAATCATTATTCTCTTCTTCATTTCAATATTTGTCAGCTGAGCGAATAAGCCCGAAAACAATTTATGACGTATCAGATTATGCGGTAAATCAACATAGATCTGTCGGGTCGAAAGGAGAATATACAGCTCACTTTCTAGCTGAACACGGAAATGATCCTATTACTATTAAGGGATATAAACACCCCTCAGCTAAAACAGAATATTTAATTGATCATCTTAATGCATGGATGTCTGAAATAACTCCAGGAACAAAAGTTATAGCCAAATTAATTCCAGAAATTAATAAAGCTAGTCTGCATTATAAATTTTCCAGCGGCAATGAGTTGACCGGAACTTTCCGCCCTGAAAATACAGGCTTTGGTTTAACTTATGTTCTGCCTGTTGTAACCGCTATTCTTAGCGCTCGTCCAGGCGATCTTTTACTTATTGAGAACCCAGAATCTCATTTACACCCCGCTGGGCAATCGCTAGTTGCAAAGCTTATTGCTATTGCTGCACAGAACGAAGTTCAAATCATTATTGAAACTCATAGTGACCACTTTTTAAATGGTATTCGAATGGCTGTGAAATCAAACTTAATTGATTTTGAAAATGTGTGTGCATATTTTTTATCAAGAAATATCGAAAGTTCTGAACATTCAGCTTTAATAGAAAAAGTAAGGATTGAATCTTCAGGGCGCATTAATTTTTGGCCTAAAGGCTTTTTTGATGAATGGGAAAAAACTCTAAATTTTCTAATCGAAAGTAATTAGTATGAACTTAATTATTAACGAAGCTTCACTTCCATTTTCAACAAAAGAAAAATGTATTAGTGAATTAAAAACACTCTTCAAACTCATTCATTTGGCAGATTATGAAGGTATTGGTTTTAACCATAACGATGACCCCTTGGGGAATTGGAATAGCTTGCATTACGCAGATGATTTTGTTTTTTCGGAATGGATTAACAAACTTGACAATGATAGCTCAAAGCTTGTTAAAAATGTATTGAGTAAAGTCAGTTGCCCTATAGTTATTTTAGAAGATAAATTACGTGATTCTCTTGATGAATTGATGTTTTCGTTGTCTTGTAGCCGAGACATCGAAGTATCTAGTTTAGGTCTAGCTGCAACTATAGGATCTTGCGCATTAAGCTTTCCATCACAAGAATACTGGTTACAAAACCCAATAAAAATCATTAAAAACTGGGATGATAACAACATATGGAAAGAAGATTTAATCGATGTCCCAAATATTTGTTCTCTTGAGCATTTAGAAAATTATATTATTAAAATAAAAAATGTAAGACAGTCTAATAAAGACTATCTGACCTCTTTAGAGATCAAAGAAAATCAAGATTTTCCAAATCTTATTTTTTGTAAAAATGTATTAAAAAATTTTTCTTCATCTGCAATAAGTGCCAATGACTTCTTTAAAATAAACTACGTATTAAAGAAACTTAATCAAGCGATACTACTTTCTAATAATTTAGAGGAGCTTAAGTTAGGCTTAGATTTAAGTATTTCAGGTGAAAGTAAGACTACAATGGAAAGACCGAAATATGCTAGGCAACGAGAGTTTGAGCACCCTGATTTAGGAAATATAATGTTTGAGCAACATGTAAAAAATTTTGAATCTGGAAAAAGAATGCATATATTTGTTGATTTCACCTCTAAAAAAGTTGCAATCGGCTATTTTGGAAGTCATTTACCCACAGTAAAGCACCCCTAATAAATAGGCAGTGCTTCTTAATAGTTCTGTATACTATTTTAATAATTAGATGTCCTATTTGGCTAAAATATATAAAATTAAGTCTTAGAAGCGACAAATGAGCCACCAGTATAATTCCGCCACAACAAACGGACCCAGCACACAACAAAGCATAAAATCACTATTTATTCATTTTTTGAATGTAATAACGCTGTATTATATGCACTGCTAATAACTAAATTATTAATAGAAATGAAGGTTTTATGAACATAATAAAAAAAGTGTGGAAAACCTATTGCGATTGGTTAGATGAAATGGGCTTAACGCCTGAAAATAAACGTTGCTGTATCCCACTTGATGAACGCGCACAAAAAGCACTTCGCGGTGAGCAAGCATCAGGTACTTCTACTGATAATAAAAAATAGAGAGCAAAAGCAGATAACCTTATTGATGATTGCGAGTAGCACCTGTAAATAGACTTTGTAAATAGTGCTTATAAATAGCCCTTAAAATAGTTTTTACAAATAGTCCTTATAAATAAGCTTGTCTCACTTTATTATTTAACGCTTTCGTTAAAGCTTCCGACAACCCTATTATTTATTCAAATTGCTTTTATCAAACTGTAGGTCGCATAACTTTTTATATAAAGCTGAACTGGTTAATAACGAGTGATGATTACCTGTATCAACGATTCTGCCTTTGTCCATGACTACAATTAAGTCTGCATCTATCACTGTCGATAAGCGATGGGCGATAATTAGCGTGGTTCTATTGGCCATTAGCTCATTCAGTGCAGCTTGAACGTGGCTTTCACTCTGCGCATCTAAGGCGCTGGTGGCTTCATCTAATAATAAAACATGAGGGTCTTTTAAAATCGCTCTTGCTAATGCAATACGTTGTTTTTGTCCGCCTGATAGCCGCACGCCCTGCTCACCTAAGAAACTCGCGTAACCTTGTGGTAGCTCATTAATAAATTCATCGGCATGAGCACGCTTTGCGGCTTCAATGACTTGTGCATCGGTCGCTTGTGGATTGCCGTAACGAATATTGTGCCAAACATCAGAACTAAATAAGATCGGCTGTTGCGGCACCATTCCCATTGCATTACGTAAGTCAGTTAATGAAAGTTGGGTAATATCAGTGTCGTTAAACTTGATGTGACCTTGTTGCGGGTCATAAAATCGTTGTAGCAATTCAAATAGTGTTGTTTTCCCTGCGCCCGACGGTCCTACTAACGCGACGGTTTTTCCTGTTGGGATCACTAAATTAATATCATGTAATGCGGGGATATCTGGACGAGAAGGATAAGAGAAATTAATGTGTTCAAAGGTAATCGCTGATGATGATTGTGCTTTCATGATGCTTGGTTGATTAGGTTGTTTTATATCGCTTTCTACTTTTAATAAGTCGAGCAAGCGCGTGGCTGACCCTGCTGCACGTTGGAGTTCTCCATACACTTCTGCGATGGTCGCCACCGACGTCGCGACGATAATGGCGTAAAAAACAAACGCGCCTAATTCACCACCGGTCATGTTACCTGAGAGCACATCCATTCCACCAATCCATAACATGCTGCTAATTGCCGCGAAGGTTAGGAAGATGACAATGGCAATTAAAAACGAACGTTGTTTCACTCGGCTTTTAGCGACCACAAAGGCTTTCTCAACTTCATGACCAAAAGCGATTTGCTCTCTGGCTTCATGCGTATAACTTTGCACGACTTTAATGTTTTGAATGATTTCACCAGCATAAGTGCCAATATCCGCAATCGCACCCTGTGACGTTTCAGCTAAGGCTCTCACTTTTCGACCGTAAACCAACATCGGTATTAAAATAAAAGGCACAGCGACAATCACGACTAAAGACAGTTTCAAGTTGGTGACAAATAACATAACCAATCCACCAATCAACATAAACAAACTACGTAACGACATGGAAAAGGAAGATCCGATAATGGATTGCAATAACGCAGTGTCAGTGGTTAACCGCGACATTAATTCGCCACTTCTATTTTCTTCAAAGTAACTGGGATGCAACGTGACGATACGATTAAACACCGCCTTTCTTATATCGGCACTCACCCGTTCGCCTAACCACGACATTAAGTAAAAGCGACTAAACGTGCCTACCGCCAATAACCCCACCAGAAAAACGAGTCCTAAAATAGTGGCTTGTAATTGCTCCGCTGAGCCTGCAATAAACCCATTGTCGATAACCGATTTCACCGCTTGCCCTAAGGACAAGTTAATAGCAGCCGTCACTAATAAAGCAAGCAGTGCCAATGACAGCATTAATTTGTAAGGTTTTATAAAGGAAAATATAGGTAATAAGCGATTGAAGGCTTTGAGTTTGTCTTTTGGAGTAGACTTGTTTTTTAAAGTGGCATCGTCGGTTGAAGTATTATTCACAATATACTCAATATGTTAGGGAGTGTTATTTATATCATTAACTAAGAATTAGGCGTTGAACGTTAATAATGGTGCCAAGAGAACATTAATTCAAGGATATGAATGCAGAAACAAAAAATCCCATAACCTGTTGAGTCATGGGATTTGCTTTTGATTACATCATTTAAGGTTTAATTAATTATAAATATTTAATTACTTATGATTGCTTAATATTACGATACGCTAATGCTATCGGGTAGCCACGTTGTTGTGTGTAAAGCTCAGAGCGTTCAGTAATCGCCTCATCCTCAATTGAATCGGTGATCGGGAATAAACGCGCCCCTACTTTATGTTGATCAACAAAACCAAGCTCAGCTAACTTTTCAGTTAATGCATCAGCACAGGTTAATACCGAAGAGGCTTTCACTATTTCACAACGCGCATAGTTATTCCCTTCAAAAGAGATCCCTGCCGTGCGTAAACTAGCATCATCACCCGGTATTTGTTGCGCGCCAAACAAAGGTTTTCCCGCGACATGGGCATTTTTAAACGCTGGAATATATTGAGACAAATGATCAATGGCACGTTGCCCACGTATCGTTATCTCTTTCTCTAACCAGCCTTTATCTATTTTACGCAGAAAACTAGCATCAAGCTTGGGTTGAGAACTGAATTTTGAGCTCTCTACTAAACCGTCTTCAAATAAAGTAATTTTATCGGTCATGCCATGTAACTGCACAAGGTTATCTGCATAAGGGGTAAATTGTGCCATCCCTTGTGGTGTGCCTCGCGTCCCATGGAAGATGACTTCTGGCCACAAGCCTTCTGTGCCTTGCCATTGCGTCACATAAGCAGCTTTAAATTCAACTAAGCGATCACGATGGAACCCCGCTAAATCATCTATATCACCGGTTTTAAAACCGGCCGCATTGATGATGTAATCAAAGTGATAGTCACTTTCGACATCCTCTTCGATACAATGAAGTTGCCATTGCGCTTGTTGATTTTGTTGTAGCTTAGTAACCTTGCTGTTTAGATGTATATTGCACAGTGCATTTTTCTCTAGAGAAAGTGCAGCCGTTGCCCCTAAACGAAACACATTCCAACCAAACTCCTGTACGAGTACAACAGGAAATTTAACTAACGAAAGGTCGGTATGTTTGGCAAATGGGATCATCCATTGCTCGGCCGTTTTAGGTATTTTGTGTTCATCTAATAAAGCCAATGCTTGTAGTTCTTTTTGCTCAAATAAACGATAATAATCGGTCACTTCACCAAGCACTTTATTATTAGTATCTTTATCGATTAGCTTTTGATACTCGTCTTGTAATAAAGACAGACGCGGTAACAAATCTAAAGGCTGTCCAGCATCTTGAGCGGGTATTGCTATTACAGTTGGGCGGTAATCAACTGAATCAGGATAAAGTCTTAATGCTTCGATAGACTCATGTAATAGAGTGACGCATTGTTCGTCTGGTATTTCTCTATATAAGTTACCACCAGCATGTAGATGACAGATAGGAGGTCCATTTACTAAACTGGTGCCTTTTTCAAACAAGTCAACTTTTAGCCCTATTTCGCTTAAGTACAGGGCAATTGACGCCCCTGCTATACCGCCACCTATAACTGCAATTTTTTTATCTGACATGTTACTGTTAGTCATTATGAAACCATTTATATCTATGTTAAAAGACTGTAATTACTCGCTTAATTCATATTCATTAATATCAGAAAGCGTCGCAATAATGTCAGCAAAATCATCAAAACTAATATCTGGATTATGTTCGTTAATGTCTTCGCCGTAGTTATAACCGTAAGTTAAACCAATGCTCTGCATATTTGCAGCATTCGCAGCCAGTACATCATTTTTAGAGTCACCGACCATCACACATTGTTCTACCGTGACACCTAACTTTTCACACGCGTAATGTAATGGGAGAGGATCTGGTTTGCGTTTTTCTAATGTATCGCCACCCACTAACAGCTCAAACAATCCATTCAACTCTAATCCATCCAGAATAGGCTGAATAAAGTCATACGGTTTATTGGTCACAATCGCTAATTGGTAACCTTTGGCTTTCAATATTTTAAGTGATGAGCGTACGTGAGGGTAAGTAACCGTATCAACACATAAATTGTTAGCATAAAAATCAAGGAAGATAGCCAGTGATTTTTCTAGTAGTTCAGGGTCTAAGTTCTCATCAATGTCGGTCTGACCAGATAGGCCTCTTTGTACTAAAATACTTGCACCATTACCTACCCAAGAACGAATAATAGCCGGAGAGATTTCTTCACGACCAATGCTCGTTAACATGTGGTTAATAGCTAATGCTAAATCGGGTGCGCTATCAATTAAGGTACCGTCTAAATCAAATAAAACTGCTTTTTTATCTGTAAATTTCAAGAATAACTCCTAAGTGCTTGTACTTATCATTTTGTGCTTATAACTTTTTACTTGCAATATGATCATACTATCAAAATGTATGACGTTAATAACCTCTATTAAACCTTTAATTTAATTAGGGTTATTATTTACCATCCATGGAGTTATACGTTTAAGTAAAAGGTTAAGTTCATTTATTTTATTTATTATGTTGAAAGCATCTTTTTTCAGTAAAAGATCGCCATTACTTGCCATACTAACTTGGTCGCCTAAGGCCTTTAACTGTGATTCAGTTAATGTAGAAGTGGGTGTTAACCGAACGCCTGCAAACTCAGGCAAAAAGTATTTACCAATCATGCCTGCATTTTTCTTTAAGACACCTTCGAGTTGCTCTGCAATGGCGTCTAGCTTTTGTTCATTCAAATTCGCAAGCTCGCGTTCTTTTGCCATGACGGTGATTTGTAAGTTACAGCTAGAGAGTGTTTTTCCATCGTCGAGATCGACGACTAATACCGCGCCATCTTGACGGTGCTGATCTGAATAAAAGGGTAATAAGCGCCCTTCCGGTTGGAAAAGAATCGGCTCATTAACCTCTTCAACAACGATCTCTGCATTATTAATATGGCATAAACGTTGGTTATCACTGTCTACTAAATAAAAAGCAGTGGTTACATAAGGGTAATCTAATTTATACATGGTTTTCATGTAACTAAAGAAAACCGAATAATTAAGCTTGATGGTTGATGCTTGGCTAAATGAAGCAAACAACATTAGCGTAACTACAAATAATAGGCGCATGCTTTATTCCTTACTTTATTACTTATGAATGATATTAAGCTTCAAAGCCGCCGCTTTTAGGGCCTGAATGGTGATCATCTGATCCATTAGTATCATTATCATTTGATTCAGGTGCTTCTGTCACAGCGATGCTCACGCCACAAATGTCTCGATAAACAAGGCCAATGACATTAATGCAAAATGGGATGACAAATAACAAACCAATACCAGACGTTAAAATACCAACAAGGAATAATGCACAAAAAATAATAAGCAATTGAGTGAATTGCCCGATATTTTTATGTACTAATTTAAAAGACAGTTTTAAAGCGACAACAGGAGAGACTTTCTTTTCGGCAATTAAAGGATAAACCAAACAGAAAGACATTTTTAAATATAATAAAACGATAATAGACAATACAAAGCCAGCACTGCCAAAGACTTGTCCAAGCGCAATACTTGCCGCATTTGTCATCAAATTAACCATCATTGCGGCTAATGATAGTTTCAATAACATTTTGAAATAATTAAATAAATGCAAGGAGTTAGTTTTTAAACCAACCGAGTGATGTACGCCCATCATCACTAACCCCGTCATTAAGGGCGGAGCAATTAATAAGGCAAAAACAAAAAAAGCACCAATGACTTTAGGGTCGCTCAAAGAGGCACTACCATCAATGAAGAGACTTAATAAAGCAAAGGAAATAAGCATAATAAAAATACAGGAAGTGAGGAGCGGTAAAAAGTGTTTACGGGTCACTTTAAGGGAATCTAATAACAATTTCTTTAAATCGAATCGGTATCCTTCAGCCAGTGATTTTTTAATATCACCACCTAATACAAAATATTTTGAGTTCATAACAAGCTAACTTCCCTACTAAAATAAATAAGAGCTAAATAAAAGCTAAATAACGGCTAAATAACAGCGGTTCAGCAGCGAATCATTGTAGGGGGTTCTGTTAGCTTTTCAAGTAGATTAGGCGCTTATGCGTATTATTTAAAAATCAACTGTATAGGATACTTCACGTTATTTTTTAATCTCTTTAAGCTAATAGTGTTTTAACTAACTCTGGCACTAATTTCGACGCTTTTCCTTTTAAAATAATATCAAAATGATTATCGACCTCATTGGGTTCGAGATTGACTTCCATTGATTCTGCGCCAACGCTTTTGGCCTCTTCAACAAAACCTGCAGCAGGGTAAACCGTTCCAGAAGTACCAATAGCGATGAACAAATCAGCTTGTGCAAGATGATGATAAATAATATCTAACCCTAGTGGCATTTCTCCAAACCAAACAATATGCGGGCGAAGTGGCAATGGGTATTGGCAACAGGTACAAAAATCATCGCTGGTAAGATCAGTTGTCCATGGAATAACTTGGTTTGTTTTGGCACAACGTACTTTTAATAACTCGCCATGCATATGAATCACATTTTTAGAGCCGGCTTGTTCATGCAAATTATCTATGTTTTGTGTGACGAGTAAGAATTCACCTTCGAATTTTTCTTCGAGTTCTGCTAATGCATAATGTGCAGCATTAGGCTTACTGGTGCCTAAACAAAAACTCTGACGACGTTTATTATAAAAATCTAACACTAATTCCGGATCGCGTTTATACCCATCTAAGGTCGCGACGTCTTCAAGTTTATACTTTTCCCATAGACCATCTTTTGCGCGAAAAGTACTAATGCCTGACTCAGCTGAAATACCAGCGCCTGTTAAGATCACAATTTTCTTATACTTATTCACGGCAATAAACCTCATCGACTTTTTATTTGTTTATTTGAAAGCGTACTTCTCTATTCTCTTGTCTTCTCATTATTCTAGCGCTCTATTCCGTTGACTTATTAAACCATCAGAAAATAGCACTATTAATTGTAGTGTTATATAAAAAAAAGTTTGTGTCTAAGTTCATAATATATTGATTCAACTAGTCAGTTGTTTAATCACTGTCTTATACATTAACAAAGATGGACTATAAATTTCAGGCAAAAAAAAAGCCGCTAAGCGACTTTTTTAAGGAGATGTAATGCCAAATTGAATAATGACCTAATTATCAAACTTAGTATTAATTATTTATTAGGCTTATCTGATAGGCTAGTTTCCACTAACTCTTTCAGTTTCTGACCAGCTTTAAAAGTAACAACTCGTCGGGCTTCAATAGGAATATCTTCGCCAGTTTTCGGATTACGACCAGGCCGTTCTCCTTTATCTTTAAGTTCAAATCCACCAAAACCTGAAATTTTAACTGGAGAACCAGCTTCAAGTGTAGATTTAATTTCTTCGAAAAAAGATTCTACAAACTCTTTTGCTTCTCGCTTGCTTAATCCGATTTCTTCCGATAAATGTGCTGCTATCTCAGCTTTTGTCAGTGCCATAAATTAATCTCTCAACGATGCATGAAATTCCGTAGAAACCGCTTCAACTATTAAACTAACGCTATCAGCAATCTCCTGTTCTTCCAAAGTACGTGTTGCATCTTGTAAGATCAAGCCTATTGCTAAACTTTTCTTACCTTCTTCAACACCTTGTCCTTTGTATACGTCAAACAAGTTTATGCTAACTAGTTGAGAACCGCCAATTTTTTCTATAAATTTTAAGACGTTACCTGCATTTACTTGATCATCGACCACAAATGCAAGATCTCGGCTGTTCGCAGGGAACTTAGAGATGTCACCCGCTTGTGGTAATTGACGAGTGAGCACAGCATCAATTTCTATTTCAAAAACAATAGCTTGGCCATTTAATGAAAATGGTTTTTTCAAGCTTGGGTGCAAACTACCAATAAAACCAACATTAACGCCGTTACGATAAATACCAGCAGATTGGCCAGGATGAAGCGCACTGTGCTTCTCTGCTCTGAACTCAAAGCTTGCATCATCAACGGTTAAGTCTAATACCGCTTCTAAATCTGCTTTTAAGTCAAAGAAATCAGCAGCTCGCGTTTCGATAGACCAATGTTCATCATTCACATTACCAATAATAACGCCTGATAACATTGCTTGTTGACGAATACCATTTTCAGCTTGCTCATCTTTAATGAAACGTAGGCCTGTTTCAAATAAACGAACACGATTTTGTTGACGTTTTTGGTTTTTAGAGACACTTTCTAATAAACCAGACCACAAACTAACACGCATTGCTGACATATCTTTAGAGATAGGATTAGGCAAGATTAACGCGTCAGATTCAGGGTGTAATTTAAGTTGCTTGTCAGGGTCAACAAAACTATAAGTAATCGCTTCTTGATATTCACGATTCACTAATACATCACGAATTTTAGACAGTTTTAAACGCGACTCATTGTGTGCTGGCATGGTTAAAGCTGCGTGAGGGGCAATATTTGGAATGTTGTTATAACCAAATACACGTGCCACTTCTTCAACTAAGTCTTCTTCAATTTCCATGTCAAAACGGTAAGTCGGTGCAATAGCAGACCAACCTTCAGCTGTTTCAGAAACAACACAACCTAGTTGCGTTAATATTTTTTGAACACGGTCTGAATCAATTGAAATACCGATTAAACGATCTAGTTTACTACGGCGTAACTCAATGGTTGCTTGTTTTGGTAAAGTCGCTTCGTTGACTGCTTCAGTAATTGGACCAACTTGACCACCACAGATGTCAACTAACAGCTGTGTAGCACGTTCCATTGCAGTTGCTTGTAATACAGGATCCACACCACGTTCGTAACGATGTGAAGCGTCAGTATGTAAACCGTAACTACGTGCACGACCAGCAATCGCTAAAGGTGCAAAGAATGCACTTTCTAAGAAGATATCTGTTGAACCTTCTTGTACACCAGAATCTTGACCACCGAAGATACCTGCCATTGCAAGCGCTTTAGATTGGTCTGCAATCACTAATGTATCAGCGTTTAATTTAACTTCTTTACCGTCTAGTAGCGTTAGTTTTTCATCTTGCTCAGCAAGACGAACTTCAATACCACCTTCTAGTTTAGTTAAATCAAATGCATGCATTGGATGACCCAACTCAAGCAATACGTATTGCGTGATATCGACAACGGCATCAACACTACGTACACCACAACGGCGTAGTTTTTCAACCATCCAAAGTGGTGTTGTTGCATTTTGATTAATCCCTTTAATCACACGGCCAAGATAACGAGGACATGCTTCAGGTGCTTGTAAGTTAATAGCAACTTGGTCATCAATAGTAACATCAACATTGTTCCAAGTGACTGGCGTTGCTTCAATGCCATTTAATACGGCGACTTCACGAGCAAGACCGGCAACCCCTAAACAATCAGCACGGTTTGCTGTTAAATCAACATCAATGATCACGTCATTAAGTTGTAGATATTCACGGACACATTGACCGATTGGCGCATCTAAAGGTAATTCGATAATACCTTCTGCACTGTCTGCCATGCCTAACTCAGACTCACTACACAACATACCAAATGATGGTTGACCGCGTAGTTTTGCTTTTTTAATTTTAAAGTCGCCCGGTAAGACTGCACCGACAACGGCAACAGCTACTTTTAATCCTAAACGACAGTTTTTAGCGCCACAAACGATATCGATTAATTCATCTTCACCGATATTGATTTTAGTAACTTGTAATTTATCTGCATCAGGATGTGGGCCACATTCAACTACTTCACCAACAAGTACTTTACTGAACTCGCCAGCAACAGGCTCTACGTCATCAACTTCAAGACCGGCCATTGTAATTTGATGTTGTAGTGCTTCAGAACTGATTTCTGGGTTAACCCATTCGCGTAACCAAGCTTCACTGAATTTCATTATTAATAACCCTTATTTGAATTGCTTGAGGAAACGAAGATCGTTCTCAAAGAAAGAACGTAAATCATTTACGCCATAACGCAGCATTGTTAAACGCTCGATACCCATACCAAAAGCAAAACCTGAGTATTTCTCTGGATCAACACCCATCGATTTTAAAACGCTTGGGTGTACCATTCCACAACCTAATACTTCTAACCAACCGTTCTTACCTTTTACATCTACTTCAGCAGAAGGTTCTGTAAATGGGAAATAAGATGGACGGAAACGGATTTCTAAATCTTCTTCGAAGAAGTTATGTAAGAAATCGTTCAAAATACCTTTAAGCTGTGCAAAGCTGACGTTTTCAGCAATCATCAACCCTTCAACCTGATGGAACATTGGTGTGTGTGTTTGATCGTAATCGTTACGGTAAACACGCCCTGGAGAAATAATACGCACAGGCGGCTCTTGATTTTCCATAGTACGAATCTGTACACCAGATGTTTGTGTACGTAGTACTAAATCAGGATTGAAATAGAACGTATCGTGATCAGCACGTGCTGGATGCTCAGGGGGAATATTTAACGCATCAAAGTTATGGTAACCATCTTCAACTTCAGGACCGTCTTTAACTTCAAAACCTAATTCACTAAAGAACTCAACAATACGATCTGTTGTACGTGTTACTGGATGAATATTACCTTGCTTTGAACCGCGACCAGGTAAAGTAACATCGATAGTTTCTGACGCTAATTTTTCATTTAAAATAGCCTCTTCCATGCCTTTTTTACGTTCAACTAAAACAGCTTGAATGGCTTGTTTAGCTTGATTGATCATTTGTCCAGCAGCTGGTTTTTCAGCAGGCGGTAATTTGCCTAAGCCTTTCATTTGTTCAGTCATTAAACCTTTTTTGCCAAGATACTGTAAACGAATTTCTTCTAATTCATTGGTATCCGCGGCGTTTTCGATCTGTTGTTGCGCATTAGCAACGATTTCATCTAGATGCTGCATTTGATTACTCTACTTTAGACAAGTGATAAAAAATATGGGTGTAATTTTACGCAGATCAAAGTGATATGGCTAGTGCTGAGGACGGTTTGCAGGCGATAAAATGCTGGAATTGAACAATTATTTCTTGTTCAAGCCAGCGCTCGTAAAAGACAGGTGAAATATAGCGTTATAATACGGTCCACGTTTGAGTCACTAATAACGTCTCTTGATCATAAAGTTGACCGGTAAACTGATCGCCTTTATTCACTTTACCAACGCCTTTGGGTGTCCCCGTCATTAATATATCGTGTTTTTCAAAAGACATAAACTCATTAACAGCAGCGACAATTTGTGCAGGTTTATAAATCATTAGCTCATAATTAGCTTGTTGAATAACGTCACCATTAATTAATAAAACTAAACTTAATGATTCCACTTTATTGTCAATAGCGACAAACTCAGAAAATACCGCTGATGCGTCAAACGCTTTCGCCCTTTCCCAAGGTAAGCTTTTGCTTTTTAATACACTTTGTACTTCACGTTTTGTTAAATCTAAGCCGATGCCTGCACCAATAAATTGGTTGTTTTCTATAATCAAAGATAGCTCTGCTTCATAATGAATCGCATCAACAGGATGGGTTTTAATTTCAGTTGAAATAGCAGAGTTTGGCTTTACAAAAATAACAGGTTCCGTCGGCGTTTCATTATTTAACTCCGCGATATGTTCAACATAGTTACGGCCAATACACACGACTTTTGAAGGTGTGATTTGTTGTCCATTTAATAAAACGGTTTGCATATTAGTTTCCTTTTCGCATATTTTTCTTCTGGTCTTTCCATCTGCATTTGCATCTTTCTATTGATTAACTGCAGATTGACATTAACAAGCCGAAATTAACAATATTGTACCTAAAAAAATCAGAAGGCTCATTACACCAGTAATAACAATGTAGCTAGTTGACCGTAACGGCGCCTTTAAATAAAGTGAAGTAGTTATTAGTGGTCACTTCAGCTAATTCTTCAAAAGACACCCCTTTTAAATCTGCCACAAATTTAGCAACATCATGCGTATAGGCTGGCTCATTTTCTTGGCCGCGATGTGGGACAGGTGCGAGGTAAGGTGAATCGGTTTCAACTAATAAACGATCTAATGGCACGGCTTTGATCACTTCTTGCAGCTCTTTGGCATTTTTAAAAGTGACAATACCTGACACTGAGATATAAAAGCCCATTTTCATCGCTTCTTCCGCCATTTCAATAGACTCAGTAAAACAATGTAATACGCCGCCAACTTGCTCTGCACCTTCTTCATGAAGAATATCTAACGTTTCTTGACGTGCGCCGCGAGTATGGATAATTAAAGGCTTATTAAGCTGTTTAGCAACTCTAATTTGTCTACGAAATGCATCCATTTGCCATTCTTTTGTCTCTGGTGAATAAAAGAAATCTAACCCTGTTTCACCTATTGCGACCACTTTGTCTGAACTAGCATATTCAAGTAATAAGGCCTCATCCATCACAGCCTCTTTGTACAATGGATGGATACCACACGTACTAGATACTTGTTTATAAGGGGCAATCATTTCAGCCATGGCCGGATAATCATCTAACGTCACGCAAACACTTAATAAATGTGTAATACCCTGTACTCGAGCTTTGTCGATAACGTCTGCAATGTTCTTATGTTTTTCTTTATAATCTAAGCGGTCAAGATGGCAATGAGAATCTACTAACATGCTGTATTTTCCTTAAATTCGTTTTTAATTTTTATCAATAATGCGTTAATCAACAGTTCTTTTTTTAGCGATGAATGACTGGTTAACAAACTGCGTGTCTTTAATATTTCAGTACTTAATACACGTAAACTTTTGTAAGAGAGCTGCGCTTGCCAAAGTTGTAATTGTGGCAATGCAAAATAATAAATAGCATCTTCATTAAGCTGATTATTATTTAATTTTAATTTATGAATATCGTGTAATAAATGAAAGACCAATAATAGGTTTTGTTCTACATCTTTCGTCAATAACTGCGAAAATGAAAAAAGATGAATAGGTTGATACAACAAATTAAACAAACCTTCAACGCACTGACGACGCGTGTCAATTGAAGCATCTTCCTGCAAGGCTTTTAAATGGTTAAGTAATGCTAATGGACTATTTTGAAACCATCGTAACACGCCATAATCGCTCACTTGATACCCAAGCGCATACAACCAATCGATTAGCGTTTGATCATCGGGACTGTGTATATGCGTTTGTTGTAAACGACTTAATAACGTTGGCATTAATTGATGGTGTGTACGCGCCAATAAAATAAGGTAGCTATCACCCTGCGGTTCTTCAAGTGTTTTTAACAATGCATTCGCAGCAGCTTCTGTTAACTGTTCAACCCCTTTGATGATGACCACTTTATTATTACCTAACTGTGGACGTTCATTGAGCTTCTCAGTTAAGAGACGTACTTGGTCAATACCAATTGATTTATTCATCTCTGCTTCTAATAAATTCAAGTCAAGATGATTATTCGCACTGATTAAACGGCAAGAATGGCATTCAAAACATGCATCATTTTCTTGTTTATTTGTACATAATAAAAACTGAGCTAATTGTTTTGCTAACTTATATTTACCAATCCCTGCACTGCCAGTGAATAATAAACCATGCGCAAAACGCCCTTCATGGTAAGTATTTTGTAACTTCTGATAAAAAGGCGTTAACCAAGGTGTGGTGACATTATCAAAAATCACCTCAGCATTATCTGTATCTGGCATTTCATTGTTCGGCATTTATAAACTCGCTAACCAAGTATCAAGTTGTTGCTTAATGGCGGTTTCAACCTCGGAAAATGACTGACTTGCATCAATACACACCGCGCTCGGTTCATCTGCAACTAATTGCTGAAATACGGCGCGAGAGCGATTAAAGAAATCGATGGCTAACCGTTCAATGCGGTCTAACTCTCCACGACCACGTGCTCTACTTAACCCTAGTTCAGGTTCGATGTCTAAAAACAACGTAAAGTCCGCTTTGAAATCACCTAATGCGACCTGTTTAATATCGCGAATGAGATTTAAATCAATCCCGCGACCGCCTCCTTGAT
This sequence comes from uncultured Psychromonas sp., assembly GCF_947489755.1. GTDB lineage: Bacteria > Pseudomonadota > Gammaproteobacteria > Enterobacterales > Psychromonadaceae > Psychromonas. The sequence continues at coordinate 138,218 of NZ_CANLFB010000004.1, forward strand.
AGGCTAAAGAAGACCAGTTATGACGGTCACCAATAACCACCTTATTGTCAGCCAAAGCAGGTTTTATTTTATGCTCTACTAACTGAACGCGTGCCGCATACATAATTAACAACTCAGCTTTATCATCTAGTTGCTCGTCATCGACATCCATTTTAACGATATCACGCATTTTTTCAGCTAATACGGTGCCGCCAGGTTCACGCGTCAGTTCAATTTTCTGTTCAGAGAGTCCTTTGCTGATTAACCAATCTTGAATATATTGAATCGCAGTACTTTTCCCTGCGCCTTCTAACCCTTCAATAACAATAAATTTACCCGCTAGTTTTTGTTGTACTGACATATTACATTCCTCGGATATATTTATTAACGGCATTGTTATGTTCTCTTAAGTTTTTAGAGAAGTAAGAAGTGCCATCTCCTTTGCTCACAAAGTACAAATATTTAGTATCAGCAGGATGCAAAGCAGCAAACAAGGCTTCTTCACTTGGCATTGCAATTGGTGTTGGTGGCAAACCTGCCATAGTGTAAGTGTTATAAGCTGTTTTTTCTCTTAAATCTTTACTGCGAATACGCCCATTATAACGATCGCCCATTCCATAAATAACAGTTGGATCTGTCTGTAAACGCATTCCGATTTTTAAACGGTTTACAAATACCGATGAAATCTTATCTCGGTCATTGGCTAAACCACTTTCTTTTTCAATAATTGACGCCATGATTAACGCCTCATAAGGATTTTTATAAGGTAAGTTTTTGTCTCTTTCCGCCCATAATTTTTCTAATACACGTTGTTGATGAAGATAGGCTTTTTTGACAATGCTAAAGGCGCTCATATCAGCAGTGTAATGATAAGTTTCAGGAAACAATAAACCCTCTAATTTAGTTGAAGAGCTTTCCAAGGCAGTCAGCAATTCTTGTTCTGTTTTTTGTAACGGCTGAATATGCTCTGCATTAGTAAAGATTGCTTGCCAGTCTTTATAAGTGCTGCCTTCGACAAAGGTCAATTTAAACTGGTGCTCATGTCCACTGGTTAATATAACCAAAATTTGTTCTAAAGAAGCCCCTTTTGGTAATTCATAAGTACCTGATTTTATTTTTGTTAACTCAGGTCTCAATTTTGAGACGACCTTCCACCAACGTTGATTATCCAATAAACCTTGATCAATTAACTGTGGTGCTAAATGGGAGAAATAACTACCGTCAGCTAAGGTAAATAATTGTGCTTCTTGTACTCTCGGGGAACCTAAGTAAGCGTCTATTTGTTGCTTTGACCACAGTAGTGCTGCGGCGATTACTACACAGATTAATAATAAAACGAACCCTATTTTCTTCATCATTGTTGCGAACTTCCTTGCTTAAGTATTGCTTGTAATTCAGTTATTCGTTGTAACTGTTGCTCACTATAACTTTTTTCTTGGTATTGTTTCACAGGCACAATGCCCATCAAAGCATTAGAGAGAAAAAGACAAGAGGCTTGGTTTACCTCTTCTAAAGAGATTTCTTTTACGACAACGTTAATGGCACTATGTTGCAAGATACGTTCACGCATCACCCCCGCCACACCGCAAAAGTCTAATTTTGGTGTTATCCATTGACCATTAAGGTAAATAAATACATTAGCGCTACAGGCTTCAATCACGTTTCCAAACTCATCACAAACCAATCCTTCAACCGCATTTAACGTCGCTAATTCTTGTTTAATGAAAACTTGTTCTAATCTTGCTAATGATTTTAAACCTGCAAGTTGCTTATTACGGCCCAGTTGGCTTGAGCATTGAGCGATATTAATGCCTTGTTGTTGCCATTGTAAATAAGCATCAGGAAACTTAGAAAGGCTAATAATCCGTTGAATATCTTTGCAACCGTCTGCACTATAACCTCGTCCACCACTCCCTCTGGTGAGTATTAACTTTAATACATAATGAGGTTCGCTGGACACTGTCTTAGCAGCAGTAAAGACTTCTTGTTCAAGTTGTTGCCAATCAATTTCAGGAAAAAACAGGCGTGTGACACCATGTTGTAAACGCTTTAAATGAAGTGGCCAATCAATGACGTCGCCAAACTCGACTTTGATAGTAGAGAATAAACCATCACCGTAAGCGAGCCCTCGATCTGTGGCATTAATTTTATTATTTTCTAGTCCGTTAATTAACATCTACTTATCACTAATCTTTATAATTTCATTGATGAAGTTGAGTATACCGATCCTACTTTATTTATAACATCGCTAACGTTTATAAAATTTAGATATAAAAAAACCCGATGGATTAAATCAGGTTTTTAATTTTCTACAGTATTAGAAAAACTAGATACGTTTAAAGATTAACGTACCGTTTGTTCCACCAAAACCAAATGAGTTTGATAATGCATATTCAATGTGTGAAGGACGAGCCTTACCATCAGTAACATAATCTAAATCACAGCCTTCACTTGGGTTTTTAAGGTTGATCGTTGGCGGAGCCACTTGATCTTTAATCGCTAATACACTGAAGATTGCTTCAATTGCACCAGCTGCACCCAATAAGTGACCAGTCATTGACTTAGTTGAGCTCATCATCACAGAATTTGCTGCATCACCCCAAATACCTTTAACAGCTTGTGTTTCAGCAATATCACCAGCTGGAGTAGAAGTACCGTGTGCATTGATATATTGAATATCAGTTGCTTCGATACCTGCATCTCTAATTGCGTTTTTCATTGATAATGCTGCACCAGCACCACTTTCTGGTGGTGACGTCATGTGGTAAGCATCACCACTCATACCAAAACCAACAAACTCAGCATAGATTTTTGCGCCACGTGCTTTTGCATGTTCGTATTCTTCAATCACTAATACGCCTGCACCATCACCTAATACAAAACCATCACGTGATTCGTCCCATGGACGACTCGCTGTTTCTGGAGAATCATTACGTGTAGATAAAGCACGTGCAGCACCAAAACCACCCATGCCCATTTCTGTTGATGCTTTTTCAGCACCACCAACAAACATCACATCAGCATCACCGTGTTGGATCATACGAGCGCCTAAACCGATACTATGCGTACCCGTTGTGCAGGCTGTTGTTACTGCGATATTAGGACCTTTTAGGCCTTTGTTGATAGAAACATGACCAGAAATCATATTAATAATCGTTGCTGGTACAAAGAATGGGCTGATTTTGCGAGGACCACTTTTTGCAAAGTTATCTTTGTTCGCTTCGATAATACCTAAACCACCAATACCAGAACCAATCGCAACACCGATGCGCTCAGCATTTTCATCAGTCACTTCTAAACCTGAATCTTGAAATGCTTGTTCAGCGGCTGCAACGCCGTATTGGATAAATAAATCCATTTTACGCGCTTCTTTCTTTGGCATATATTCTTCGACATTAAAGTCTTTGATTAGGCCAGCAAACTTAGTAGAGAATTTTTCAGTATCAAAATGTTCGATATTTGAAATCCCACTTTTACCTGCTTGTACTGCCTGCCATGATTGCTCTACCGTATTGCCAACTGGCGATATCATACCTAAACCGGTTACTACAACTCGACGCTTTGACACTAGACTCTCCTAAATGAAGCTTTAAAAACAATAACTAAACACTTTCTATAAAATACTTAGATATTATTTCACTTAATTATATTGCGTTAAAAAATGATGACTAGAAAACTTTTATCGTTAGAAATTTTTATTAAAAAATTTTATTGTTAAAAAACTTTATTATTAAAAAACAAAAGGCGGTCAGAAGACCGCCTTTTAGAAATTTTCTACACATTAAAGTGAAGAATTAACCGTTGTTAACAACGTAATCAATAGCAGACTGAACAGTAGTGATTTTCTCTGCTTCGTCATCTGGGATCTCTGTATCGAATTCTTCTTCAAGAGCCATTACAAGCTCAACTGTGTCTAGTGAATCAGCACCAAGATCGTCAACGAAAGAAGCTTCGTTTTTAACTTCGTCAAGTTGAACACCTAACTGTTCAACGATGATGTTTTTTACGCGTTCTTCGATATTGCTCATTTTTTATCTTCCTTTGTAATTACGCTTTTGCGTTAAGTTGCGGTAGTTTATTCTATCGCGTTTAATATTCAAGTATTCTATCACTGGTTAGACCAGTATTTTAAGATTTTAATCAATAAATTAGTAGAATATCTATCTTTTTTTAGCTTAGTTGCTTAACAGAGTTTGTCAACAACTAGACCATGTACATACCACCGTTAACGTGAATTGTTTCACCGGTGATATAAGCAGCACTTTCAGAAGCTAAAAACACAACTGTAGCAGCGATTTCTTTCGGGTCGCCTAAACGACCAGCAGGTACATTTGTTAATGTTGCAGCACGTTGTTCTTCATTCAATGCTTTTGTCATATCAGTTTCAATGAAACCTGGCGCAACTGTATTCACAGTAATACCACGACTTGCAACTTCACGCGCTAATGATTTAGTAAAACCAATTACACCTGCTTTTGCTGCAGCATAGTTAGCTTGACCAGCATTACCCATTGTACCCACTACTGAACCAATATTAATAATTCGACCAGCACGCTTCTTCATCATAGGACGAAGTGCCGCTTTACTCAATTTAAAAATAGGCGTTAAGTTAGTACCGATAATGTCATCCCATTCTGCATCTTTCATGCGCATTAATAGGTTGTCACGTGTGATACCAGCATTGTTAACTAATACGTCAACACTACCGAATTCTTTCTTAATCTCAGCAAATAGTCCATCTATTGATTCTGTTTCAGTTACGTTTAATACAAAACCTTTACCTGCATCACCTAAATATTCACTAATAGCAGCAGCGCCACTTTCGCTAGTTGCTGTACCTAGTACCGTTGCACCTAATGCAACAAAATTTTCTGCAATTGCACGTCCAATACCACGACTTGCACCTGTTATTAATACTACTTGATCTTGCATACTCATTATTATTCTCCTTTAACAGCAGCTAATGCAGCCGCTAAACTTGCTGTGTCATTAATTGCTTGTGCCGTAAAACTTTTATCAATGCGGCGAACTAAGCCACTTAATACTTTACCTGGGCCAGCTTCAACTTGTAAGTTGATACCTTGCTCTGCGATTTTAACGATAATATCTGTCCAGCGAACTGGGCAGTATAATTGACGCACTAAGGCATCTTTAATTTTGTCAGCATCTGTTTCAATGGCTACATCAACATTATTAATAACAGATATTGTTGGTGTATTAAATTTTACTGTTTGCAATGCAATGGCTAATTCATCTGCAGCTGGTTTCATTAATGCACAATGAGAAGGCACTGAAACAGGTAAAGGTAAAGCACGTTTTGCACCCGCTTCTTTACATAAAACACCAGCACGTTCTACTGCATCTTTATTACCTGCAATAACCACTTGGCCAGGCGAGTTAAAGTTAACAGGAGAAACAACTTCACCTTGTGCAGCTTGTTCACAGGCAGCTTTGATTTCAGCATCACCTAAACCAATGATAGCGTACATTGCACCAACACCAGCAGGCACTGCTTGTTGCATTAATTGACCACGAAGCTCTACTAATTTTAATGCGTCTTTAAAGTCGATAACACCAGCACAAACTAACGCAGAGTATTCACCTAGGCTATGCCCGGCAATCGTCGTTGGTTGTTCACCACCGACTTCAGCCCAAACACGCCAAACAGCGACAGATGCCGCTAATAATGCAGGTTGAGTTTTATCTGTTTGGTTTAAAGCTTCTACAGGACCATCTTGGCATAATGCCCAAAGATCATAACCTAGCGCATCACTTGCTTCTTTAAATGTATCAATAACAACAGGATAAGTAGATGCTAGATCAGCTAACATACCTAAGCTTTGTGAACCTTGGCCAGGAAAGGCAAATGTAAAGTTTGTCATTTTTAATTCCTAAATTTTCTATTAATATTTTTGTAATGGCTCTGTAATATTTTTAAAATAAACTTATATAAATACTAAGTTCTATAAGCCAAATTTATCAGCTACATTACGACCAGCGCGCTGCCCCAAGTAAAACCACCACCAAATGCTTCTAATAGCACTAATTGGCCCGGTTTAATTTGTCCACTTCTTACTCCCTCATCAAGAGCAAGTGGGACTGATGCAGCAGAAGTATTCCCATGTTTATCAAGTGTTAAAATAACCTGATCCATAGACATACCTAGCTTTTTAGCCGTTGCAGCAATAATACGTTGGTTAGCTTGATGTGGCACTAACCAATCCAATTGATCTTTTTCAATATTGTTAGCTGCTAATGTATCAACGACAACTTGGCTTAATTTTTTAACAGCGACTTTAAAGACTTCATTACCCGCCATTGATAAATATGAATTAGTCAACGTATCTGGTTTACCTCTCTCAACATTAGGTAATTTGAGTAACTCTCCAAATCGACCATCAGAGTTGATATGAGTAGATAAGATACCTGGTTCTTCTGTTGCAGTTAAGACAACGGCCCCTGCACCATCACCAAATAAAATAATAGTACTTCTATCTGTAGGATCACAAGTATTCGCTAATGCATCAGCACCAATCACTAATATATTTTTTGCACCGCCTGCTTTAATGAAATTATCTGCGATACTTAGTGCATAAGTGAAACCCGCACAAGCAGCTGACACATCAAAAGCAGGAATATCATATATACCTAACAAATCTTGTACTTCACAAGCAGCTGAAGGAAAAGCATTATGGTTACTTGTGGTTGCCACAATAATTAAATCTAAGTCACTTGCTTCCAAGTTCGCCGCTTGTAAAGCTTGCTCTCCAGCTTGTTTGCCCATGAACGCGATCGTTTCTTGTTCATTAGCAATACGACGCTCTTTTATACCAGTACGTACAGTGATCCATTCGTCACTTGTATCAACCATCTTTTCCAAGTCTTGGTTGGTGCGTACTGCTGTTGGTAAATAACTACCCGTACCTATAATTTTGCTATTCATGTGATAAACAATCTCGCTCTGCTAAGACAGATTCCAACCTTGCGCTAATGCAAGCAGGTATCTGCCATTGAATTTCTTTAATCGCTTGTTCTATTGCATAAGTAAATGCTTCTACATTTGCACTACCATGACTTTTTACAACAATGCCGCGCAACCCAATCAAACTGGCACCATTATACAGATCTGGATGCAAATGTTTTAATTGGTTTTTTATTATTGGATTCAATAACTTACTAAGAAAACGACTATACCAAGTTGCATTCATCGCTTTTTGTAATTGATCCAAGAATACCCGCCCCATTCCTTCATAACTTTTCAGTGCGATATTACCACTAAAGCCATCGGTGACGACGACATCCGCACGACCATCGAACAACTCGTTAGCCTCTATATAACCGATATAGTTTATATATTCAGTATTAGACAACAAATTTGCACAATGTTTTATCGTCTCATTACCTTTATTGATCTCACGACCCACATTTAGCAATGACACGCTTGGAGAACTTAATTGCTCAACTTTTTCACACAATACACTGCCCATTAATGCAAAGTTAAACAATGTATCACACCCACATTGAAGGTTAGCCCCCAAATCCATTAAGTAACTATGTCCACCTCGGTTATTAGGTAGCGCAGAGACTAATGCAGGACGCGAAATACCGTCTAGTGTTTTTAAAGTGTGCTTAGCTAATAGCATAAGCGCGCCTGTATTGCCGGCACTAACACAAGCATCGGCGTCACCATTAGCCACTAATTGTAACGCAACGAGCATTGAAGACTGAATGCGATGACGTAACACAGAAACTGGATCATCTTCCATTGATATGTTTTCTGGCGCGTGCATAAATTTAACTCGAGGGTGTTCAAGTAACTGATATTGCTTTAATAAAGGGGATATTATTTGGTTATCACCGACGATAGTGATGTATAAGTTGGGGTGTAATTGTAAGGATTTAAAACTGGCAGGTAAAGAAATATGGGGGCCAAAATCTCCCCCCATGGCATCAAGCGCAATGGTAAAGTTACGCAAAGTAATAACTTACTTTTCGATGACTTTTTTGCCTTTGTAGAAGCCGTCAGCAGTAACGTGATGACGACGGTGAGTTTCACCAGAAGTACTGTCAACAGTTAAAGTTGGTGCACTTAGTGCATCATGTGAACGACGCATACCGCGTTTTGAAGGAGTCTTACGACTTTTTTGTACTGCCATTTTAAAAATTCCTGCTTGTTACTTGAGCTTTAGCTGAGCTAGCGCATCAAATGGGTTAGGACGTTCTTGTTCTTCTTCAATTTCGCCAAAGCTACTTTCGTAGTCACTGTATTTACAATCCTCAATTGCATGCATCGCAATCTGTGGAAGAGTTAATAACAGTTCGTCTTCAACTATTTGGTGAAGATTTACCTCCCCATTTTCATCGTAATAAATGGGTTCATAAACGTCTGGTAAATTATTTTCCTGTTCTTTATTAAGAACGGGACAATACGTAAATTCAGCTTCACACTGATAAATCATAGGCTCATTGCACCGTTGACAAGTGAGTTCTACTGCGACGCTTGCTTTACCATTGAATATTTTCAGTTTTTGCTGATCAACATCAAAGGCAAAATAAGTATCGATATCAGATTGAATACTGATTGTTGACTCTATTAATCTGCTTAATAAAGATTTGTCTAGGCTAGCTAGTATCTCTAATCTGTTATTAGCAGCGCGAACAGAATCAACGCTAATCGGTAGTTTAACCTTTTGCATGGTGGCGAATAATATAGATAGAGTTCAATATAGTCAAAGAAAAAGCGTTATTTTTATTAAGTTTTTATTCAGCTATCGCTTTATTCTTTGGTTGTCCTTAAAATAAACTTATTTTTATACTTAAGTAAGGTTCATTATGCCACAAAAGCTAGTGTTAGCATCGACTTCACCGTTTAGAAAACAGCTGTTAGAAAAACTCCATTTAGACTTTTCCACAGCTAACCCACAGGTTAACGAAGATGAATTGCCTGGGGAAACGGCCGTTCAATTAGTAGAAAGGCTAGCCATTGCAAAAGCACAAGCAGTCGTTAAAGACTTTCCGGATGCCTTAATCATAGGATCAGACCAAGTTTGTTTAAATAACGGTAAAATATTAGGGAAACCCGGTAATTTTGAAAATGCCTTTAAGCAATTAAAAGCAGCCAGTGGCCAACATGTTACTTTTTATACGGGACTTGCTGTTGTTAATAGTCAAACAGGTCAAGTGCACTCTTTAGTTGAACCCTTTGATGTGTATTTCCGTGAATTATCAGATCAAATGATCACTAACTACCTTAATAAAGAACAACCTTATAATTGTGCAGGCAGTTTTAAAAGCGAAGGGTTTGGTATTAGTTTATTTAGTCGCTTCGAAGGAAAAGATCCTAATAGCTTAATTGGTCTTCCCCTTATCTCTTTAATTGAATTGCTAGAAAAAGAAGGTTTAGCTGTACTTTAATTACGCTAGATAATATGGCTCATTAGATTAAATGAGAGTAACCAATAGACAATGAGTAGCATTAGGTATGAATTATATAAAGTATAGATTCGCCTCTTTCTACTCATCAAATTAAGTTAACTAACCTCAATTCTGGTTAACGGAAGCGAAAGGTTATTTTAAATCATATCGTTATAAAAATTTATTATACAATACTGCTAGTTGTGCGTAGTTCAAGGCAAATTATTGAAGCAATAACTGGTTATTGGGAAATAATTTAACGAAGAAACTCGCTCAAATAGTGGTGTTGTATCGCTTTTCTTATCCAGAACTGAGGTTAACTACTATGACACAAGAAACACTTCCCATTAAAATCGTTGCCGATCAAAGCTTTTCCAGCGCACTGACACCTTTATTAAATAAATTAGAAATGTGGATTAACTTTCAAGCATTAAAAGCAAATTGGTATGGCGATAACGCGTGTATTTTATCTTTTCATTTTACATTAGTGAGATCACTTACAGAGGACCTACCATTTATAAATAATGAAGTGAGTCTAGAAGCCAATAAAGAGGATTGCATTATTGATAACAATGTAGCCTATTGTTATCAACAAAAAAACTTAACCACCACAGCATATATTGCCGTTACTGATTTAATCAAAACAAAAACCAATATCGAATCTGAAATTAAAAAACGTTTAATTCAAGTCACTAATAGCATTGCTAAAAAACATGCTTTAAGGCCATTAGGTTAGCCTTTTAGTTGCTACCTCTACTCTATTTGCTAATAGGTAGGCAAAATCCGAATAATAACCAAAGTAAACAGACTCATTCAATATCCTCTCTTTTTCACTTGCCTTAATATAATCCGCCAACTGACGATTATATTGTCATAGAGAATGAATACCATAATAAATAATCACTAACATTTATTGCTTAAAACAATCATTTGGACATATGGGGGCAACATTTAGACATTTGGTTGCCTTTATCACTGATCGATACCTTATATTAATGCCATAAATACTGCACATTTAATAAATTCAGCTTTATAGCTATCGACTGATTGTAGACATTAACTTGGTTTTAACTTCGTTATGAAATGATTAAATTAAATGGAACAGAGTATTTCACCCATATCTATCAATTACTTAGCTTTAAAATAAAAAATAGACTAATAAACATTAAGGAACAACATGACGTTATCACAAACACAACCAAAATCGATGTCACTTTACTATTATGACGCTTGCCCTTTTTGTGCAATGACCCGTAAAGCAATCCAAAAGTTAGGGGTTAGTATTGAGCCAAGAAATATTCAACAAAATAATCAACATCGAAGCGATTTGATTCAAGGCGGTGGTAAAAAACAAGTGCCTTGTTTACGTATTGAACATAGCAATGGTGAAACGCAATGGTTATACGAATCGAGTGATATTGTTAACTTTATATCGCAATAAATGTTATTAATAAATATTTCAGCTTAAATCTTTAATTAAGGCAGATTCAACCTTAAAGTGCATAACGAGTTAACGCTGAAAATTTAAAGTATCATTCGATAAGAATTAATCTTATGTTTATTTTGCTCATCAAAACAAACATAAGATTTAAATGACACTATCGAGTAAAAGTCTCCACAATACTATTAACAATTCCTCACTAATAAATCGTTACAATAAAGACACTGTTTTAGTCCTTACTATAATGAACACCAGTGCAATGAATAATGCTCTAGTAAATAGCTTTGTGGTAAGGAATGCTTTCTATAACAACATTTTTTATAACAACATTTTTTATAATAGTGTTTTCTATACCAAGGTCTCTCGAATTATCCTACCGATAAAAGCCGCTCATGTAACTTTGTCACTTGGTCACGTAATTGTGCCGCTTTTTCAAACTCCAAATCTTTAGCAAAAGCAAACATCTGTTTTTCAATTTTTGCGATCTCTTTTAAGATATCTTGCTCTGTACGTAATGGTTTCTTAGCATTATATGAACCACCGTTTTCAGCTACATTAATAGGGGTAATATTACTTTTCGGTTGAGGTTTTTGCCCTAACTGCATGACATCAGTGACTTCTTTCGATAACCCCTTAGGCTCAATACCATTGGCTTTATTAAAGTCATCTTGCAGTATTCGCCTATCTTCCGTGACTTTAATGGCTTTACGCATGGAATCAGTAATTCTATCGGCATAAAGAATCGCTTTACCTTCTAAATTACGTGCCGCTCTCCCCATGGTTTGAATAAGAGAACGTTCTGAACGTAAAAATCCTTCTTTATCTGCATCCAAAATAGTCACTAAAGAGACTTCAGGAATATCTAACCCTTCTCTTAATAAGTTAATACCGATCAGTACATCAAATATCCCTAAGCGTAAGTCTCGGATAATCTCAACTCGCTCGACCGTATCAACATCAGAATGTAAATAACGTACTTTAATACCATGTTCACTTAAGTATTCTGTTAAATCTTCTGCCATACGCTTAGTCAATGTTGTCACTAAAACACGTTCATTTTTTGGAACACGAATATTAATTTCAGAGAGTAAATCATCGACCTGGGTGGCCACTGGACGCACTTCGATAATCGGGTCTAATAAACCGGTTGGACGAATGACCTGTCTAATAATATCCCCCTGTGATTTATTGATTTCATAATCACTCGGGGTGGCAGAGACGTAAATCGTTTGCGGCGCTAATTTTTCAAACTCTTCAAATTTTAATGGACGATTATCCAACGCAGAAGGTAAGCGAAAACCATAATTTACTAAGTTTTCTTTACGAGATCGGTCACCTTTATACATCGCGCCAATTTGTGGCACAGTGACATGACTTTCATCAATGACCAATAATCCATTGCTAGGCAAGTAATCAAATAAAGTCGGGGGCGCTTCCCCTATTCCACGACTAGATAAATAGCGAGAGTAATTTTCAATACCCGAGCAGTAACCTAATTCATTCATCATCTCTAAATCATACAAAGTACGTTGTGAAATACGTTGTTCTTCTATCAGCTTATTTTCAGCTAAGAAAGTTTTCTTACGATCTTGTAACTCTTCTTTAATACCCTCTATCGCTTTAAGAATTTGCTCTTTAGGCGTTACATAGTGCGTTTTAGGAAAAATGGTAGTGCGGGACAGTTGCTCGATTTGTTGACCTGTTAATGGATCAAACACACTAATATTTTCAACTTCGTCATCAAATAACTCAATTCGAATCGCTTGTTTTTCTGAATCTGCAGGGAAAATATCAACCACTTCGCCACGCACACGGAAGGTACCACGGCTTAACTCTGTTTCATTACGAGTGTATTGAATATCGACTAAACGTTGTAAAATTTCTCTACTAGAAATGATTTCACCCACGCTAATATGCAACATCATCTTTAAATAAGACTGTGGGTCACCTAAACCATAAATAGCAGACACAGAGGCGACTAACACCACATCATCGCGCTCTAATAATGCTTTGGTTGCCGATAAGCGCATCTGTTCTATATGAGCATTTACAGCAGCATCTTTTTCTATAAAGGAATCTGAACTAGGAACATAGGCTTCTGGTTGGTAATAGTCATAATAAGAAACAAAATATTCCACTGCATTGTGAGGAAAAAAAGCTTTCATCTCACCATACAATTGCGCAGCCAGTGTTTTATTGGGTGCAAGAATTAAAGTCGGTTTATTTAATTTAGCAATCGTATTCGCCAAGGTAAATGTTTTACCGGACCCTGTTACCCCTAGCAACGTTTGAAACGCAAGACCTGACTCTATGCCTTCAACTAGTTTTTCAATCGCTTGTGGTTGATCTCCAGCGGGAGAGAAAGGACAAACTAACTCAAACGGTTTACTCATAGATCCTCATTATATCTCTTAGTTTAGTCCTTAATCTTACCATTACTAATGAGCAACAGTAGGCTGATTTTTTAAAATAATATATTCATAAAAATTAAACTCATTGAGAAAGCTCATTTAGGAAACTAAGGAAAATAGAGCTTATAGCAGTATCCAATGCCGAACCTACCCTTTCTATTAACAAAAATGCTACAAAATAGTCATAAAATGCCTTTAATGTTAATAAAAAATGTTCAGTCGCCTAACAGGCATAGTGTATAAATTGAATATATTCATCAAATATACCGTTCAATAAATAAGCAATCAAGATTCCTTAAAGGAAAGCTTTGTCAATATAAATAAATAGATTTATTCCTGATATATTCACAGAAATCTATTGACAAGCTAAAAAACAAAAGGGATATTGAAGGTATAGTTAAAAGGCTAAAAAAAACTACTTGACGATTATAACCACTTGAAAAACAAAGGTTATTTTTTACGGTTAAAAATAACTCTATTTAACCAGAGCCAAGTCATATCAAGGGTTTCAGAACGATCTTCATTAACTTCCCACAGAGTTATCCACAGAAAAAGTGGATAACCATCGCTAGCCTAGATTTCATCAGTGTTACAGAAAGATTAAGTTAATATGACGGAGATCTCAGTTCGCAGTTGGTTAAATATTTTTTCACAAAATGTGCAATGAGGTACTTTCAGTCTTTCCAATCACTAAGTGGTATATTTTAAGGTATACACAATGATATACATCATAAAAAGAAATGATTGTTTTTACTTTAGTAAAAGAATTGAAGGTAAATTGTTCAGGATGGCACTACGCACAAAGAGACGTCTAGTTGCTAATAATATTATTCAATATTGTAATTGATAAAATTGAGGGATCGCGTGTGTGTATTAAAGTTTTAAAGTTGATCATTGAAGAAGAAATTAACCGTGTAATTGATAGAACCACAGCTTTGATAAGTATTTTAGTCAGCACTTCTCACCTAACAGTTTTCATAACCATAATTTACAACAATCACCTATCGACTGCGGTATTAAAGAGCAACCTGTTTTAGATTTTGATGACTGGATTAAAGACGATATTAAACCAATAGGGTTAAGACATGATATTAAGCAGTGGTTAATTGATGAGGGGTATATGAAAAAGATTTAGTAGAACAATCAACCTTGATTACTTTATTAAATAAGTATGTGTCTTCTATTAAGGAAACGCCTACTACCGAGCTTAAAAGCAAAGGTTTAACCTATAGACAAGCTTTGGATAAATATAAGTCCATAACGACAGCTATCTTTATAAAACCGAGAAAAGACACCTATTAAGCTTTTATAGCCTAATGCATGTATTTATGACGAGCTTAGTTAGTAATGTGCGGCTGATACGATTATTAACAGTGTTGTTGGCCACAAGCAAACTTCCACGAAAGATCAGTATATTGATGTAATGAATATTGATTTAAGAGAGTTGGATAAAGTGATTCAACTCATCCCAAATAAATCATAATTTAAGATTAAAAGTCAGCATTTACAGATGCTGGCGGCTATTTAGTAAAAAAACAAAAAATAAATTACAATTATTATTAAGACAATAAATGCAATTTAGAGGTAGGAAGAAAAAGAAAAATAGTTATTGCAATTTGCATAAAACAGACCTCACTTACAGCATTTTGTTAGTAACCACTAACCGTAATAAAGCATGCCAATTTGTCCACAATTTTATCCACTAACCTAGTAAAAGTTATCCCTTGAAATTATTCTAATAAACGTTATCTTGTGTCCATTGTTAAAGAGTAACACTACATCTTGTACTATTTAAACAAATGTATAGTTTTCTTAAGCAAAAAAAAAGCCCACATAGTGAGCTTTATTTTTGAATGATATTAATTTTCGGTAGGACGAAAATTAAAGGAATCTGAGTAGAAGGCCAGAGCCAATTACAGATTAATTATATCAATAACTGATGCATATAATACACTTTTGTAATTTTCATTCAATACCTCGCCAAGCTTCCTTCTTAATATTTTAAAGGAAAATAATGAATGAAACTTTCAATTAATTTAGAGATCGACCGATTAGTTCTCATCAAAGTAATGCAGATTACTTATATGATTATTGCATTGTTAGTTATGTAACTATTGAATACCCGAGAAATTATTCTCGGGTATTCTTTATCACTTTAAAACTCAACATAATTGTGATGGTGTGCGTGGTGGTACTGCAAAAGGTTATATACCAGTTATGCGCAAATTTAATACTGTCGATAAAATAATTACTAATACACTGAATATCTTTTCAATTTATTCATCTACTGAAAGTAACAAATTCAGTTTTATAACGGCATTAGTACTAAATATGGTTAAAAGTAGAGTAGAAAATTTAGATATAGTAATTGAAAGATATGGGAAAAGATTAAAAGTTACTTCTGATAAGAAAGATCATCATACACTGAAGCGTCAGAGTACAGGGCTTTAATTAAACTATATTTTGGTAATAAAACGTTGTCATAGGATGTTGCACTAACTGAGGAATAGTTCGAGCTTTAACATATTTCCACCCTGCTATTAATTGTTTTTGAGTAATGTCATCATCATATAAAGTGTTGTGCTCAAACTCTTTAGCAATATATTCAACAAATTCCTGTAACACTAACAACAATCCATCCTTACCATATTCATTGAAAAACACTGATACGGGGGACTATTGGTCACTTATAAACGTTAGTAATGTATCAATAGTAATTGGACTACTTAACGATATCAGAGGCGAATACATACCAATAGTTTCTAAATCTTCGCTACCATATCCGCTATTTATAAGGAAATTATAAGCAACTTCTACATGAATACCGTTTTTATGTGTTAAGGAATGAAATCATTCATTAGGCATCCTCATCCATTGCTAACCATTAGGTTACTGTCAGGGGGTGGTTTAGGCGCTCGTACATGCTGTGTAGTGGTGCAGTGAGATTAAAAAGAATTGCATAGTAGATCGTCTAAAGTTAAACCTATCTTACCTTCAAATATATAATAAGCTTTTAGTATTAACATTCTTTTATTGAACAACTAGAGTTCACTATTTAGACAGAAAAATTCAAATTAACAAATGATACGTATTACGATTTATAAAACCACATACTGCTATATACTATTTTTCAGATAACTTTTATAGGTTTCTTAATTCACAGGAAAGCCTGCACTAACACCATTGAAAAAGTGGATAACCATCGCTAGCCTAGATTTCATCAGTGTTACAGAAAGATTAAGTTAATATGACGGAGATCTCATCTTATAAAAAACCAGTAATATTGATCATATTTTACATAAAATGTTTTTATAAACTCATAGACACATTTATTTATTGAAAGTGGAAAATAATAGGTATTAATGAGAAAAAACAGCTTATTTTATGCTAAATGTCACTTTTAAAATTATTGGGGATGAAAATTAAAGCAATTAATCACAACAGATAGATTTATTAATTCGCTTCAATAATAGGTTTGTTATGATGTGTTTTTAATTCTCTTATTAGGATCTTAAAATGTTTAACGCTTTTTTCAAATCATTATTAGTCATCACCAGTTTATTAACATTAATCAGTTGTACTTCGACCCCTTCTTATACCAATATAATGCCTGAACTTAATATTGAAAAAGGAGCTTATACCTATACAAATCCACAGCCTTGGGTGATTAATAGCCAAGATGAACGAGTAGCACGACATTTGATCGAAATAGTTGATGGCGATAATGTTGCACAACTCATTAATGAACAACAATCATTACGTTTATTAATTGAAAAAAGTTTAACTAAAGCTTGGTCAGATAATCAATTAAAGATCGATCATATCAGTGATTACAAGGTTGACATTAAATTAGTTAAAGCACTTGCTACCGTGACAGAAAATACAGCTAGCTACGATGTATCATCACAAATGATGATTAAAGTAGCATTAACGCACCAAGGTAAGTCCTTCATCAAATTATTTCGTTCAAATAAACAATGGGATGCCGCTTTCTCAGCGAATGTTGCCAATATTACTAAGCGCATGAACAAGCAATTATCACTTTTATTGACTCAAATAGTTGAAGATCAAGAGCTCAATGAACAAATGCAAGCGTTTTAATTAGCGATTATGTTAGAAACTTTCCTAACAACAAATTAGTATCACTAGGATTTTAAAAAAACCATTTAAAAAAATACTTAAATATAAAGACAAAAAACAAGGAATCACCATGAAATACATTACGGCATTCATTTTATTATTAACAAGTCAGTTAGCACTAGCAGCCAATCCAAGTATGGTGATTGACACTAACCAAGGACAGATAACGGTCGAGTTATATCCTGAAAAAGCGCCTAAAACGGTGGCTAACTTTTTAGCTTACATTAAAAGAGATGAGTTCAAGGAAACAACCTTTCACCGTGTTATTGAAGGCTTTATGATCCAAGGGGGTGGCTTCTTAGCATCAGGTCAACGTTTAGAAACGTTAGCGCCTATTCAGAACGAGTCTAAAAATGGATTAAGCAATGAACGAGGTACTATTTCAATGGCACGTACTGGCAACCCTCATTCAGCTTCACGTCAGTTTTTTATTAATCAAAAAGATAATTCATTTTTGGATGCGGGCGCTAATAAGTGGGGTTATGCAGTATTCGGTAAAGTAACAATGGGCTTAGAGGTGGTTGATAAAATCGCTAAAGTTAAAACGGCAGCACAAGATAAACCCGTCCAACCGGTTATTATTAACAGCATTACATTAGTGAAAAACACCGATAAATAACGCGTTAATAAATAACATTACAAATATAAAAAATGCGACAAATAGTCGCATTTTTTATAGTAAAATTAAAAGCTGTAAGGTCTTTAGATTAATCACTTAACGCTGAATAAAGTAATTAAGCTATCGATAGCACTATCAATAAGAGCTATCAAGCATCAATAAGCATGATTGATAACTTACTTTAGTTTAGGCAATGTTACATTAACTTCTAATACTGACATGTCATCATCTGCTTTATCATTAAATTCACATTTAACATCTTCAGACGAAATATCCATATATTTACGAATAACAGCGACTAACTCTTTTTGTAGCTCAGGCATGTATGAAGGGACATCAAAACTAGAGTGCTCATGAGCAACAATAATTTGTAAACGATCTTTTGCTAACTTCGCTGTACCTTTTTTAGGTTTGTCCTTTCTAAAATATTGTAATAATCCCATCTTACCCTCCAAATATACGGCTTAAAAAGCCTTTCTTTTCAACAGTAACAAAACGTAAATCACGTTGGTGACCTAACAGTCTATCTACTGCATCTTGATAAGCTTTACCGGCATCACTTTCTTGATTCAATATTACTGGTTCACCTAAGTTAGATGCGCTTAATACATCTTTAGATTCAGGAATAACACCTAACAAATCAATACCTAATAACTCATCAATATCTTCAATGCTCAACATTTCTTCACGTTCAACACGTTCAGGGCTATAACGTGTGATTAACAAATGTACTTTAACTGGGTCCATTTGTTTTTCTGAACGGTACGACTTGCTTGATAACATACCTGTAATACGATCTGAATCTCGAACAGATGATACTTCAGGATTAGTGGTTACAATCGCTTCATCTGCAAAATACAATGCCATCATTGCACCTTGCTCAATACCTGCTGGTGAATCACAAATAATGTATTCAAACCCATCCGCTTTTAACGCTTCAATAACTTCAGCAACACCTTCTTGCGATAAAGCATCTTTATTTCGTGTTTGCGATGCAGGTAAAATATAAAGTGTGTCGACACGTTTATCTTTTACTAATGCTTGTTGTAAATTTGCTTCACCGTTAATAACGTTAATCAAATCGTAAACAACACGGCGTTCACAGCCCATGATCAAATCTAAATTTCTTAAACCGATATCAAAATCGATGATCACGGTTTTAGCACCTGTTTTAGCTAAACCAGTACCAATAGCTGCACTACTTGTTGTTTTACCAACACCACCTTTACCAGACGTGACAACAATTACCTTTGCCATATAACTTTCCTTTGTATTTTAAATTTTATTTAAACTTGAAAAGACCATATTCTGATCTTCTAAAGAAACAGAGCAAGAGGTTGACCACATATCCTCTGGTAATGTTTCACTTAATTTATAAACACCCGCGATTGATACTAATTCAGGCTCTAATACAGTACAGAAAATAGCCGCACCAGTGTTACCCATGGCACCCGCTAATGCTTTACCTCTCAGCGTTCCGTAAATGTGAATATTGCCATCTGCAATCACTTCGGCACCTGCGCCTACATCACCACTAATAACCAAATCACATTCTTTAGCATAAATCTGCTGGCCTGAGCGAACTCGGCCACTATGCACTTTCGTTTTCACTTCACCTGGAACAAAAGATTCTTCTGGCGTCGCTTCAGTGCTTTCTTTAATGTCTTTTGTTGAATCTGCATCCTGTTCTGATTTTTGCTCAGTAGGTGCAGTTTTAACGATTTGTCTTTTCGAACCATGCAATACAGCAATCGAATATTGACTTGCTTGTTGTTTTTGCTGTTCTGACACTTTGCCTGTAATACCTGTCAAAATAAAACCATGCTCTTCAACGGTTTGTTGTAGTTGTGAAAAATCAATATTTAATGAAGATTCTACAATATTAACAACCATCGGTGTTTGAGCAAAAAATTCAGGGGCCATTAACCGTCTTTTATTTAATTCATCGGCTAACTCTGAAAGTGATTCACTCTCCAGGTTTACTACTAACAAGGTAAAATTTAACGATTTTAACGTCATAATTGTCCTTTCTAATTAAATCTTTATTATTTGACATAAAATTCAGTCAATTTCTATAAAAAATAAATGCTTATGCATGTTATAGTTTGCATCAACATTAGGCAAGCAAAGGGCTAGATAAGTATTATGTTATGTGCTGTATATAAAAGTATCCGTAAACCACAAACCTATATTTTTGTTGCAAAACGAGATGACTTTTCTCAAGTCCCTACTCCTTTGCTAGAACAATTTGGGCCACCACAATTAGTTTCTATATTAAATATCAAAGAAACCACAAAAATGGCGATAGCAGAGGCCTCTAGAGTGATAAAAGAAGTCACTGACTCAGGGTTTTATTTACAGTTACCACCACCACCTATTGATTATTTAAAAGACCATAAAAATCGCAAATTACAGCAATTGGAATCAGAGTCATGAAAACAATTAATTTATTTTCCAAAAACATCAACTTTATTCTAAAAAGTTTATCTATTATCACTTTATGTAGTTTTTCTACAAGTAGTTTTGCAAACACCGAGCGTGACATTTCATTTACTAAATATGTAGACGATCTTAAAAAAGAAGCAATCGAGTCAGGTATTGATGAAAATACAGTCAATAATGCTTTTAAAGAAGTTAAGTTTTTACAACGTAGTGTTTCTTCAGATAAGCAACAACCTGAATTTAAAATGACATTAGATACTTATATTCCTAGAGCTGTACCTGATTGGAAAATTAAACAAGCAAGAGCCGCTTACAAAAAGCATTATCACTTGCTACAAAAAATCGGTAAAGAATACGGAGTACAACCGCGCTTTATTGTTGCTTTATGGGGTATCGAAACTAACTTTGGTCGTTTAACAGGACGTCACTATGTTATTTCATCTTTAACAACGATGGCTTATGAAGGTCGTCGTGAAACGTTATTCAAAAAACAATTATTTGCAGCACTGACTATCCTAGAACAAGGCCATATTACCCAAGATAAATTTATTGGTTCATGGGCTGGTGCAATGGGACAAGTACAATTTATGCCAACGTCATACTTAAATTATGCCGTTGACTACGATGGTGATGGTAAAAAAGATATCTGGAATACGCCTGGTGACGTTTTTGCATCAGCGGCCAACTACCTTAAAACCGAAGGTTGGGACGATAGCCATATATGGGGACGTCAGGTTAGATTACCTGATAATTTCGATATTGAACTAGCAGGTATTAAACAGCAAAAATCATTAGTAGAGTGGCAAGCTTTAGGCGTTCGTCGATATGAAGGGCAAGACTTACCTAACGTAGAATTACAAGCTTCTATTGTTATTCCCGATGACAGAAATGGGCGGGTTTATCTTGTCTATAATAATTATAAAGTATTGATGCATTGGAACCGTTCTTATTATTTTGCGACAGCAGTAACTTACTTATCTGAACGCATTGCATCACCGACAATTGTAGTTAAGTAATAGTTATAAAGTAATCGTAGTTAAGTAAGAGAAAAGAGTAATAAATGAATAATTTCTGGGAAACTAAAACACTATCACAAATGTCTCAAAATGAATGGGAATCACTTTGTGATGGTTGTGGTAAATGCTGTCTTAATAAAATAATTGATGATGAAACAGAAGAATTACATTTTACCAATGTAGCTTGTCATCTTTTGCATACAAAAACTTGTCGATGTAAAAAGTATGAAAATCGATTAAAAATAGTGCCTGACTGCGTCAAAATATCATTGGATGATGTTGAACAATTTCATTGGTTGCCAGCAAGTTGTGCTTATAAACGATTAATTGAAGAAAAACCATTACCTGAATGGCACCCTTTAATAACAGGCAGCCAGTCAGCTATGCATAAAGGAGGTCATTCAATTAGAGGTAAGATTGTTTCAGAAACGCAAGTTGACCCAGATAATTTAGAAGATTACATTGCTATTTGGCCTGCTGAATAAAGACTTAATATAATACGAGGTTGTTATGACAGATATTACTTTTTACCACAATCCACGTTGCTCTAAAAGCCGTGAGACATTAGCGCTAGTCGATAATGATAAAAATACCGTTGATATAATAAAGTACTTAGAAACCCCACCGTCAGTGGACACAATTAAAACACTTATTTCACAATTAGGTTTTGACTCTGCACGACAACTAATGCGCACAAAAGAAACGTTATATAAAGAACTAAGTCTTGCTTCAGAGCATGATGAGTCGGCTTTAGTAACCATTTTACAAGCAAACCCGAAACTCATTGAACGTCCGATTGTAGTGGCAAATGGAAAAGCGGCTATTGGCCGCCCGCCTGAATCAGTACTCGCGATACTTTAGTGTAAACTTCGTTTTTTATTAATAGCATTAACGATAAAGGGATTAAATGAACACCTTACATTTTCAACGTATTGCACAATGTGGATATTTTGGCTTATTAATATTGGTTCCTTTATGGCACCTTTATTTATCACCGCCTCCTTTGGGTATTAGTCCTGTATTAATAACGCTAATCTGGTTAATACCATTGCTATGCCCATTAAAAGGGATTGTTCAAGGTAATCCTTATACCTATGCATGGAGTGGTTTTATATCACTTATTTACATCATGCACGGCAGTGTCATTATCATGGGCAACGATCAGGAACTTTGGTTAGCGATTATTGAATTTATATTAGCGAGTTTAT
Organism: uncultured Psychromonas sp.; assembly: GCF_947489755.1. Lineage (GTDB taxonomy): Bacteria > Pseudomonadota > Gammaproteobacteria > Enterobacterales > Psychromonadaceae > Psychromonas. Next base: position 160,888 of record NZ_CANLFB010000004.1, read on the forward strand.
TTTTAGCGGGTAACATTTACTTTGCGAAATACCGAGGGATAGAGCTTGGGTTAAGTATTCGTAAAAAAAAGAAATAATCAATTAAAGCGCCTCTAAAAACAAAAAAGCCATTTCAGAGTAAGTGGCTTTTTATTGGATTTTATTTGAGGCCTTAGGCTAACTGTTTTGAGTTATAAACGTAAGACTTCCTTAACGAAGGGAATTGTGAGTTTTCGCTTCGCCTCTAATGATGCATTATCAAGTTGATCTAATGTATTAAGCAGCATGCACATTTCACGAGAAAGACGATTTAACAGAAAACGTCCAACATCAATCGGTAAACGCATGCCCTTTAATTGAGCACGTAATTGTAAAGCACCTAATTTTTCTTCATCATTAAGCGGTTGTAAATGATGGCAAGCCCCCCACTCTAAACGCGAAACTAAATCAACTAACTCAATTCCTATTTTTTTAGGTAAGTCACTAGCAGAAATAACTAAATTGGCACCAGGCACTCGGTTATCTTTATTATCTAACCAGCGATTATAAAAATCAAACAGGGCTTTTTCCCATTTTTTATCACCCGCAATAGCATCGACATTATCAATACAAACAAGCGTAATATTTTCCATGTTCTCGAAAATATCTAAGGTCATGCTGCGGTAATGATGCAAAGGAATATAAGCAACCGTTTCGCCTATTTCATCGACTTCGGAACATAATGCATGTAGTAGATGAGAGCGACCACTGCCGGACTCTCCCCACATATATAATATGGGTTCGCCGATACCTACTACGTTATTTTTAAGTAACGTTAATAGTTCTGCATTTTGACCTGGATAAAAGCTAGCAAACGTTTCATCGTCTGGAAACTTTAAAGCAAGTAAAGGGTATTGAAATCTTAATTCATCTTGAGGCATTAAATACTCTATGGTTGCCAATTATAGTAAAAAGGAGCGGTCGATATTAAATCTTTTTGCAATTTTGGTTGTGCGTTCAATGCATTTTCCAAACTTGCTAAGCTACCTTTTAATGTCACTAATACTTCTAATCTTTTATCATCTAAACTAACAACTTCAAAACTCTCTACAGAATTTAAGTTATTAAGAATATCGTTAATACTCATTAACTTTTCAAGAGAGTTAATATTATTAATATGTAATAACTGAGCACTTCTCTTACCATTATTTTCTAAAATGGCAAATTGCTTAGCATAGTAATCAGCGATTTCACCTAGCATGGTAGACATCACACCTGCTTTATCGCCATTACTTATTTGTTTAATCAACACCTGATTTTTTTTACTTTGCGCATTATACTTTACTAGTTCCCATTTTAACTGCCATTGCTGCGCGTTGATACTCGTTAAATTGGCTAACACAAAATATTCTGCATCATAACGTTTAGAGGCTTCAGCAACAGTTTGATAAAAACGTCCACTGACATCAGCAACTGATACCGTTAAGAGATCATCCAAATCAACAAGCGGAAATTTCCCTGTGATCCCACGTTCTATTTGCGACTTATTCAAGCCCCATGATATTGCACCATCTTGGCTACTATCAATCATGTTTTCAGATGCTAATTGTCTGTCTTCATTCACTAACCAAATTAATGGACTAGGTCGTGTTTCGCCCCAAATAGGCTGTTGCATAGCAATAAGTGCATTATTGATTGCACCTTTCTCAAAAAGTGCAGAATAAAAACGTTTATCGTCAATATCTTGGTAACCAAATTGAGCCAGCATATCCGGTATGCTTTTAGCCAACGTTTTACTGCCATCTAAATTAACAATATCTACATTACCCGAGACTTTAATTAAAACTTGTTCAAGCGCTGCTTCTCTTAATTTAGTTTCATTGCTGTCTTCTGCAGGTACTAACCCTTGATAAGGACTGATCTGCGGCAAAGCAATGCTGTGTAGCGAGAAAAACAGACTTATTACAGCAAAAAAACGAACTAAATGATGACTTTTCATTTATTTACACAACCATTAAATTAATCAATATGAGGGAGATCATAAGCAGATCCTATACTAATGCAAGTTTCAGGTAATAAATATCTTAAAAGGCCTGACTATTATATGTATTTTAATCACTTAGCACGAGTATTACGAAAATATTCAGCAAAATAGACAATTCTTTTCAGAAATAATTCGACCCTAGTCCTATAAATGCTAAAATGCGGGCAATTTTAATCTTCTAAACTTTTTAAAGCGATATTCGCTTTTAACTTCTATTTGTGGGGAATGCAAGTGAGCAACCAAAAAACCTCTTTAAGCTATAAAGACGCTGGTGTTGATATTGACGCAGGTACAGCATTAGTTGAACGTATTAAAGGTGTAGCAAAACGCACTAAACGTCCTGAAGTAATGGGCGGACTTGGTGGTTTTGGCGCTTTATGTCAACTACCAACAGGTTATAAAGAGCCATTATTAGTTGCAGGTACTGATGGTGTAGGCACAAAATTACGTTTAGCAATTGACCTTAAAAAGCATGACACGGTTGGTATTGATCTTGTTGCTATGTGTGTGAACGACTTAATCGTTCAAGGTGCAGAGCCACTATTTTTCTTAGACTATTACGCAACAGGTAAATTAGATGTTGATGTAGCAGCAGACGTTGTAACGGGCATTGGTGAAGGTTGTTTACAATCAAACTGTTCATTAATCGGTGGCGAAACTGCTGAAATGCCAGGCATGTATGAAGGTGAAGATTACGATATCGCTGGTTTCTGTGTTGGTGTTGTAGAAAAAGAAGGTGTTATTGACGGTACTAAAGTAGCGGCAGGCGATGCACTAATTGCAGTTGGCTCAAGTGGTCCTCACTCAAACGGTTACTCACTAGTACGTAAAATTTTAGAAGTATCAAAAGCAGATACTAGTGCACCATTCGGTGACTCAACATTAGGCGATACTTTATTAACGCCAACTAAAATCTACGTTAAGTCTACTTTAGAGTTAATCAAAAACTGTCCAGTACATGCTATTTCACATATTACTGGCGGCGGTTTCTGGGAAAATATTCCTCGTGTATTACCCGCTGGCAGTAAAGCAGTTGTTGATGGTAAGAGCTGGGAATGGCCTGCTATTTTCAACTGGTTACAAGAAAATGGTAACGTTGAAACAGAAGAAATGTACCGTACATTTAACTGTGGTGTTGGCCTGATGATTGTTGTTCCTGCTGCTGAAAAAGAAAAAGCAGTTGAGATCTTAAATGCACAAGGCGAAAACGCTTGGGTATTAGGTCATATCGAAGACGCAGCTGAAGGTGAATCTCAAGTAGAGATCAAATAATACAATGGCGACTAAAAAGGTAGTTGTACTTATTTCAGGAAGCGGCAGTAACCTGCAAGCATTAATGGATAAGTTACATAAACAGCAAATAAATGATCAACAAGTCGAAATTGTTGCTGTGATCAGCAATAAAGCAGACGCGTTTGGATTACAACGTGCTAGTGAAGCAAATATCCCTGCTATCTTAGTTGAAAGTAAAGGTGTCGGATCGCGTGAGCAATACGATGTTTTATTAGCAGCTGAATTAGATAAGTTACAACCGGATCTTATTTTATTAGCAGGGTTTATGCGTATTTTAACTTCTGATTTTGTTAATCAATATCAAGGTAAAATGCTTAATATTCACCCATCTTTGCTACCAAAATATCCAGGCGTTAATACACATCAACGTGCTATTGATGCTGGTGATAAAGAGCATGGTGCAACCGTCCATTTTGTTACACCAGAGCTTGATAGTGGTCCAACAGTATTACAAGCTAAAGTGCCTATTTTCTCTGAAGATAGTGCGCAAGACTTAGCAGAACGAGTATTAACGCAAGAGCATCAAATATATGCCCTCGCTGCCTCTTGGTTTGTGGGTGGTCGTTTGAATATGCAAGGTCAGTATGCCTATTTAGATGATAAGCAATTAGATGAGTTTGGTTACGCAGCTGATTAATTAGCAAGTACTTATCAGGTTTATTAAACTGTAATGAGTGTAATTTCAAAAAAACCGAAGCTTGCTTCGGTTTTTTATTGTCTATTGTTAACTATAAATCTGGCTTTAAGTAATCTTAAGCAATGAGCCACTGATACAGTATAGGCATAATCAACGCTGATAATATTGCGCATACAATCAAAGCAATAGAAGAAAAAGCCCCAGCCTCTTCATTATCTTCTAAAATTTTAGCCGTACCTAAAGCATGTGACGCACAACCAATTGCAACGCCAATCGCTTGTTGATCCTTTACTTTACACAAGGTTAAAAAAGGCAAACCAATACTCGCCCCGATAATTCCAGCGAAGATAACCATAGCAGCAGTCAAAGACACAATACCGTTTAACTTCGAACTAATTTCCATCGCAATAGGCGTAGTCACCGATTGTCCAGCAAAAGAAGCAGCCGTAATTAAATCTGCACCTAACAAGGGCATAATGTAAAAGGCACAGAAGAAAGCAACAAAAACAGCTAATAAACAACTGATAAGAATGAATTTCAAACGTGATCTAATAACTTTTAGTTGTAAATAAAGTGGCACGGCTAACGCAACAATAGCGGGTTCTAAAAAGGCGGTTATGATGGAAGTCCCTTGCTGATAATCAACAAAAGGAATATCAAAGATGAGTAACGTTAAGATTAAAACAAAGATGGTTAACAAAACAGGGTTTAATAACCCACTTGGTTTTAAGCGATATAACTTTTTTGCCAAATAAAATAACAATAAAGTAAATGGCGCTGCAATATAAACAAACATTACCTTTCCTCTCTGCTTAACCATTGATAACAATGGCCGACCATGAATAACGTAAATAATGTAGTAAAGAACAAAGAGAATATAATCACTAGCCAATGTGTCGCAATTAATTCAAAATAGTTAACTAAGCCAACACCAATAGGTATAAATAATAACGCTAAATATTTTAAGAATAAATTACCAGTAAATTCAATCCAGCTTAATTTAATAATACCAAGAGAAAGCGCTACAAATAGCATCAACATCCCCAGTATAGAAGCCGGAAAAGTAACTTCAAAATAGCTAACAATCATTTTAGCGATAGATAAGAACATCATAATAATGAGTAAACCTAATACGAGTTGTAAAGTGTTTTTTACTAATGTCGCTAGTTGCTGCCTTTTGGTAAACGCGATGCTATCTGTATTACTTTCATTCTCTGTATTGCTCGCATAATCTTCATTTTTAACTTCTGGCTTACCCTCATCATTTTTTATGTTGACACTTTTATGATTAGCTGTTTTTTGCTCTTGTTTCTTAGGTATTTTCGAAGGCTGTTTCATGATATCAATTCAACTCGATTAAGTGAGCTGTTATTATAGCAAGTTACGCCCTCAGTGTTAAAAGCTATTATAACTAAGTGACTATTATGAGTTTATCTTTACAACAATTTACGACCGAAAGTCGCAATCAAACCAGTGCAAATATTGATACTGTCTCAACATTAGACATGCTGACTATTATTAATAATGAAGATAAAAAAGTAGCGTTAGCCGTGCAAAAGATCCTCCCCAATATTGCTCAAGCCGTTGATGCAATTCAACAAGCGTTCACTAAAGGTGGTCGTTTGCTCTATTGTGGAGCGGGGACTTCTGGTCGATTAGGTATATTAGATGCCAGTGAGTGCCCTCCTACTTTTGGCAGCTCAGCCGAGCAAGTGATTGGTTTAATTGCAGGTGGTAAACCTGCTATTTTAAAAGCCGTTGAAAACGCCGAAGATAATATTCAAGCAGGCCAGCAAGATTTGCAGAATATACAATTAACTAATAAGGACATTATTGTCGGCATTGCAGCGAGCGGACGAACGCCTTATGTCATAGGTGCGATGCAATATGCAAAAGCTCAAGGCTGTACAGTTATCAGCCTTTGTTGTAACAACGAGAGTGAAATGGCTCATATTGCAGATATAAAATTAGACGTGATTGTTGGTCCTGAAGTCGTCACGGGATCCTCAAGAATGAAAGCAGGCACTGCGCAAAAAATGGTACTGAACATGCTTACTACTGGCTCTATGATAAAAAATGGTAAAGTATTTGGTAACCTAATGGTTGATGTGCAGGCAACGAATGCCAAGCTAATAGAGCGCCAAAAGAAAATAATAATGGAAGCAACAGACTGTTCACGAGAAATTGCAGAAGTGGCATTAAAAGAGTCAAGTAATCATTGTAAAACAGCAATCGTAATGGTGCTAACGGGCTTAGATGTTAACCAAGCTAAAAACAGTTTAAAACAACATCAAGGCTTTATAAGACAATGCATTTAACAACAATATTATTTGCCACTCGATTTAGTGACATTTAGTAATAATAATCCTTTACCTAATCTTATTCTCCCTCTCTGTCTTCGTGGGTAGTATGATTTTGTATTTTAAAAAGTTTAAAAATCCCCCTGTGTCAGACTAGTTGTCGCCCCTTAGTCTTCACTTAATAATAAAGACAGGAAGCGGCTATGCTGCACAAAGAACACGAAGGAATACAAGTAAAAAACAAGGCTATTAAACAATAAACACGTTTTATCTACCCCTCTTTGTCCTTCGTGATTAATGTGGTTTTATATTTTAGAAAATTTTAAAAATAATAAATGACCACGAAGCCGCTACGCTGCACGAAGAACACGAAGGAAGACAAGTAAAACAACAAGACTATTAAACAATAAATGCTTTTTATCTAACCTTCTTTACCCTTCGAAGTTTCGTGATTGATCCGGTTTGTTATTGTAAAGGGGTTTTCAAAATAGTAAGTAACTACTACCCCCCGTTAATATATAAAAGGCAAAAAAAACCGCTCAGATTAGTGAACGGTTTTTCAATAAATAAGCGATTTAGTTAATGCTTATTCTTCATATAAATTTTCATAAACAAAATTTGTCGCTTCAATGTAACCAGGTACACTACCGCAATCAAAACGCTTACCTTTGAATTTATAAGCTAAAACACAACCTGATTTAGCTTGCGCTAATAATGCATCAGTGATTTGAATTTCACCTGCTTTACCTGGTTTAGTGTTCTTCAATATTTCAAAAATATCAGGCGTTAAAATGTAGCGACCGATAATAGCAAGGTTACTTGGCGCTGTACCAGGAGCTGGTTTTTCAACCATATCATCAACGCGGTAAATATCATCTCTGATAACTGAACCTTTAATGACACCATATTTATGTATTTCGTCTTCAGGTACTTCTTCAACTGCAACAATTGAACAACGGAACTGTTCATATAAAGCAACCATCTGCTTTAATACGCCATCACCTTCTTGATTAATACATAAGTCATCAGCTAATACCACGGCAAAAGGTTGATCACCGATCAACTCTTGTCCTACCAATATAGCATGGCCAAGACCTTTCATTTGACGTTGACGAATGAAAGAAAAAGTCGCGGTATCCATAATTTTACGGATATCTTTTAATTTTTCTTCTTTTGGTGTGCCACTGATTTCTTTTTCTAATTCATAATTATGATCAAAATGATCTGAGATAGAATGCTTGCCTCGGCCTACCACAATTCCCATACCAGTCATGCCAGCTTCGATGGCTTCATCAACCCCAAATTCAATCAAAGGTTTGTTAACCAATGGCATCATTTCTTTCGGCATTGACTTAGTTGCAGGTAGAAAACGTGTGCCATAACCTGCGGCTGGAAATAAACATTTTTTAATCATAATCCCTCACTTAATTAATACATTTACTTGATTTAAATCTACTTTATCACTCTTTTATGCATAAAACACCTAACATAATAGAGTGATAATTTAAAAATCTAGCTTCTTGTACGAGTAACACGACGACGTTCGCCGGCTTTACGATGTTGATTATGCTTTTTAACCGCTCGGCGAATTCTCGCTTGCGGATTAGTTACTTTATTCGTTTCAACACGGACTTTAGTCTCCGTTTCACGCGGCATGTTCACTAATTTTCGTAAATAATTTACTTCTTTCAGTGTTAGTTCTTGCCAACCGCCCTGCGGTAATTGATTATTTAGAATAATATTACCGTAACGAACACGCATTAAACGGCTAACTTGTAGACCTTGGCTTTCCCATAAACGACGAACTTCACGAGTACGGCCTTCCGTTAATACAACATGGAACCAACGGTTAATACCTTCACCACCATGTTCTTTAATATCTAAGAATTTAGCTTCACCATCTTCAAGCTGAACCCCCATGCGTAAACGGTTTAAAATAGCTTCAGTAACATCACCAAAAACACGTACAGCGTATTCACGTTCTATTTGTTGACTTGGGTGCATCATTTTATTAGCGAATTCACCATCTGTTGTAAACAACAATAAACCTGATGTATTAATATCTAATCGACCAATAGAAATCCAACGCGAACCTTTTAATACAGGTAAGCGGTCAAATACTGTTTTACGGCCTTCCTCGTCACTACGGGTACAAACTTCACCTTCAGGTTTGTTGTAAGCCAAAATACGACAGACAACACTCTCTGCAGCTTGGTATTTAACAACATGGCCATCAAGTCTAATCACTTGCTCTTGTGTAACTCGTTCGCCTAATTCAACAATTTTACCATCAAGGCTAACACGCCCTTCTGCAATCACTGTTTCCATTTTACGACGAGAACCTAATCCAGCACGGGCTAATACTTTTTGTAATTTTTCACTCATTTTCTTTTCCTTTGGGTAATTCACATTATGCCAACTGCACTTTTTATTGCGCTAAACATAAAAGCGACTGTGCATACATTTCATTTTTTAACTATTTTACGAATTATTTTTTAACTGTTTATACAAAAAACTATTCAGATTTAAACTAAACCGTCTTTTTCAATTTTTATTGGAATGGGCTTAAATCACCCGCCCCTTCTCTTACAATAACAACTTCATCATCCGACAAATCAATCACGGTTGTTGGTGACTCTCCGAGATATCCACCATTAAGAATCAAATCTACTTGATTTTCTAATAGGTCTCTAATCTCTTCTGGATCAAACTCAGTACTGGTTTTACCCGGTAAAATAAGACTAGTTGTCATTAATGGTGTTGTTAATTCTTCTAATAACGCTAATGCAATTGCATTATCTGGAATACGAATACCAATCGTACGTTTGCTTGGGTTCATTAAACGTTTAGGTAAATCTTTAGTCGATTTGAAAATAAATGTATATGCGCCGGGTGTATTATTTTTCAACATACGATAAGCGCTATTATCAACACGAGCGTAGACTGCTATTTCAGCAAGGTCTTTACATACAAGTGTGAAATTATGCTTTTTATCTATTTTTCTAATGTGACACATGCGTTCTAATGCGTGTTTATCATCGATTGCACAACCTAATGCATAACCGGAATCAGTAGGGTAAATAATAACTCCCCCTTTCTCGATTATTTCAGCAGCCTGTTTCATCAAACGCTTTTGTGGGTTTTCAGGGTGAACATAAAAAAACTGACTCATAATTCTCTTCTACTGTTAATGTTGGTTGTGCTTAATATTTTATAAAAAAGGTGACTTAATCAAGCCGTTTGCAAGCAGGCCAATTATGCCAAATTGGCAGGCAAATATCAGGTAAAAATAAACTTTTTCCTAAATCACGCCAGCGCCCAACAAAGTGGAAGTCGCTGCCCTGTGAAGCCATTAAGTCATATTCTTTACTCCACATGCCGAGTTGCAAACGCATTTGTGGAGATTGCTGTCCGATCGCAACTTCCATTGCATCGCCACCAGCGGCTTTGAATGTAATCAATAATTTTCTTAACCATTTATTCGATAAGCTATACGCATCAGGGTGTGCCAATACTGCTTGACCACCAGCCGCTTGAATAACCTCAATCGCATTAGCTAAATCAACCCAATCATGTGGTACATAGCCAGTATTTCCACGACTTAAGTATTTATCAAACACTTTAGGGAAAGTAGGCGCAACACCAATTTCAACAAGATAACGAGCAAAATGAGCGCGGGTAATAGCACCATCGCCTGCTAAGGCTTTTGCGCCTTCATAGACATTCTCTATATTGGCTTTGGCTAAACGTCTGCCCATTTCAATGGCACGTTGCTCACGTTTCTCTTTCTGGATTTCAATTAACTCAACTAATGCAGGATGTGTAGGGTCGATATTTAACCCAACCACATGAATTTCGTGATTCAACCAATTGGTAGTGACTTCAATGCCATTGATGAGTTGCAGTTTTAACTCGTTATCCTGAATATACTGTGTGGCTTCAACTAATCCATCGACAGTGTCGTGATCAGTAATCGCTAAAAAATGAACTTGTCTATTTTCAGCACGTTGTACTAATTCGCTGGGTGTGAGTTGTCCATCTGAGGCTTTAGTATGAGAATGAAGATCGATTAACATGAATATCCTAAAAATAACCTTGACATTAGGAGCAGAATGCAAAAAAATAAGTCCTAATTAATACGGGACGTATAATATATGATTTTTAATACAATTACTCTTAAAGATTCTTGGTGGCACTCATTCTCATAAGCGAGCAATGAGGTTTTTGTATATTTAATTTTCCCAGAAAACCAATTTTAAAGCTCGCATATTGCGGGCTTTTTTCATATTTGGAACAAACAAAAAATAAACAGGTAGGCGACAATGACCATTTTATACACAGTCTTTAATTGGCGATGGCAAATAAAACAACAATAAAAACCATTTGCTCATAATATTATTAAGGACTTAAACATGAATACTCTACACCCTATTGGCGTATTAAAAACCATTGAAGCACCCTGCAGTTACATCCTAGATTCCCTAGGGTTATTTCAACAAATAAGTGCTAAAAGCGACCATCACTTACTGTTTGATTCAGCAGAAATTGAAAGTAAAGAACACTTAAAAAGTTTACTACTTGTTGATGCTTGTTTGAAGCTGACTTGCCAAGGCTTAGTCGTCACACTAGAAGCATTGACCGATAATGGTAAAGATCTTCTTACCTTCATTGCGCCCAAATTCTCAACACAATTAATTACCGGCCAAACACCTAGTCGACTACAACTCACTTTCCCACAATCTGATACCAGTGGTGATGAAGACCAGCGTTTAAAATCAGCGTCTCCGATGGATGCCATTCGTTGTTTAGTTGACCGTATAAAAAAACGTTCAACACATTCAGAAGCTTTATTTCTAGGCGGTGTATTTGCTTATGATTTCATTGCAACTTTTGAACAATTAATAGAAGTGCCTGACGGCGAAAACACCACTCCTGATTATGTTTTCTATGTGGCAGAAACATTAATGATTCACGACCACCAAACTCAACAAAGTGAAATATTAGGCAGTATTTTTGGTGGCTTATATTCAGATGAAAGCGAACTAAGAATTACCCAGCGTATTACTGAGCTACAAGGCCTATGTGATAACTTCATCGCCCCTATTAATCAGCAAATGACCATTGACGCAAAAGTCTCAGTCGATGTCTCCGATGCAGAATATTGCGCCATTGTAGAACAACTCAAAACGAATATCGTAAAAGGTGATATTTTCCAAGTAGTGCCTTCTCGTAGTTTCTCTTTACCTTGCCCAGACCCAATTTCAGCTTATCAAAAACTGAAAGAAACCAACCCAAGTCCTTATATGTTTTATTTAAAAGACAGCGACTTTATTTTGTTTGGTGCATCACCAGAGAGTGCGATTAAATTCACACAAGAAACACAAGACGTTGAAATTTATCCTATCGCAGGCACACGTCGTCGTGGTTTTAATAAAGATGGCACTATCAATAAAGATTTGGATGGCCGCTTAGAACTAGAGCTACGTCTAGATAAAAAAGAAACCTCTGAGCATCTTATGCTAGTTGATTTAGCACGTAATGATGTTGCGCGCATTAGTGAGCCTGGTACACGCCATGTGGCTGAACTCTTACAAGTTGATCGTTACAGTCATGTTATGCACTTAGTGTCGCGTGTTGTAGGTAAATTACGCAGTGATTTAGATGCGTTACACGCTTATCAAGCTTGTATGAACATGGGTACCCTTGTCGGCGCACCGAAAATAAGTGCTTCTAACCTAGTGCGTAAAGTAGAAAAGAAACGCCGTGGTAGTTACGGCGGCGCTGTTGGTTACATTAACGGCAATGGTGATATGGATAGTTGTATTGTTATTCGTTCTGCATTTGTTAAAGATGGTATTGCACAAGCACAAGCTGGTGCAGGGGTTGTTTATGATTCAGTTCCTCAGCTTGAGGCCGACGAAACACGTAGTAAAGCCGCTGCTGTATTAAACGCTATCGCATTAGCTCACGGAACTACATTGGCTAACGTAACGTCAGCAGTTAACGACACTGCCGCTAAGCAAGGAGAATAAGGTCATGACAATGCAAACTAATAATATCAATCAAGCACCTAATATTAACCAAGCGCCTAATATCAACCAAGCAAATAAAGCGACCTTATTTTTTCTTGATAACTTTGATTCATTTACTTACAACTTAGTGGACCAATTTAAAACAGCCGGTTATCCCGTTAAAATTTATCGTAATAATCAGAGCGCAGAACAAATTAAAGCACACATTGATGCTTGTGAAGGTGAAGTTGTTTTAGTGTTATCACCAGGTCCAGGCACACCAAGTGCAGCAGGTTGTATGATCGATTTAATCACTTTATGTAAAGGCCAAGTGCCTATTTTAGGAATATGCTTAGGCCATCAAGCATTAATCGAACAATATGGTGGAGTTGTTGGTCAAGCAGATGAAATACAGCACGGTAAATCATCTTTAATTGCACATTGTGCTGACAAAATGTTCACTGGATTATCACAACCACTTTCTGTGGCACGTTATCACTCTTTAGTGGGTACATCGGTTCCCGCTTCGCTAGAAATCGTGGCACAATATAACGGCATGTGCATGTCGATTTATCATGAGCATGATAAGGTGATCGGTTTTCAATTTCATCCTGAGTCTATTTTAACTTGCGAAGGTGCCCAGCTTTTAGAAAACAGTCTCAACTTACTGACTGCAAAGGAGAATAAATAATGAGCCAATATGATGTGCAACCGACCTTAGAAAAGCTTTATCAAGGTGAAGGGCTCAGTGAGCAACAAAGTCAGGCATTTTTTGAACAAGTTGTCTCTGGTGATATGGACCCAATCGTCTTATCGTCAGTATTAACCGCATTAAAAATAAAAGGTGAAACACCCACTGAAATTACTGGAGCAGCGAAAGCACTCTTAGCACAAGCTAAAAAGTTTCCTCGCCCTGATTACCCTTTTACAGATATCGTTGGCACCGGTGGCGATGGTCTTGGTACTATTAATATATCAACAGCAAGCGCATTTGTTGCTGCGGCCTGTGGTGTCAAAGTGTGTAAACATGGCAGTCGTAGTGTTTCTAGCAAATCAGGTTCATCGGACTTACTAGCTGCGTTTGGTATTAACTTAGATATGTCACCAGAAATAGCACGCCAATGCTTAGATAATTTAAATGTGTGTTTCATTTTTGCACCAAGCTATCACGCAGGCATGCGTTTTGCAGCGCCCGTTCGTGCAGCATTAAAAACACGTTCAATATTCAATGTACTCGGCCCATTAGTCAATCCAGCCCGCCCAGACTTTGAATTAATGGGTGTTTATGCACCAGAGTTATTATTACCCATTGCAAAAGTACATCAGCAATTAGGCATGAAACGTGTCATGGTTGTGTATGGCAGTGGTTTAGATGAAGTCGCTTTACATGGTAGTACTCAGGTCGCTGAATTACATAACGGTGAAATAACAGAATACACATTAACACCGGAAGATTTCGGTGTTGATTACTACCCTGTTGAAAGCATTTTTGGTGGTACACCAGAAGAAAATAAAGACATCATCGAAGACATTCTACAAGGTAAAGGCACGGCTGCTCAACAAGCCGCTGTCGCGATTAATGTATCAGCTCTATTAGTGTTAAACGGTAAGGCAGATAACTTTAAACAAGGCACAGAAATGGCTATAACAAGCATGCAATCAGGTCAACCACTATCACTATTAAAACAACTTGCGGAGCAAAGCAATGCTTAATGATCAAAGTTTACAAGAAACTATTTTAGGCAAAATTGTTGATGACAAGTTGCTATGGGTTGAAGAAAGAAAACAACAACAACCTTTAATTAAATTCAAAGACGAATTAGTAGAAAGCGACCGTCACTTTTATGAAGCACTAGATCAACAAGATAGTGTGTTCATTCTTGAATGCAAAAAAGCCTCCCCGTCAAAAGGCTTGATACGTGAAGACTTCGATTTAGACTTAATCGCTAGCGTTTATAAAAACTATGCCTCTGCGATTTCAGTACTGACTGAAGAAAAGTATTTTCAAGGTGATATGGAATACATTAATAAAGTGCGAGAACAAGTAACACAGCCGGTTATTTGTAAAGACTTTATTGTTGATCCTTACCAAATTTACTTAGCGCGCTATTACAAAGCCGATGCTATTTTGCTGATGTTGTCAGTGTTAGATGATGATGCTTACCAAGCTTACCGAGATACTGCGCATAGCTTGAATATGGGTGTATTAACCGAAGTCAGTAACGAGCATGAATTAGTCCGTGCTATTGCACTCAATGCTAAAGTTATTGGTATTAACAATAGAGACTTACGTGATCTTAGTATCGATTTAAACCGTACTAAAGAGCTGGCCGTAAAAATACCAGCAGACCGCATCGTTATTTCAGAATCTGGTATTTACAACCATCAACAAGTAAAAGAATTAAGTCAATATGCGAACGGATTTTTAGTCGGCAGTTCTATTATGTCTCAACCCAATATTGACCGAGCTTGTAGACAACTTATTTTAGGCGAAAACAAAGTGTGTGGATTAACTCATGCACGTGATGCTGCAGATGTTCATAAAGCGGGTGCCGTCTATGGTGGCTTAATTTTTGTTGAACAATCACCTCGTTTGGTTGCACTAGAACAAGCTCGTTTAGTGATGCTAGGTGCACCTCTTTTGTACGTAGGTGTTTTCCAAAATGAAGATATTGAGCTAATTGCCTACACAGTCAAAAGCTTGGGGCTCAGTGCGGTACAGTTACATGGTGATGAGACACCAAAATACATTAAAGAGTTATTAACAGTCTTACCTAAAAGCTGTGAAATTTGGAAAGCCCATGGCATCAGTGATAGCTTACCTGCATTTGAAAAATACAATGTCAGTAAACATATATTAGATACACGTGTTGGTACGCAAAGTGGCGGTACAGGACAAGTCTTTGATTGGTCACTATTGAATTCACAAAATAAAAATATTGATAAAAGCACTATTTTATTAGCGGGTGGTCTTACTCCAGAAAATGCACAACAAGCCGCATTAGTTGGCTGTGCTGGGTTAGACTTCAATTCAGGTGTTGAATCTGCCCCAGGTAAAAAAGACGCAGACAAATTAAACCGTAGTTTCTCAGCAATACGTCAGTACATGAAAAGATAGACATGCAACGATAACCATGAAGCGATAGTCATGTAGTAATAAACATGGCTCATGACAAGAAACAGACAGTAATAAACGCATTATAAGGTAAAAAAACATGAAAACGTTAGACGCATATTTTGGTGACTTTGGTGGTATGTATGTACCACAAATATTAGTCCCAGCATTAAAGCAGCTTGAAGCAGAATTCTTAAAAGCACAAACGGATGAGTCTTTTAACGCTGAATTACAAGACCTATTAACAGAGTATGCTGGACGCCCTACTCCGTTAACATTGTGTCGTAATTTAACCAAAGGTAAAAAGACTAAGTTATATCTTAAACGTGAGGACTTATTACACGGTGGTGCACACAAAACTAACCAAGTACTAGGACAAGCCCTATTAGCAAAACGTATGGGCAAAACTGAAATTATTGCTGAAACAGGGGCAGGCCAACATGGTGTCGCTACTGCCTTGGCTTGTGCGTTATTAGGGCTTAAATGTCGTGTATACATGGGTGCAGTTGATTGCGAACGCCAAAAACCTAACATGTTTAGAATGCGTTTAATGGGCGCAGAAGTGATTCCTGTAACATCAGGGTCTGCCACCTTAAAAGACGCTTGTAATGAAGCATTGCGTGACTGGGCTGGTAGCTACGATACATCACATTATTTACTAGGTACTGCGGCAGGTCCACATCCATTCCCTACCATTGTTCGTGAATATCAAAAAGTGATTGGCGAAGAAGCAAAAGTACAATGTTTACGTAAAGAAGGTATTTTACCTAATAAAGTAATTGCCTGTGTTGGTGGTGGTTCAAATGCAATCGGTATATTCTCTGATTTTATTGATGATGAGAACGTAGAGCTTATTGGTGTTGAGCCAGGTGGTCACGGTATTGAAACCGGTGAGCATGGCTGCCCTATCGCGTGTGGTACTGATGGTATTTTCTTTGGAATGAAGTCATTAATGATGCAAGATCAACAAGGGCAAATCCAAGAGTCATACTCTATTTCAGCAGGCCTTGACTTCCCATCTGTTGGTCCACAGCATGCTCACTTAGCCAAAACGGGTCGAGCACAGTATGTCAACGCGACTGATGACGAAGCATTAATGGCATTTAAAGCACTAGCAGAACAAGAAGGGATCATCCCCGCACTAGAATCTGCACATGCCTTAGCACACGCATTAAAAATCATAGAAGAAGATGATAAAGAACAAGTGATTATTGTTAACTTATCTGGACGTGGTGATAAAGATATCTTTACTGTTGCCGATATTTTCGAAGAAAGAGGTCTAATCTAATGACACATCAGACACAGCGTTATGCACAACTATTCGAACGTTTAGCAGCTAAAAATGAAGGTGCTTTTGTTCCTTTCGTGACGATAGGTGACCCAAACCGTGAACAATCTCTAAACATTATTAATACCTTGGTTGATGCAGGTGCAGATGCTTTAGAATTAGGTATTCCATTTTCTGATCCAGTAGCAGATGGTACAGTTATTCAAGATGCTTCAATTCGTGCCCTAGAAGCCGGTACAACACCACAAGTTTGTTTTGAAATAATTAAAGAAGTACGTGCTGCGTATCCTGAAGTACCGATTGGTTTATTATTATATGTAAACCTCGTATTTCGTAACGGTATTGAAAACTTTTACCAACGTTGTCAAGAAGCCGGTGTTGATTCTATTTTAATCGCAGATGTGCCTTTACACGAAAGTGCTCCATATCGCGCAGCCGCTGAAAAGTTTGGCTTACAGCAAATTTTTATTGCACCGCCTAACGGCGATAAAGCGACATTGCAACAAGTTGCAGAATACGGACAAGGTTATACCTATCTATTAAGCCGTGCTGGTGTAACTGGTGCAGATGCTAAAGCTGGTATGCCGGTTGAACATATGCTTGAAACATTAGGTGAGTATAATGCACCACCGTCATTGTTAGGCTTTGGTATTTCACAACCAGAACAAGTTGCCAATGCCATTAAATCTGGTGCTGCCGGAGCAATTTCAGGATCAGCTGTGGTTAAAGTAATTGAACGTAACCTTGGTAACCCTGAGAAAATGAAAACAGAAATGGCTGAATTTATCAGTGCAATGAAAGCAGCAACAATTAAATAATCTATTCACTTTAAAGAAGAGAGTTTCATGAAACAATTGCTTGAATTTATACCATTAATTATCTTTTTTGCCGTTTATAAAATGGTCGACATTTATGCGGCAACGGGGTCATTAATTGTAACCACAGGTTTATTACTTGCTTATAACTACTATAAGCATCGTAAAGTTGAAAAAATGCAAGTGATTACTTTTATCATGGTCTTTGTATTCGGCACATTAACATTGATATTGCACGATGATGTCTTTATTAAATGGAAAGTCACCTTCATCTATGCGCTGTTTGCGATTGTACTTTTAGCAAGCCAGTTCATCTTTAAAAAGTCGATTATTAAACAGATGCTAGGTAAAGAAATCACCTTGCCAGATAAAGTATGGAGCAATCTAAATATTGCTTGGGCCCTCTTCTTTATTGCACTTAGCTTACTTAACATTTATGTTGCATTTAGTTTGCCTCAAGAAGTTTGGGTAAACTTTAAAGTCTTTGGATTAATGGGCGCAACGTTAGTGTTCACGTTATTGAGTGGTATTTACATCTATAAATATCTACCAAAAGATAAAGAAAAAACGGAAGTTGAAAGTAAAAAAGAGTCTGAGTAATCATTCATTAAATATCTTATTTAATGTTTAAAATATAAATCCGATGTCGTTAACACATCGGATTTTTTATTTAAAAACCCCGATGTTAACTCTATTTCCTCTTAAATATTAATTGACTACTTACCACCGGCTAAATCAATAAAAGTTCCAGTAATATAAGACGCGTCATTTGATAACAGAAATGCAATCGATGCAGCAACCTCTTCAGGCCGACCACCTCGTTGAAGTGGTATTAAATGTTTAACACGTTCGATACGATCGACTTCTCCACCATCAGCGTGCATTGTCGTATCAATAAATCCTGGACGTACACCATTAACGCGAATATTATCTTTTGCCACTTCAAGCGACAACCCTGTTGTTAAGGTGTCGATTGCCCCTTTAGATGCAGCATAATCCACATATTCAAAAGGAGAACCTAACCTTGATGCTGCGGAAGAAACATTAACAATTACCCCACCATTTTTCATTCGTTTAATCGCTTCTCTGCAACATAAAAAATAACTGGTTACATTTGTCATTAGCACTTTGTTAATTCGTTCAGCTGACATATCAGAAACACGCATCTGTGGTAAAAGAATACCTGCATTATTAACTAACCTCAATTCTGGTTAACGAAAGCGAAAGGTTATTTGAAATCATATAGTTATAATAATTTATTATACAATACTGCTAGTTGTGCGTAGTTCAAGGCAAATTGTTGAAGCAATAACTGGTTATTGGGAAATAATTTAACGACGAAATTCGCTCAAATAGTGGTGTTGTATCGCTTTTCTTATCCGGAACTGAGGTTAACTAAGTGAGTTATTGGTCCCAAAGCACTATCAATCGTATTAAAAAGGCGAATAACATCATTCTCATTTGAAACATCTGCTTGCACTGCAATGGCTTTCCCCCCTTCTCTTTCTATTTGAGTAACTACATTGGTTGCTTCAATTTTGTTTGACATAAAATTAACACAAACAGCATAACCTAACTTAGCAAGGTGCTTTGCAGTAGCCGCACCAATACCTCGAGAGCTACCGGTGATTAAAACAATAGAATTATTGAGCACTTGAAAAGCCATTTAACGTTCTCCTTAAATTATTGTTATTTTTAGATCACTTTAGTTGTGGGTAAATGAAGCTTAACGCTATCAATTATAAAAATTTACTTAAAAATCTACACCCTTCAGCCAATAGATACTATGTTAAGGTAATGTATCCGGTCAGCTTAACAGTCACTATAAAGTTGAGTGAAATAATAATTTGCTCGTTTTTAAAGTCAGACGTGATCACAAAGTTTCCTCTTACATCCGTTATATTGGGCACTAAATAATCGCATATAAAATGAGCACTCCGATACTTTATTTTCTCAACCTTATCCACTAAACATAAAACTTAATGCTTATGGCAAACTACAACTAAGAAAGAACACTTTAAGTATTAAAAGAACACAAATTACACAAACGTATTACATATGTTTATTTAATGTTACTGAACACTTTAAACTTCCCTTTAAATTGGTTAAATATTGTCTAAGATTCTAGTTCTACTGCCTTTTATAGATTAAAATACTGATTTTTCTTTTATTACAGTTTTTTATGCTGAAACAATTGTAAATACAATCATTAATAATTCTGAATATCATCTATGATGTGTTTTCGAATTGATGATTATTTTGGGATGAAAATGAAAGTTTTAATATTAGGTTCTGGTGTAATAGGCGTAACGAGTGCTTGGTATTTAGCTAAGTCTGGACATGATGTCACGGTAGTTGACAGACAATCGAGCGTAGCTAATGAGACGAGCTTTGCTAATGCAGGACAAATATCACCAGGGTACTCTGCTCCTTGGGCTGCGCCAGGTATTCCCGTTAAAGCAATGAAATGGTTGATGCAAGAACTTGCTCCTTTAAAGATTAGCATTAAGGATCTAGACACAGAAACACTAGTTTGGATGACCAAAATGGTCGCAAATTGCAATACCAAAGACTACCACATCAATAAAGCTAGAATGATGAGAGTTGCAGAATATAGCCGTGACTGTTTAAAAGAGCTGAGAAAAGAAATCAATATTGAATATAATCATAGAACACAAGGTACGTTACAAGTATTCCGTACTGAAACCCAAGTAAAAAGCTCTAAAAAAGATATTGAAGTATTAAAAGAATGTGGTGTTGAACATAAAATTCTAACTGCAGAAGATTGTTTAGGGTATGAGCCAGCGCTTCATCATACGATTAATAAAATCGTGGGCGGTATTCACTTACCTAATGATGAAACCGGTGATTGTCACATGTTCGTTACTGAATTAGCTAAAGCATGTGAAGGCATCGGTGTTAAATTTGTAATGGATACCAACATTGAAAAAATAAACAAACAAGGTAATGAAATAGTGAGCGTTTCTACTGATAAAGGTGAAATGACCGCTGACACTTACTTAATGGCTCTAGGCTCTTTCTCTACACACATGCTTGCTAATATCGGTATAAGAGTCCCTGTTTACCCTATTAAAGGTTACTCGCTGACTATCCCAATTCAAGACTACGCTTCAGCACCAGAATCTACGATTATGGACGAAACGTACAAAGTGGCAATCACACGTTTAGGCGATCGAATTCGAGTCGGTGGCACCGCAGAAATTAGTTCATATAACCTAGAACTATTAGAAAAACGTCGTAAAAATATAGAGTTCTCAATTGCTGATTTATTCCCACATGCAACTGATTTAACAAAAGCTGAATTCTGGACCGGTTTAAGAGCAATGACCCCTGATGGCACGCCTATTTTAGGTAAAACCAATATTGATAACTTATTCTTAAATACAGGTCACGGTACACTAGGCTGGACGATGTCTTTAGGATCGGCAAAATTTGTTAGTGACGTTATCAACGACAAAGCAACCGATATCGATGACTCAGGTTTATCTGTAGCGCGCTACGGGCGCTAGGAGGAAAAATGTCTAGACCAGCAACAGCGGTTATTAAACTAAGTGCAATAAAACAAAATTATTTATATGCAAAATCTCTCGGTAAACCAGCTAATGCGATTGCGACGATTAAAGCGAATGCTTACGGTCATGGTGCAGTTGAAGTGGCTAATGAATTAAGTGATGTAGCAGATGCATTTGCCGTCGCTTGTATTGAAGAAGCGAAAGAATTACGTGATGCAGGCATTCAACAGCCAATTTTGTTATTGGAAGGTTTTTTTAGCGACGATGAATTAACGTACATTAGCGAATATAATCTATGGTGCGTCGTACATAGCCAATATCAGATAGACGCGATTCAAAAAGCGACGTTTGATAAGCCAATTAATGTTTGGTTAAAAATGGACTCTGGTATGCATCGTTTAGGTTTTTTACCAAACGAATATGCTAATGCTTGGCAGCAGCTCAATAAAATGCCGCAAGTAAATGAGCTTGCGCATATTACGCATTTTTCATCCGCTGATGACCTTAAATCACCATTAACAGCACAGCAATCAACACTTTTTCTAGAAACTATTGGTGAATTACCTGGTGATGTGAGTATTGCTAACTCATCAGCCGTATTAACTAATTCAATGCCAGATAGAGTGCAATGGGTACGCCCGGGCATTATGCTTTACGGTGCGTCACCAATTGATAGCAATGACATTGCAAAAAAATTAATACCTGCCATGACATTTAAAGCAAAAGTTATCTCTCAACGTACCATTGATAAAGATGAAGGTGTTGGTTACAACGCACTTTGGAAAGCTGACAAAACCACGAAGATAGGTACAGTTTGTATTGGTTATGCTGATGGTTACCCAAGACACGCAGGGTCAGGCACACCTGTCTTCATTAATGGACAAAAAAGTCAATTATTAGGTCGTGTTTCAATGGATATGATCATGGTTGATTTATCAATGTTTGAAGATCAAGACTGTGTTGGATATGACGTTGAATTCTGGGGTGATAATATCGCAGTGAATGACATTGCAAAATGTGCAGATACGATTGGTTACACGTTACTTTGTGGTTTATCTCGTCGTGTATATAAGCAATATATTAAGTAACCTAATGTAAAATAACGGTCACACTTAGTACAAAGACAAACAAAAAAGGCCTATCAATTTATATTTATATTGATAGGCCTTTTTATTGCTCTACTTTAGGCTTCAGCTTTATCTTGAAAATCAGCCGCAATAGCAACAAACTTATTTTCGATAGCAATAAATGCTTTCACTACTGCCGGGTCAAAATGCGATCCCTCACCTTTCATAATAATATCTTTCGCTTCTTGATGTGAAAAAGCAGGTTTATAAACTCGTTTAGAAATCAACGCATCATAGACATCAGCTAAAGCCATTAAACGTCCAGACAAAGGAATGCTTTCGCCAGAGAGTTGATTTGGATAGCCAGAGCCATTCCATTTCTCATGGTGTGATAAAGCAATTTCTTTTGCAATTTCTAAGAAAGAGCTACTACCTAACTGTTTTTCTGCTGTCGATAAAGCATCAGCACCAATTTGCGCATGGCCTTTCATTATTTCAAACTCGTCATCGGTTAACTTGCCAGGTTTAAGTAATATATTATCGGGTATGCCTACTTTACCAACATCATGCAACGGCGCAGACTTATATAACAGTTCGATATAGCTAGGGGTTAATAACGCAGCATACGCAGAGGATTCACTCAAGTTTTCAGCCAAGGCTTTAACATATTCTTGTGTGCGTAAAATATGCGCACCGGTTTCATTATCACGAGATTCAGCTAACGCAGATAGACTAACAATCGCCACATCCCTTGTCGTTTTAACTTCATGTTGAGCAAACTCAAGGCTATCTAACATTTTGTTGGTTAGCGATGCTGTTGAACCGAATTCATCGTAACTAAAAATAGGCAAACGAGCACCAATACTACCTTCACTAACTCTTTTTAAAGCACATTCTTGGCTCAATAAAATACGCTTGATAACCTTACTCCATAAGAACATAACGGCCATCGCATACCCCGTCACCAAAGCCGCGATATAAATAAGTTCTTTGATAACGCTGATTTGACCACTGCCATCCATGACCAGTTCAGGGTTATGCTTTAACCAAAAAATATCTTTTACTGCGACCATAGACAATGCAGCAGTAAGAATCACCAATAAAAGAACCACTAACCAAATCATTTGATTAATTAAAGAGTGGCGTTGACCTGAAAACTCAAACTCAAATTGATCCGTTTTTTCCATTTCATCCATTTGTGCGAGTTTAGCTGAAAGCTGTAAAAGGCAGCCTGTGAAGAATCCAAATAACGCCATCCCGAAAACAATTTTCACATTACTATCTAACCCAAAGTCATAAACAACATTGTAATAAACGGCTAATGGAAGGCTGACAATGAAGAAGCAAAGTGTATCCAGCTTGATTTGTTTTATCTGTTTATTCAATGTGTGGTGAGGTAACAGAAAATGGCGGACTAACAATAAAATAGAAAAGGTAATGGATACATGAACAAAAACTTCACTGACGGTCAAGGTCGCTAAAAAGGGACAAACCCTTCCACCATAAATACCAAATAAAATAGCAGCGAGAATGTAAAGCTTAAAAGTACGAGAAGCATTGTAATTTGAGCTGTTCATTGTGCACCTTGTTAATACTTAGATTCAAACGTTTCACTTTTATAGAACAACTAAACATAGCTATTATAATGACTTACCAGCCATTAAAAGTGTCGAAGAGTAGATTGGAATTTATGTTTAATAGTAATAAGAAACAAAAACAACAAATAACTAATTAACACTATAGCCAATAATAGGTATAAAAACTAAGCAAATGCTTCTCATTTATTAGTAAATAACCTCAATTCTGCTTAAGGAATTGAACTAAATGCCCACCTAGCGATCAGATCTTTCGACCAAGAACGATTTGAAA
>NZ_CANLFB010000005.1 GCF_947489755.1 uncultured Psychromonas sp.
TTTCAAATCGTTCTTGGTTGAAAGATCTGATCGCTAGGTGGGCATTTAGTTCAATTCCTTAAGCAGAATTGAGGTTAAGTAAATAAGTAATAACATTCACTCAAAAAGCCGAATCAATTGATTCGGCTTTTTTATTGGCACATTCTCACTTTCATTGTCACGCCCTCTTTTTATTTATTAGCGCTGACTCACCAGTGAATAGTCGATACTAGAAATTAATAACAGTTATAGCACTAACTTATTAAAACTGATTCTTAACTCACTACAGTTCAATAGCCGTACTGTGTTTTACTGTGCGTAATGACACGGATGTATGAAACTTTCTAATATTCAAATCTGTGTGTAATACGCGATCGACAAAAGCTTCATAAGCCTGAATATCTTGAACACAAACAATTAGCACAAAATCGTATGCACCTGATATTTGATAGCACTGCATGACTTCATTCGCTTGAATAATCGAATGCTTAAATTTCTGATAAATATCTGCTCTATCTCGTTCCATCTCTATGGAGACGATTAAGGTCATTTTATTGCCAGCTAACTGCGCATCAAGGATTGAAATATCGCTGATAATGACGCCACCTTCTCGCAAACGTTTAACTCGCTTTAAACAAGCAGGAGCTGACAACCCCACTTTTGCTGCAAGTTCGATATTAGGCAAACGGTTATTTTTTTGTAGCGACATCAATATCGCACGATCAATTCTATCTATGTCCATTAGATTACCCCACTCCATGATGTGCTTTAAAACTTACTCGATCTCATCGTTTTTTTAAAAAATATTTCTTTGAAATTACATTAACATGCAAAATATTTCTTTTGGAGACAATAAAAAGAAATATTCAAAAAGTAATCAGCCACATTTGAAATTTTCATTCAATCTTCTTATGTATCATATAACCTATTAAATTTAAAAAACAAAAAATAAAGGTCAGTCTGATGCAACCCATTAAACATTTTTTCATTGAGCTAGGCAGAGACATTTTTAATGTCACATTTACGCTGTTTAAAGTGATGATCCCAATATTAATTGCCATAAAAATTATTGAAGAATTAGGCGGTATTATTTTATTAAGTCAATTGCTTGGCCCCTTAATGCAAACGGTCGGCTTACCAGATACGATGAGCTTAGTATGGGCAACTACCCTACTTACCAATATCTATGGCGGCTTAATTGTACTCATTAACATCGATACCCCTTTAACCGTTGCTCAAGCATCTATCCTCGGTAGCATGATGTTACTTGCGCACTCATTGCCGATTGAAGCGACTATCGCAAAAAAGGCAGGTGTTAGTTTATGGGTAACATTAGTATTTCGTATTGGAGGTAGTTTATTACTCGCGTGGATATTACATCAAACCTATCAGTTAACAGGTAGTCTTAATCAACCAGCACACATGCTTTGGTCTCCAGAGGTCAGTGTAGAGAATAGCTATCTTGATTGGGTCACTAGCCAGCTACAAAATTTAGTGATG
Source organism: uncultured Psychromonas sp. (assembly GCF_947489755.1). GTDB lineage: Bacteria > Pseudomonadota > Gammaproteobacteria > Enterobacterales > Psychromonadaceae > Psychromonas. The sequence continues at coordinate 1,480 of NZ_CANLFB010000005.1, forward strand.
GTGTTCCTCGTTATTTCGACGTTGCTATTCACTTTAAAGATTTTAAAAATACTCGGCATTGAAAAATTAATGGCGATCCTCTTAAAACCTTTTTTAAGGCTATTAGGGATCAGCCAAGAAGCAACGAACATTACTATTATTGGCGCCACGTTAGGGCTTTCATTTGGTGGAGGGTTATTGATACATGAGGCTCAAAAAGGACATGTAGCAGCCCGTGATGTTTTCACTTCCATTATGCTATTAAATTTACTACACAGCTTAATTGAAGATACATTATTGATTTTATTAATTGGTGCCGATTTTAATACAATTTTCTGGGGCAGATTATTATTTTCAGTAATTGTTATTGCTGTATTAGCAGCAACGGTTAGAAAGCTATCGCCAGTATTTTGTGAACGTTATTTATATCGAAGTGTTGCGCGCAGCTAAATTGCTACAAACGGCTATAAGTACGGAATGAAATAAAGCAGTAAAGAGATAGTAAAAAAAGCCCCTTAGATTAACGTTAATCTAAGGGGCTTTTTAAAGAAGATTTTAAAGAAGGAATAATAAACTGTCATTTTCAAAAAACGGATTACAATGTGCAACTAGGTGCAGTTCTTGTACTTTTTGTTAAGTTTTTTAATTCATCTTCTAAGTCATTAATACGTGTTGTGTTAGATGGATGAGTAGATAAAAACTCCATTGGCTCACTTCCACCAGAAGCTATTGCCATATTTTTCCATAACTCAACACTCTGTTCTGGGTTAAAACCTGCATCATTCATTAACTGTAAACCAACAATATCTGCTTCAGATTCTTGGGCGCGACCATAAGGCATCGTAATACCATACTGTACCCCCAAACCTAATGCTGCCATTCCGACTTCTGAATATTCAGTACTACCAATAACGGTTTGTACTGCAGATGTACCGTAGCCTGTGATTTCACTTGAAGACAAACGCTCATTAGAATGATTTGCTTGTACGTGAGCAATTTCATGTCCAATAACCGTTGCAAGTTGATCTTGGTTTTTAGCAACGGCTAATAGCCCAGTATAAACCCCAATTTTACCGCCAGGTAATGCAAAAGCATTTATTTGATCACTATCAAAAACGACCACTTCCCATTCATCAAAATCAGGCTGCTTACCTAACGTATCAGTAATCTGTTTACTGACACATTGCACATAAGTATTTACTTTGGGGTCTTGGTTAATCGTTTCTTGTTTTTTTAATTCCTCAAATGAATTCGCACCTAGTGTCGCCATTTCAGACCCATCAAATAATAATACTTGATTACGTCCTGTTGGCGATGATGTTACACAGGCAGTGAGTAAAATAGAGCTACCTAATAACGACAATTTAAATATTGAATGCTTCATTATGAGTCCTGTTTATAAAAAAGTAATAAAACGATTATCTCAGGGTAAAAGTAATAATGCGAATGCTTTTAAAATATCCAAAATAAGTGCTAATGAGAACTTACTTGTTCTTGATGCCAATGTTTATAATGAGGCAATGACATGGTGATTAACAATATAGCCCCACCAGCGCCAATCATGACGACACTCGCATAAGGAGCAGAAAGCGAAGTTTGTTGTAACAAGCCAGTTAATAACGCAGCACCACTCATTTGAATACAACCTAATAACGCACTAGCCGTGCCAGCTCTTTCACCAAAAGCACTTAACGCCATCGACGTTGCAGGTCCTAATAACAAAGCAAATCCCACACACAGTAATAGCATAGGTAACATAAAATATATTCCTGCTAAAAACCCACTTTCAACGGGTATTTGTTGCATCACCAATTGAGTCACCGCTGACGATATAAACAGCCATAATGCAACAACTACCGTTTGATGATTGCCTAATTGTCGAATCATTTTAGGCGCAATAAAACAGGCAGCAATATTAATTAATGCGTTAAAACCAAATAAATAACTAAAAGTTAATTCACTGAGCCCTAAATGTTTAATTATCCAGCTTGGCGCATAGGAAACATAGGTTAAAATACTTGCCATCCCAATCATGCAAGCCAATGCATAAAATACAAATTGGCTATTCACTAAAATGGGCTGATAACGTGCCCAACGATATAACGCAGCATGGTTATTTTTATGCTCAGGACGCGTTTCAGGCAACCTAAAGGCTACAATAAATAAAACTAAAATCGCAAAGATAGTCATGAATATAAATGTTGATCGCCAACCAAAATGCAGAGCCAGAAAACCACCTAACGTAGGAGCTAATGCAGGGATCACACAAATAACACCATTCAAATAACTATAATAATGCGCACTTTGCTGAGCATTAAATCTATCTCGCACGGCACTAAAAACAACAATGGATGTTGCACAAGCAGCAATGCCTTGTAGTACACGCGCTAATTGTAGATATTCAAACTCCACAACCGATGCGGCAAATAAACTACTCGCAATATATAAACAAATACCCAGTAAGGCGATCGGTCGACGTCCAAAGCGATCAGCTAATGGGCCAATAAGAATCTGACCAATACCCATCGCTAAAATAAAGAGTACTAACGTTGATTGAACTTGCGTGTCAGACACAGAAAATTCTAACGCCATTTCAGGCATTGACGGTAAATAGATGTCGATGGCTAATGGGCTTAGCACCACCATCATCATTAAAATAGGTAATAACTTACGGGGCATAACAATCTCTTTTTTGAAAAAACAAGTTTGGTTGAATTACGATAATCAAGTGACGATAATAAAGTGACGTTAATTGAGCCAAGTTTTATGAAATAAGACTCAATGACAGACAGTGAATAACAAAGCGAGTGTAAATCAGCTATGATATGAATAGAAGTGACATTAATTCAGATCTTAGTTTCCCTAAGGGAATATCTCTCAATAACTAATAATATCTAGGAATACCTATGAACATCGATAAACTAATGCGTATCGACTTAAATTTATTAGTCGTTTTACAAGTCTTATTAGAAGAAGAAAGTGTTACACGTGCAGCAGTTCGTTTGAATTTAAGTCAATCTGCATTAAGTAAAAGTCTCACCCGTTTAAGAACAAGCTTGCAAGACCCATTATTTACACGTACCGCACATGGTTTAAAACCAACGACGCATGCTTTACTGCTACAACAAAAACTACCGAATCTATTACAGGGTTTATATCAGTTAACACAAGCACCAAGCTTTGACCCCGCTAGCAGTGACAGACACTTTTCTATCAGTATGTTAGAAAGTGCCTATGCAACCTTACTACCTTGTTTTATTGGTCCATTATTACAACAAGCAAAAAATATTCACCTTGATGTTTTAAGCTGGAAAAAAGAGTCTATGCAAGCACTACAACAAGGTAAAATGGATTTTGGTATTACTGCATTAGACTTCTCTGAAGATCACCGCCTAGAGATACAAAAATTACCGGATGGTATTGAACATGTCATTTTATTTAATGACCACCAAACCTGTTTAGTCCATCAAGATCATCCAGTTTTAACAGCCGTAGAAAATGGGTCATGGAATCAGGACGCTTATCTACAACAAAATCATATACAAATCGTATGTGAGGGCAATAAATGGTGGGCATTAGATTATTTTTTAGAGAAACAAGGAAAGCAGCGTAACGTTATTAGCACCTTACCAGACTTTTATGGAGGTGTGAGTCTTTGTGCGCATAGTGATTTAATTTTCACCCTGCCTTCGAGCTTTATTACCCATGCACAAAAATTGTATCCACTTAAACAAATCCCATTACCTTTTGCTTTTTCTGAGATGGCTTATGTATTGATATGGCACCAACGAAATAATGATGAGCCAGGGCATAAATGGATAAGAGAAATGATCTGTAATAATGTTGAAAATACATTTGGAAATTAAAAGGCAAACAATAAAAAAGGCAAACAATAAAAAAGGCGCTAAAAGCGCCTTCTATCAGATTCAGACAAAAATAAACATTAGAAGTCTACTTTTTCAATCCAACCAAACTTATCTTCACGTAAACCGTATTGAATACCCGTTAATTCATCGTATAAGTTACGAGAAACAGTGCCTGCTTTATTATCATTAATAAAGTAATCTTCATCTTTCCAGCATAATTGGCCAACAGGAGAGATAACGGCAGCAGTACCACAACCAAATGCTTCAGTAATTTTTCCACTTTTAATATCAGCTAAAATATCTTCAATTGCTATTTGTTCTTCAGATACTGTGTAACCTAATGTTGGAGCAAGTTGCAAAATTGAGTCACGCGTAATACCCGGTAAAATACTACCGCTCAGTTTAGGTGTCACAATATGATCACCGTAAACAAAACAGATATTCATCGCGCCCACTTCTTCAATGTATTTACCATTGATAGCATCTAACCAAAGTACTTGAGAGTATCCTCTCGCAGCCACATCTTCAGACATATATAAACTAGCCGCATAGTTACCGCCAGTTTTAGCTTCACCAACACCGCCCACTACAGCACGACGATATTTATCAGCAACATAAACAGAGACAGGTGCAAATCCATCTTTAAAGTAAGCACCGGCAGGGCCTGTAATAATGAAGTGTAAATACTTATCACTTGCGCCTAAACCTAGTTTAGCGCCTGTTGCGATCATAGTCGGGCGAATATATAACGCGGTACCATTTTTTTCAGGTACCCATTGGTTATCTATTTTTAATAATTCCATTAATGCGTTAAGGTGAAATTCAACATCAACTTCAGGCATCACCATACGCGCCGCTGAGCGGTTAAAACGTTTAAAATTTTCGCGAGGACGGAATAAGTTAATCTCGCCATTTTCAGTACGGTACGCTTTTAAACCTTCAAATATTTCTTGCCCATAATGTAACACAGAAGCAGATGGGTCTAATTGCAGCATTTGATAAGGTTTAACTTCAGCATTTGTCCACTTTTGAGTCGAATCATAGGTTTGTGTAAACATATGATCGGCAAATACTTCACCAAAACTAAATTCTGCAGGGCAAGCATTGCGGTCAGCAACTGCTAGCGGTTTGATATCAATTGACATGTGAATCCTTATGTATCTGAATGCTTTAACAAGCACAAATATTCTGCGTGTGTATGGGAGAGCTATAGATTTTAAAAAATAATCGACAATACATCCACAATTCTTTTACAAATAAACCACAATTACTCAAAATTATTGAATAAACAGTGACCATTTTCGATTTTAGTCTCTAAAAATAACCTTATTTACTGTTTAAGCTCACGTTATGATTCAATGAGGCAACGTTTAATGTAAGCGGCTAAATACGTAATACTAGATTGAATATGCTGCTGATGAGTCAAACCACTCTTCACTCGAGGTTTAAAGTCATGATCACCATCTTCTAGCCAACACCATTGAAAAGTATTAGGTAAAGAATAACTGATCACTTCATTTTGGTCGCCAAGTTTATCACGTGAGCCTTGAATAATAGCAACGGGTTGCTTAATAGCAGCTAAATGTTCTATCCGTAATTTCTCAGGTTTACCTTGTGGATGGAAAGGATACCCTAAACAAGCAATTCCTTTAACCTGTTTTAATTGCTCAGGAGAAGATTCAGCAGCTAACAAAGTAGCCATTCGTCCTCCCATAGACTTACCACCAATCACCATGGGTTGATCTAGCTCTTGCACCACTTCTAAAAACTGTTTCAATAAATGAGGAGCTCTTTCTGGTGGACGGCGACTTCCCGTTTCTACACGCTGTTGCATGTAATTGAAATTAAAACGGGCAACTCGAATACCTTGTTTTGCCAAACCAACACTGACGGTTTCCATAAAGTCTGATGTTAATGGTGCGCCTGCACCGTGGGAAAAAACAAATAAAGGGCCATCTTCAGGCCCATTAAAAATAAGCTTCATATTACTCTCAAGCTAATATATAAAGGCTAATAATGCGAGTATGTCGTTAAATCGTCAAGTAAAGAAGCCGATCAATTAAAATAACTTATTCGTTACGATAAAATGAAATAAATGAAGATAGGAATTGATAAATAATGTTTAAAGAATCAAGGTCAATAATAGAACCATGTCATTTATCTCAGGTTCATTTATTACAAGATGTAGCGATAAGAACCTACCAAGAAACCTTTTCTGATAGCAATAGTGAGGCTTTACTGCAGCAATATTATAAAGAGTCCCTCAGTATAGAGAAATTATCTGCACAACTTCAAAACAACCGTAGCGAATTTTATTTTATTTATACTACTTCTGATGCTTCAGAAGGTACATCAGAAGACATTTCAGAAACCGCTCCTAAAAATACAGAAGCTAAACTAGCTGGTTTTTTAAAATTAAATGTTGATGATGCACAAACAGATATATTCGATACAGAGGCATTAGAAGTTGAAAAAATTTATATACTCAAAGATTTCCTAGCACAAGGTTTAGGTAAAAAATTAATCTCATTTGCCGTTGATCGTGCCATTAAACAAAATAAAAAATACTTATGGTTAGGTGTTTGGGAACATAACTTCCCTGCATTACGCTTTTATCAAAAAATGGGATTTGAACAATTTGGTGAACATGACTTCAACATGGGTGGCGATATCCAAAAAGATTTATTATTGAAACGAGTTCTATAAAAAATCTATACGGTATCGATAGAATATTAAATCCGCTAATGTAAGTAGTCGGTTAGGACTCTAAGAATAAAGCACTGGTTTTAGCGGCCATAATAAAATCATTTTGATCTAACCCCTTAATATTATGGCTCCACCATTGCACCGTCACCATGCCATATTCAACCATGATCAGCGGATGGTGATTCACTGATTCAGCTAACGCTGCGACTTGATTAGTAAAACTGATTGAGTTGCTATAACGCTTAGTGACAAATTCACAAGACAGTTTTTCTATTCCATTATCTTCAATAAAGGTCCAATCATTAAATTGTGCTTTTAGCTGTACCAGTAACTCAGCAATATCAGTTGCCGTTAATAATTGCTTCGCTGAACTTGTATTGCATGGTCTACAAGTTTGTTCGGTTAATAATGCCATAGCCTTTACCTATTTTGATTTGTGCTTGCTATTTTTCTAAGCCTTGGATTCAGATCATAAGTGCATAACTTGAATAGATAGGAAAAGTGAGCAGCTGAATAGTTGCTTAACGCTTTTTCTCCGGCAAGAGATGCAACAATGAAAACACTTGAATTCAAGAGTTTATCAAGAAGGTTTTCTAGTGGCTATTCTGGATGAACTGCAAGCTTGGTTCGAATAAAATCACTATGATTAACATAAATTAATGAAGCGACTTTACGGATCAATGCCTCCTCCATTTCATCCAAATGACCATCTGCGTATGCGATTTCCCACATTGCTTTAATTAGGTTGATACGCGCTTCGTTATCTAAATCACCTAACTGAGAGGTAAAATCAAAGACTGAATTACTGGTCTTTATTTCTTTCATTCCCACGTTGAGTAATTCGGACGCCTTTTCTTTTTCTATATTAACCAGTTTTTCAAGCGTATTAACAATGGCAGCCTCTTCTTCTTTAGAAGCATTTTCATCGGCAACACAGACCTCGCAAAGCAAACAAACAATCGCTAATGTACTATCAAATTGAGGGTTTTCCTCTGGTATGAACGTATTCAATAACTGCTTAATTTTTGTAATCATCTAATGCCCTATCTAAATAAAAAGAGTTTAAAGTGAAATATTCTGATAAATAACCCTACCATAAAGCTAAGTTGTTACGAAAAGAGAAGGAAGGGATTTGTTAAAAAAATGATATTAATATGTATTATTAGTTAGCTAAATGATGAAATGAAAGCACCTGATTCCGACCGTTATCTTTAGCTTGATATAGCGCTAAATCAGCTTGTTCGAGTAACACTTTAAGAGATTCAGTCTTAGTGACATTATAACTCACTCCAATACTTGCAGTACAATCGACTACTTTGCCTTGTGCCGTCGTCAAATCAACATCTTCAATAATACTTCTAATATGCTCAGCGATCACTTCTGCAGATTTAGGTCCACAATGTGGCAATATAATCGCAAATTCCTCACCACCAATGCGAGCACAAATTTTATTTTCAGGTCCAACTTTCTGTAAAACATCACTGACTACAATTAAGCACTCATCACCTACAGCGTGACCATATTTATCATTAATATTTTTAAAGTAATCTAAATCTATCAAAAGCAAGCTATAGAATTGTTTTCCTTTGTTGCTTTTAATTAATAACTTTTCACCTTGCTGAAAGAAGAAACGACGATTATTTAAGCCCGTTAACATATCTGTTGAGGCTTGCTCAATAAGCCCTAATTCATGCTTCTCAATTTGCTTACTAAATAAAGTCAGCGCCAATATAATAGCGAACATATCGATCAAAAAAGCCGATTGAGACAATAAATGATTCGCAGCATCACTAAATACGTGAAACGGTTTTTCGTTAATCGAATTTTCACAATATAAAAATAATGATGCAGCGACTAAGCTTAAAGTTATTTTTAATTTTTTTTCTTTTAACTCAAATAATAATAACGCGCCTATGGGCACTAAAAAATAATAAAAATGAAAACCACTTTCTTGAGTAAAGAAGATATTACTACAAATAAACAAGTGCAGCATAATCAAGCAAAAGTACCATGTTTTAGCGGATTTATGGTGGCGGCGATAACTAAAAAAGAATGACAGGGGGTAACCGCTAGTTAGAACAAGGTTATACAAAGCAACCGTAGGTGCATTTAATATATACATATAACTAGCGGTATAAGCTAACGCAATGAAGATAGTCAACAAGACTAAAATATTTAACATTCGAGTCTTTTGTACAGCACTTGAATGCTCATTTTTAGTGCCAATGGCGAGTGCAGATGAGAAAAAATCAAACATAATATTCAGCGATCTTAAGCATAGAAATCAGGTAAACATTGAAAAACATTAAAAATTAATGATTTATTCACTATCAGACATACGCTCTAGGCGATCTAATTCCTCTTCGCGTGCTGCATTTATTTCATTTAAAACAGTATCCACATCAGCACTAATTTCTGACTCAATAAATTGACCTGTTAATACTGTTTTAGGGGTTAATTCCCCGGTTTCAAATATAGCCCAAATCTCATCGCCATAACGGGTAGTAGCAAGGCTAGGAGCAAACTGAGAATAATATTGAGTCATATTATTTACATCACGCAATAACATCTTCTTGGCATTGTTATTGCCAGCTGCATCAACGGCTTGTGGTAAATCGATGATCACAGGGCCTTCTTCATCTACCAGTACATTAAATTCAGATAAATCACCGTGGATAACTCCAACACTTAACATGCGAACAACATAGTCCATCACTTTAGCGTGGTCTGTTAATGCTTTTTCTTCTGTCATTGTGACATCGTTTAAGCGTGGCGCAGCAAAACCATCGGCGTCGGTGATTAATTCCATGATTAACACACCACCAAAACAACCATAAGGTGTTGGTACTCTAATCCCTGCATCTGCGAATTTATAAAGCGCATCAACCTCGGTGTTTTGCCAAATTTCTTCTTGTTGTTCACGGCCAAATTTAGAGCCTTTTTGCATTGCTCTCGCGTTCCGACCATTACGGACTTTTCGCCCTTCGTTATATAGAACAGCATTTTTAAAACTACGTTTACTGGCTTCTTTATAAACTTTTGCACAACGCACTTCATCGCCACATTGAACAACATAAACCGTCGCTTCCTTGCCGCTCATTAATTGTCGTAAAACATTATCGACAATGCCATCGTCAACTAATGGCTGTATTCTTTTAGGTATTTTCATTTATATAATTAAGTTTTCTAATATTTGATTGAGATAGCTGGATGCTAATTAATTTTGTAATCTTATCTAATAAAAACAATAATAGGTCATAATACTATAGTTAGGTAAATAGATAAGCATTGTTTCTTTTTTATTCGATTATAGTCATTAAAAATAAGCTTTAGTTCATTTAAAATATAAAAAATATATTTTAAATCATTCGTTTATCTCGATAAGGTTCCACTTGTAACCCAATAGAGACGCATTACGGCGTTTAAGTCACCTTCTAGACAAATTTAAACGACTCACTATTTTTTGTTACTACCAAAGACGTTAACTAACGCCCCTAAAATAATTAACATACCACCAATTAATGTCCAAAATGAGGGGATTTCATTAAATATAATCACCCCTAAGATTGTTGAGAATACAATTTGAACATAAGAAAAAGCACTCACTTTAGCGGCGACTTCTGTTTGCATGGCTTTCGTTAACCCCACCTGCCCCATTTGTGTAAAAATACCAACAAATAACAATAAGATTAGCGCTTCAGTATCAGGCATCACAAAATTATCGCCCAATAAAATAATGGATAACGGCAAGGCAATTAATGGAAAGTAAAAGATAATCACAGAACTGTCTTCACATTTACTTAACCGTTTTACAATGACATAAGCAGTCGCGCTACCTAAGGCGCCTAGTAAAGCAATAAAAACGCTAAACCAAGGTAATACCACATCGCTAGTTACTGAGAGGTTCGGTTTAACCATCGCGAATAAACCAAGTAGGCATAATAAAATACAAATCAATGTAGAACGTTGAATTCTTTCTTTTAAAAATAAAAACGCCAAAATCGCTGTAAATACAGGATAAAGATACTGTAATAACGTAGCTTCAACTAAAGGCAAGGTAGTCACTGCGTAGTACACACACAACAATGCCAGCGTCCCCACAACACCACGTGAAATTAATAATATTTTATTATTACCCCAAACTGGTATTTTTTTCCGTTTGATATCGATATAGCTAATAATTAATGACACCAAACCACGTGCAGCAACAATTTCAAACACTGGAATATTGTGAGTACTTACCAACTTTACACTGGCAGTCATTAATGCAAAGGAAAGTGCTGATAACAGCATAAAGCGTAAACTAATGGACACTGATAAGAAAAATTTTTGAAACATACTGACACTAATTTGATTAAGAACAATAGAAGCGTAGTTTATCGTATTCTTAACGATACTAGCTATTTATTTGGACTTTTAATTTCAATATGATGCCTGCTGTTTGCGGGCAAAATTACCTTTTTAAATATCATTAAATGCACCTCATAAAACGAACTATTTTAGCAAACATTATCGGTTCAAAATTCAAGCATCATTAAAAATGGAAATATAAAAATGAAAAAACGTTTATTACTATTATGCACCATGGCAGTAATACAGCCTGCTTCAATGGTAAATGCTCAACAAGCAACTCATCAAGTATTAGATAAGACAATAGAAACACAACGAGTTAACCTTAAAAATAATACTCAAAATAAAAATATTGGACCACAGTCTCCTCGAGATATTGATCATATCTCAGGCACAAACCCACAATCCTTCGACATTGCCCCTGATTATACAAAAATGAATTTATGCAATATCCACTTCCATAAAAATGCAGAACATAAAGGAGGTGAATTTACACAATATGTAGGTAATGGAGACGGCCAAGGTAATAATAGCGGTTTTAAATATTCAGGCACATTGTCTAAAGCAGAACTAACTCCAACAGACAAAGTGATAGGAAAAAGTGATCATAGCCATTTAGTACCAGGTGATACCATTGAAGTACATTACGTTCACTCATCGGCTAACGTTAAACCAGGCCCAACATTAGCTTCTTGTCTTACTGGCACAACGAAACAGCCTTTATTACGTGTAGAAACGCAAGTCTACGTGCTGGTAAATGATAACAGTGCGCTTAATTTCACTGAGTTGGCCGAAAATGCAGAAAAAGAGGGTTATCAACAAGCGTTACACATTCCCAATAACTCAGGAGATGCAGTTCAGTATAGAGGTTCTACAACTGGACCAGGTTATAATGAAGTAGGTTCACCTTACCAAGTGACTTGGAATGTTCGCCCTGAAGTACTCAAGGTTGATATAAATACAGTAGATACATGGCTACAAAATAATATATACAATGAAGATCATGCTCATGGCGTTCGGAACTTGGTGATTAACCCAGACTTGTTGTCTGCAAACTAGTTTTCTATAAGCTAATTGCCTGCAAACTAAAAATATTGTTAACACTTTATAGAAATGAATAGCCGCCTAGTGAGCACTCACTAAGCGGCTATTCATTTCTAGAGCGCTGTTAATATTATTCACTATAAATGGTTTAATCTTGAGGTAACACAGGTGTTAATTTACTTAAAAACTCACTTAAAGACTCGGCTAATATTGATTCCTGCTTTTTGCCTAACGTCTCTAATTGTACTTGACCCGTTTCATTCAAAATTGAAATGACTTGTAACTCATCGCTACAAGTCGCAATAAACATAGAAGCCGGTTTTTTAAGACGTTTTTGCATCATAAAATGCGCAATCATATTTTCTTGTAACATTAAAAAATCTTGCTCATTCCAGACTTGAATTAACTCAATAGGATGACCTTCAAATTCACAACTAATATGTTCACTATAAGCACTACAAAATAAATCCTCTATCGATGGATGTAATGTCACCTCAAGCGCTTCCTCAATATTACTTAAGGTTGCTTTTTTATCTCGAACAAGGGCTTTCCAAGTGATATTTTGATCGACAACATCGCCAATTTGGCAAGGAGAAACCCACTTTTCATCAAATGCTTGAGTCGGTAAAGTCTGATAAGTTGACTGCCATAATTGTTGATAACGTTGATGCAAAGCAAATAGTTCAATTTGGATATCTGTATTCATAGCTCGAATAATTCTTCTTTTTAGTTACAATACGGCATATTGTAACGATTCAGGCAGTGTTGTCTTGTATTTATAACAAACCTTGCCTTTTAAAATGAGAAATACCATGTCAGATTCAAATTTATACAACCAAAGCGATGCCTTAAAAAACCTATCATTAGGTAAAGTCACGGAATATAAATGCCATTATGATAATTCACTATTGCAAGCAGTTCCTCGCAGTTTAAACCGTGATGAATTAGGATTAAAGGCTACGTCTTTGCCTTTTTATGGTGTTGATTTATGGAATATTTATGAGCTTTCTTGGTTAAATAAAAAAGGTAAACCTGTTGTTGCAACTGGCGTAGTTAAAGTACCTTATGACAGTGAATTTTTAATTGAATCAAAATCGTTTAAATTATATCTAAATAGTTTCAATCAAAGTCGTTTTGATTCGGTAGAGGCCGTACAAGAAGTACTAAGTCAAGATCTTAGCCATTGTGCAACTAAACCCGTTGAAGTGACGCTCAACGCTACATTAGATAACATAACGGATACGCTAGGCACATTCACAGGCGTTAATTTAGACGAATTAGATATTGAAGTGTCGGAATACCAACTTTCTCCTGCGCTTTTAAAAGATATCAGCTTAGAGGAAACAGTAACGGAAACGTTATACTCTCATCTGTTAAAATCAAACTGCTTGATCACCAGTCAGCCTGACTGGGCAAGTGTTGAAATTAGCTACACAGGTAAACAGTTAGATCGTGAGAAATTACTTCGATATTTAATCTCTTTCCGCCAACATAATGAATTTCATGAACAATGTGTAGAACGCATATTTTGTGATTTAATAGCTCATGGTTCATTAACATCATTAACGGTTTATGCGCGATATACTCGTCGAGGAGGACTAGATATCAATCCTTTACGAAGTACTTCAAGATCACCGTCAATCAAAAATGTCCGCTTAATAAGACAGTAACGTTAATTTTGCTATCATTAAACTTGCGACAAGCAATATTTAAATAGCGATAAGATTCCATATCTTAATAGGGTTTAAAGTAATAATGAATTTTTTTTCACGTGCACTTTTAAGTGGCTTACTACTTTCTATTAGTCATTCCGCATCAGCTATCGGGCTAGTGGATACAATGATCCCTGCTTCAATAAAAAAAAGCTATGAAACACGTCAACTTGAGCCTTTAACCTGCATAAAATCAGTCACTCAATTTATAGACAAAGTCGCAGCACTGCCCCCACCGGTAAATACTCGAAGCAGTGAAAACCTACTAACTAACAATAAAAGAGTGCCTAATAATGCCCCGACGCATTTATTAGCGTCTTGCTATATTGAATTAGAGGACTATGAGAAAAGCTTAGCATTGTTAATGCCGCTGTTGAAAAACCCGAGTGTTACCCCTGACGAAATTAGAACGTTAAATTTAATCGCCAGTGAAATACCAGAGTCAGAGCGTCCACAATTAAGTAATGAAACCCTTATTAATATGATGCGAAACGCACTTAAATTAATAGAGGGAGAAAAACGTAAGAACAAAAACCATTTAGGTGACATTTTAAATTTATCAATCACTAAATTGGCACTAGAAACACATCAATATAAGTTGGCAAATCAATCACTCAGTAAAGTGAAAAAAAGCCTAAAAAACTCTAAAGAAACAGAGCTATTAGCTTGGTTAGCTTATTTTTATGGCCACTATTATGACCAGATAAATCAACAACAGCTATCAATAACTAACTTTCAAAATGCTAACTCAATGGCAGACAAACTAAAGCTGATTAAATTAAGCAGCTTGGTAAAAGAAAGTTTATCTAACCTATACCAGCAGAAGCATCGCTATAAACGAGCAATCGACTTCGCGAGCCAACGAGTAGAGTTGTTATTACCGACAGAAAACTATGTCGAACAGGCTGATAGCCTATTAAAATTTGCCATTTTAAAGCGTCAAAATAAAGAATTTAATCAATCTTTAATTTATTTATTTAATGCGATGGAATTGGTAGAAAAAAAACATAAAACCTTACTTGCTTATATTTATTTAGAGTTGGGCCGTACTTATGCATCAATCCCTTTTGACCTTGAAAAAAATACAGATCTTGCACAGAAGTACTTACAAAATGCACGCCATCACTTTCAAAAACTCAATAAATTAGAACAACAAACAGAAAGTATCTTATTGTTAGCGCAACTCAATATCCGTAGCCAAGATACAGGCCTCGCTATTTTACAGTTAGAGAATGTGCTTAACCTTGCCAAAGATAACTTTCCAGAGTTACGTGTAAAAGCATTTGAAATGCTGGCATTAAGTTATGAACTATCGGGTGATCACCAACAAGCAAACTTCCATTTTAAAAACTTCCACTCTTTGCAAAACGCTATCAAAGAGAAGTTATTTGCTTTACAACAATTAAAAATCAACGAACAATTTCAACTTATTGAGCAAACTCAACAACAGATCCAATTAGAAACAAAAAATAATGAGTTATTATTAAAAAATAATCGTTTTAAAAATATTGCATATGTTACGACTCTATTATTATTAGTCTCATTTTTAATTATCTTTGTTTTCTTACGTCGTACTAAGAAATTAGTTATTTCAGAGCAGAGCGCACGTAAGAGGTTACAATCACACCCACGCACTAAATTGCCATCACACCGAGCACAAGTTCAAGATGACAATCTTCAATACCAAGGTAAACCACTTTTTTATGCGTTGGTGCATATCCCCTTCTTAAGTAACTTAAATGGTTCAAAGGGATTATTTAGCTCAGAGAAAATAGAAGTCGCTTTAGGCGAAGAATTAAAAGCTAATTTTTCACAACATACATTAGTGACGCAAGTTAGAGATAACCAGCTATTATTTATTTCAGAGCAAGCTCACCATGGTGAAGCGAAGAAGTTTGCACAAGACATTGAAGCGTTTTTTCATTCTTTTGCAGAATCCTATTCACTTGATGGACAAGTCGCCAGTGGTGTTGTTGCTTTTCCTTTCTTAAACAACGTTTCACGGGCCATTGCCCCAGAAAGGATGCTTAACTTAACAAGCCTAGCATTATTTGGTGCATGCCAAATTAGAGAAGCTGTAGATGAAAGTAGCTGGTTAGAGTTATATGCAATTGAAAAAATTCAACCTGCATTCTTTGATGGTGACTTGTGGATACTGGGTCAAGCAGGTATCGATAAAGGAATTGTAAAATTAAAAAGTAGTCATCCAGGTACTACAATTAATTGGCCAGAGTTAAATCGTTAATAATTAAGAGAGTTAAATTTGACTTATCACACTTGTAGTTACCCTTTAACTAATTGATAATTAACGGCGCATTATTAAAAGGAATCAGCTAATGGCATCATCTATCGCAATAGTTCGATTATTGCAGCAATTATTAAAACGAAATCATCGTCAAAACAAAACGATTGATAAGTACCAAGTTAGGTTTTTAAAAAAATTGCAGTCAGCTTCAACAATAGAAGCTGAAATAGAACTTTTTGATGAATATAGCCAACAGCTTGAAACCATTCCAAATAATTTAGAAGATAAGCTTTTAGAAGGTCATTTAGTTTCTCGCCAATCTCAAGCTCAATTACAACAAATACAATCACTTTCAGGTTCAATTAAGAGCAGAATTGAAGAGATGAGAGATGATTCTGAGCCTTATACTGTTATTGAATACCACTCAGAATTAAAAGAACTGATTAAAATCTATCAGCGAGCGGTGATTGAGCTCAGTAAAAAGGCCATGAAACCTACTATCGATAATAAGGAAGACGTTGAGTTTATTAACGATGAACTGCAATTACTTATTCTTGAGTTAGATGTGGGTCAAGCGTTCGTCAAAAAGCTTGATCAAGTTCGTCTTAATATCTGTAATGAAAGCGACCCCTTTAGCCTTCCACACCATTGTTTGGAAGTGATCACTATCATTATTGATAGTACTCGTGAGGAGCGACGATCTTCTCGCCATTTTCTATACACGCTAAATGATAGCTTAACGCAGTTTTATTTAAACTTTGCTCAGACATTAAAAATAACTGAAAACGACTTTGAGAAGCAAAAAGAAGCTTTTGTAACCATTAAAAACAATGCCCAAAAATTAAAAGAAAATAGTGAAAAAGAACAAACGATTGAATCTTTGCGTAAACAGATTGCTCAATATGCGACTAATGTAGAAGAAGCGATGGCCGCACAAGAAAAACAACAAGAAGAAAAATTTCGTTGTAAATTTCAAGGTATGGTTAGACAGATCAAAGAGTTGCAAAATGAAACTCAAAGCTACCAAAAAACACTTAAACAACAAAATAAACAATTACATATTGATTTCTTAACTAAAATCCCTAACCGAGCAGCTTGGAGTGAGCGTTTAAAAATTGAAGTAACACGTTTTAAACGTTATAAAAACACACTTAACATTGCCATTATCGACATTGATAAATTCAAATCAATCAACGATAGTTTTGGGCATTTAGCCGGCGATAAAGTACTTAATGTGATTGCACAAACGTTGCAGAAATCTATTCGTAATGCTGATTATATTGCACGTTACGGTGGTGAAGAGTTTGCTTTGTTATTACCTGAAATATCTCCAGTCCAAACAGAGTTGGCGTTAAATAAATTACGTGATCGCATTAAAGCGATCCCTTTTCAATTTAAAAAAGAAAATTTATCGATTACGATTTCTATCGGTTTCACCACATTTTTACTTTCAGATAGTGCAGATGATGCATTTGAGCGTGCTGATACCGCTTTATACCAAGCTAAAAATACAGGTAGAGATCAGGTTGTATTTTTACAGAAAGACAGTGAGTAAGTGTTAACTATAAGTAATTAGAATATATTAATGTAGTTTTATTTCAATTATTTAGAATAAATCAGCGCTTTTAGGTGGCTTCTCAATCTAACTAAGTTAGTCTTAATAGACAGTTATAAGGAGAAGCTATGATTTCACATATTAGTCCCGTTGGTAGTATGGCACTACTTTCTCAATTAGAAGTAAATCAACTTAAATACAGTGCCTCTTGCGAAACTTATCAATTATTCAGACAATGCTCTTTAGCCGTTTTAAAATCAGGTAGCCATACCGATAGCAGTAAAGAGATTCTAGAACGACACAAAGACTTTGAAATTAATGTACTGCATCAAGAGCGCGGCGTAATTTTAGAGCTATTAAATCCACCTGAAGATGCCTATATCGATGGTGCTCTGATCAGAGGCATGCAAGATCATTTGTTTTCCGTATTACGTGATTTATTGTATGTAAACACACAGTTACAGCCAGCCCTCTCATCAGAGTTCAGTAGTGAACAAGCCACCAGTTTAGTTTTTTCAATTCTACGTAATGCCAATGTATTAAAAGCAGGTGTCAGCCCAAATGTTGTTGTTTGTTGGGGTGGGCATTCAATTAACGATATTGAATTTGCTTATACACGAGAAGTGGGTAACCAATTAGGTTTAAGAGAGCTTAATATTTGCACAGGTTGTGGGCCAGGTGCAATGGAAGGCCCAATGAAAGGTGCTGCAGTTGGTCATGCTAAGCAACGCGTCAGTAATGGGCGTTATATTGGCTTAACAGAACCGGGAATTATTGCGGCCGAGCCACCAAACCCAATCGTTAATGAACTGGTTATTCTACCTGATATCGAAAAACGCTTAGAAGCTTTTGTTCGTTTCACACACAGTATTGTTATTTTCCCTGGTGGCCCAGGCACAGCGGAAGAACTGTTATATATTCTTGGGATCATGATGCATCCTGAAAATAAACGTCAGCCTTTACCGATTGTATTAACAGGCCCCGCAAGTAGCGCTGATTATTTCAAAGCGATTGATGAGTTTATTGTTAATACTTTAGGCACAGAGGCACAAGCACATTATCAGATCATTATTGACGATGCGCCTTTGGTTGCTAAATTAATTAAAAAATCAATGCACCGCGTGAAAGAGTACCGCAAAGCAATTGGTGATGCTTACTCGTTCAACTGGACACTAAAAATTGCTGAAGACTTTCAAGTTCCGTTTATCCCAAACCATGAAAATATGGCTAATTTAGTCTTACACCGCGACCAACCAAAAGAGCAATTAGCATCAAATTTACGACGTGTATTCTCTGGCATTGTAGGCGGTAACGTTAAAGATGAAGGTATTAAATCAATCGAAGAAAATGGTCCATTCCAACTCACCGGTGAAAAAGATTTAATATTGCGTGTAGATAAACTATTAAAAAGCTTTATAGACCAAGGTCGTATGAAATTACCCGGTACGGCTTACACTCCTTGTTATAAGATAAAAACCTAATATGAGTGCTTCACTATTAATCATAGATGCGATGAATTTAA
Organism: uncultured Psychromonas sp.; assembly: GCF_947489755.1. Taxonomy (GTDB): domain Bacteria; phylum Pseudomonadota; class Gammaproteobacteria; order Enterobacterales; family Psychromonadaceae; genus Psychromonas. The sequence continues at coordinate 20,459 of NZ_CANLFB010000005.1, forward strand.
TTCGTCGTATCTATGCTGTTCAAGAAAAACAGAATGCTAAACAAGAGTTTGCCTTAAGTGCAACGAACAACACTGCCTGTAATGCATTACAAAAAATGTTACGAGCGCACCAACCGACCCATGTTATTTGTGTTTTTGATAGCCATCAAGAAAGCTGGCGCCATCAACTGTTACCCGAATATAAACAAGGTCGAAAACCAATCCCCCCAGCATTAAAAGCTTATTTACCGACTATCCAAGATGCATTTTATGAAATGGGAATTGAATCTTTAGTGACAGAGCAAGATGAAGCCGATGACTTAATTGCAACGCTTGCCTATAAAATAACATACAGGCAACAACGCTGTATTATTGTATCAACAGACAAAGGGTTTTATCAGCTACTGAATGCTTACACCAGTATTTACGATTACTTTCAATCGTTACATATGGACAGCTATTATGTAGAGCATAAATTGGGATTGAAAATTAATCAGCTAACTGACTATTGGGCGATCATAGGTATTAGTAGCAGTCATATCAAAGGTGTAGAAGGTGTTGGTAACAAAGGCGCGTTAGCTCTATTACAACAATATCAAAGTTTAGATGCCATGTTAGCTCATCCGCAAACAGAACCCGTTGATAAGCGTTTGTTAAAGGTACAAGAAAATTATCATGATGCACTGCTATCAAAGCAATTAGTCTCATTAAAAACCCAAATTGAACTTGGTTTTAATTTAAAAGATTTACGTTATCAAAAAAAATAATACTTAGACGTTAAATAGTCACTACAAATGTTAAATATCGAGTAATTTAAATGAACATTATATCAAATTAGATGACCAATAGACTTACCCCTTAAATACGCAATATGAGCCCAGCACAATATTCACTAATGGCTCTTCGAAGGCGTGATGCAATACTGCTATATAACATCTTATGGATCATCTTTATGGAGACTAATAGAGTTAAGTTTGTGAGTTAAATTTTAGTAAAGAAAATGGCTTTATAGCAAATGTAAGTTAACAAAAAAGTCTGCTTTTTTACTAACATCACAACACAGATGTCATTATGTTAACCAGTAAAAATAGGTCAACTTTTTAACCGATTTGGTACAATGTTTTTATAAAAATGAAGCGTGGCTAACGATTGGTCACAATACTCAGAAATGAATGATGGAGTTTTAACTGTGAAGAAATTATTAATCCCTATCGCTGTCGTTGCCGTTGGTGCTTCAGCTTACATATACCAACAACAAGGTTCAGATGATAATGTATTAAGCTACGTTCCTGCTGATACGCCCTTCTTTGCTGGACAATTAACACCTTTCCCTATTAAAGATTATATTGCTTCTTCTCCGCATTTAATTGATCCATCAGATCAAGCTCAAATTGAATCTTTATATGACCAAGATACACCTTCAATGCACTTTTTAGCTAATTTAATGAAAGCTTATCAAGATGGTTTATCAGATGCAGACTTGTTGGTTAAAACATTTGGTTTAGCAGATCAAGTACGTGGTTACTTTTACACTTTGGGTTTATTACCCGTGTTAAAAATTGAAGTTCAAAACCCACAGGCTATCTGGGATTTATTAGACAAAAATGAGCAAGAAACAGGTTTCATTCATAAAGAAGGTAAACTGAAAGACTTAGCTTACCGAACTTACCCGTTAACAGAAAACAACAACGGAAAATCAATCAATCTACTGGTTGCACAGTCAAACGGTATGCTCACAGTCACAATTGAAGGTGACTTTGTATCTGAAGACCTATTGGCAATGGCACTGGGTTTAGAAAAACCAAATAAATCATTAGCCGATACAAACACTATTTCCGATATCATTAAACAACATGAATTCTCTGATGCTAGTGTTGGCTTCATCAACAATATCGAAATCATAAAAGGGTTAACGAGCAAAGGCGACAATCAGCTTGCTAAACAGTTAACTGAACTTAGTAAAGAAGAGGGTCAAAACCCATTTGAAATGCTCCAAACAGACGTCTGTAAAAACGAGTTTAATGGCATTGCAAAAAACTGGCCTCGCACTGTATTTGGTTATACTCAAATGGACATCAGTAAAGACGAATCAACATTAGGGTTCTCAGCGGTCATCGAAAGTAAAAACCAAGTCATATTAGATGCCCTGAAAGCATTACGTGGTTACATTCCTAACTACACTCAGAATTTTGATAATAACGTCATTGCAACATCAATTGGTTTAGATGTTAGTCAACTTTCTAGCTCTCTTACAGATATTCTAGCGAACTTAATAACGCCAAGTTACCAATGCGCGCCGCTAGCAGATATGCAATATCAAATTGAAGTAAGTGGTCAATCATTATCGATGTTAGGAATGGGTGCAAATATGGCTGCTGGCGTTAAAGGCGTTAGCGGTGCAATATTTGATTACAGTATTTCTGAAAATAATGACCAAGCACAATTGGATACCTTTGATGCATTATTAGCAATACACGTTGATAATCCAGTCGCTATTTTTAACTCGGTTAAAATGTTTGTGCCTCAGTTACAACAAGTTGACTTAACTAATAATGGCCCAGCGATATCATTAAAGAACCTGTTCCCAACACCAGCTGAATTAAACTTAGATCCACAACTGGCGATCAAAGGTAATCATTTAATCATTTATAATGGTAACAAAGGTTTACAGGAAGCTGAAAAATTAGCACTTGAGAAGTTATCAGCTAATGGGATTTATCAATTATCTTTTGATGCGAAGAAAATATTAACGCCAATTTCAGATGCGGCAAAACTAGCGGGTGAAATTATTCCAGAAGAAGCAATGTTCTTAATGGACTACGATGCGCGGATGAATATTAATTTAGATATTAACGATCAAGGCATACGCTTCGATTCAGTCGTTAATAATAAATCACCTAAAAAATAAGCTTACATTTTCTTTTGTAACATCGCTTTAATTTAAAACTGGCTTCGGCCAGTTTTTTTATTAGGCATTCTGCTTGCTTTTTCCCCTAACGACACCTCAATCGATTCTAATTTAGTTTTTACGCTAGCTAATAAAATCAGTTATTCTATAATTGCGCAAAATTCACACAAAGAATTTAACCCCAAAGGCTAGAGGGAATAGGCCTCCACCTCCGTTAGTAATGGAAAAATTATGTTAGAAAAATTATTTAAACTAAGCGCGAACAACAGCAATGTTAAAACAGAAATTGTTGCTGGTTTTACGACTTTCTTAACCATGGCTTATATCATTTTTGTTAATCCATCAATGTTATCAGCAACGGGTATGGATTCAGGAGCTGTCTTTGTTGCAACCTGTTTAGCCGCAGCCGTTGGTTGTTTCATCATGGGATTATATGCTAACTACCCTGTTGCGCTAGCACCAGGAATGGGGCTTAATGCTTTCTTCTCATACGTAGTTGTTTTACACATGGGTTACACTTGGGAAGTGGCATTAGGCGCAGTATTCCTATCGGGTGTTTGCTTTACTTTATTAAGTTTATTTAAAATTCGTGAATGGATAATCAACTCAATTCCATTACCGATGCGTAAAGGTATTGCAGCCGGTATTGGTTTATTTCTTGCGTTAATCGCACTTAAAAATGCAGGTATTGTAGTTGCCAACCCAGCGACACTCGTTGGGCTAGGTGACATGACATCACTTCCAGCAGTGCTTGCTTGTGTAGCGTTTATTGCAACTATCGCCTTAGCGCATTTTCGCGTTAAAGGTGGCGTCATGTTCGCTATTTTAGGCGTGACGATTATTGGTTTGATAGTGGGCGATGTTCAATACACCGGTATCATCTCAATGCCACCAAGTATTGCCCCGACTTTCATGCAAATGGATATCGCTGGTGCGTTTAATGTTGGCATGGTTAGTGTTGTTTTTGCATTCTTATTTGTCGATTTATTTGATACCTCAGGTACCTTAATCGCTGTCGCAGATAAAGCTAAATTATTAGATAAAGACGGTAACTTACCTCGTTTAAACCGTGCTTTATTAGCCGATAGTGGCGCATCAATAGCAGGGTCAATGTTAGGTACATCAACCACAACAAGTTACATAGAAAGTGTCGCGGGTGTTGCTGAAGGTGGTCGTACTGGTTTAACGGCTGTCGTTGTAGGTGTTTTATTCTTACTGGCTTTATTCTTTGCGCCATTAGCAGGTATGGTACCCGCTTACGCGACTGCTGGTGCGTTATTGTATGTTGCAGTATTAATGGTTGGTGGCTTAAAAAGCATTAACTGGGAAGATATCACAGAAGCAGCTCCAGTCGTGATTATTGCATTAATGATGCCATTAACATTCTCAATAGCGAATGGTATCTCGATTGGTTTTATTGCTTATGCGGCTATTAAAGTAGCTAGTGGTAAATCAAAAGAGTTAACCCTCAGTGTTTGGTTCTTAGCTATTTTATTCTTAGCTAAACTTATTTTCTTTCCAGGTTAAGCTAAGCAGTAATATGATACCAATCTGAATAAATAAATGATCTATTTAGGCGTTAGGGAAAATGGATCATAGCAAGGTGTTGATTGCAGTAACTAGTTATTCTCATTACAACATTAACAACAAAACTAGCGCTTATTTTAACAAGCACAAATGATGAGATAATGACTTAGATTGGTATTAATTATTAATATTAAAAAGCCCCGCTTTATACCAATAGAGCGGGGCTTTTTTACGAATTTTTAATGGCTCTACTGACTATCTACAAAGCTATTAATGTTATCTATTACTTTTCCTATTAAGCATTCACGGGCTTCTACACTTGCCCAAGCTGTATGCGGTGTTATCACTAAACGATGTGATGCTTTTAATGATAGATAAGGGTGATTAGCTAACATCGGCTCAACCGCTAGTACGTCAGTTGCATGATAGATATCTTGTGTTTCTAACGCCTCAGCCATCGCAGCTTCGTCGATAATACCACCTCGCCCTAAATTCATGATCACAGCCCCTGCTTTTAACTGTTTTAGCTGTTCAGCACCAATCAGGTTTTCAGTTTGTGCATTAAATGGCGCATGGATAGAAATAACATCACATTCACTTAATAATGTTGCTAAGCTAACTTGTGGAATACTTTGTTGGGTATTTTTACCTGACGTCGAGTAATAACAAACATCACATCCAAAAGCACCCGCAAGTTCAGCAACACGTTGCCCTATAGTGCCCATTGCGATAATGCCCCAACGTTTGCCTTTCAACTCATAAAAAGGGCGTGCTATGTGCGTAAATATTGGGCTGTCACACCATTGTTTTTCCGCGATATATTGATCGTAATAACGGCTTTGATGAATTAACTGAAATAATAAAGAAAAAGTTGATTGGCTAACGCTTTCAGTTGAATAACCCGATACATTTTTAACTTCAATTCCGGCCTTTTCAGCAGCAATTAAATCAACATTATTAGTCCCTGTTGCTGAAATACAAATTAGCTTTAACTCAGGATGACTTGCCATATGCTCAGCGGTGATCACCACCTTATTAGTAATAACGACTTGTTGCCCAGCCAATCTTTCTGACGTTTCTTCTGAGCTTGTTGTTTGATAAACAGTGAGCTCTCCTAACCCATCAAAAACCGATAAATCACTATCACCTAACGTTAATGCATCTAATAAAACAATATTCATTTCTATTCCTTAATCCGAAAAAGCTAATAAATTGAGAGTCTTAGATATACAGGATTTTTAAGTAGAAGTACAAATTGTCAATGTTAAAAAATCAAGAAGAGAGAGGTGAGTTAAATGATCAAACATAAACCGTAGTCATAACAAATCAACCAAAGATAATCGTATGGTTACATGCTTAAATTTATTTAAAGTTTATAGATAAACTTTATTTATTGGCTATATCGATACAAATAAAACAGACGCTGAATAAACACATCGATTACTGTACTATTCGCGCATATTTTCTAAAACCAAGTTAACAAAGAGCTAAAACAAGCAAAACAACTTGGCTAATAGCGAATACAATCACTAACATAACCAGTCGTTACATGATGGTCATAACACGCAATAAATGAGTAGTAAGAATGAGTGAAGATAACGAATCACATTTAGTCAAAAATCGAGAATGTGGAGAATGTACAGCCTGTTGTGTTGAACTTCTTATTGATGACAAAAATTTCAAGAAACCAGCCAACCAAGCTTGTGAAAATTTAATGGAAGCAGGCGGTTGTAAAATTTATCTGCAACGTCCTTCTGTTTGTCAAGATTGGTATTGTGCATGGCGCTTTATGGGGCAATTGGATGACAGTTGGCGCCCAGATCTGTCAGGCATCATGTTACGTTCTGATGAAAATGGCATTATCTTTCAACCGATACAAGATCCTAAAGTTGTCTTAATTAGAGATCGTGCAATAGAACTGATTGGTGGTGGTGTTGCACAAGGTATTCCGATGTCATTGTCTATCCCAACAAAGGCTGGATATCGTAGTTATGGCTTGTCTTTAAATGAACCGTTAGAGGAAGCGGTACAGTCTAGAAACTTAGTGATCATTCAAGACAAGTTACTAGAACTGATCGACTTTGCCGCATCACAAAATACTAGCCCGATCCCCATTCTTGAAGTCTAAAACTGAAGGCTTATATTTTAATGACGCTCAAATAACAAAAAGGTAATCATGCTTAATGCAAGATTACCTTTTTCAGTTTTACTTTATTTAGAGTCGAGTAGTCGCTTCTAAGCGTCTAAATCAGCCAACATTTTTAACGCGACTGCTTCAGCAATTTTAATACCATCAATTCCCGCAGATAAAATACCACCAGCATAACCAGCGCCTTCACCACCTGGGTATAAACCTTGTGTATTAACACTTTGGAAATCGTCACCACGTTTAATTTGGATTGGCGATGAAGTACGTGTTTCAACCCCTGTTAGCATCGCATCTTTACTATCAAAACCACGAATTTTCTTAGCAAAAGCAGGTAATGCTTCACGAATCGCGTCAATAGCAAACTGTGGCAATGCTTCACTCAAATCAGTCATTTTCACGTTTGGTTTATATGATGGTTCAACGTTTTCATAAGGTTTACCGCTACCCGCAGCAAGGAAATCACCAACCATCTGCGCAGGAGCATCATAATTACTGCCGCCCATAATATAAGCATGGCGCTCTAATTTACGTTGTAGCGCAACCCCTTGTAACGGATCGTTATTAAAGTCTTCAGGTGAAATTCCAACCACAATCGCACTATTGGCATTACGCTCACTACGTGAATACTGGCTCATACCATTGGTTACTACGGCATGTTCTTCAGAGGTTGCCGCAACAACAACACCACCCGGACACATACAGAAACTATATACACTTCGGCCATTTTTACAGTGATGTACAAGTTTGTAATCGGCAGCACCTAAAATTGGATGTCCTGCATTAAGACCAAATCGCGCCTGGTCAATCATCTCTTGCTTATGTTCAATACGGAAACCAATAGAAAATGACTGTGCGTCCATGTGTACGCCTTTGTCATGTAACATTTGGAAAGTATCACGGGCACTATGACCAATAGCAGCCGTTACGTAACGAGAATGAATCACTTCACCACCGTTTAACGTCACACCCGTCACTTGCTTATGACCATCAACTTCTTCCATATTGATTTCTTCAACACGTGTTTCAAAACGGATCTCACCACCTAATTCGATGATTTGACGACGCATTTTTTCTACCATGGTCACAAGCTTATAGGTACCAATATGCGGTTTACTTACATAGATAATTTCAGCAGGTGCGCCCGCAGCAACAAACTCTTGTTTTACCTTTAAGCCTTTGAAGCCAGGATCTTTAACTTGGCTATACAATTTACCGTCAGAGAACGTTCCTGCCCCGCCTTCACCAAACTGCACGTTTGATTCAGTATTTAATTCACTGGTACGCCAAAAACGGAACGTATCTTTTGCACGTTCATGAACAGACTTACCGCGTTCTAATACAATCGGCTTAAAACCCATTTGTGCCAACATTAACGCAACGAATAAACCACAAGGTCCCATACCAATAACGAGTGGGCGCTCAGTTAAATCGGCTGGCGCTGTCGCAACATATTTATAATCGGTATCTGGAGAAACACGTACATTTTGATCTGTTTCAAAATCACTCAATAATGTCGCTTCGTCAACATCTGTTAAAGTGATATCAAGTGTATAAATCAGTGTTATCTGATTCTTTTTACGCGCGTCATAACCACGTTTAAATACATGAATATTAACCAATTGCTGTGCTGTAATATTTAGCTTTGTTAATACAAACTGCTGCAACGCATCTTCATTGTGGTCGAGCGGTAATTTAACTTGGTTGAGACGTATCATGATTCACCTGAAAAGTGGCTTAAAAAATAAGCGCGTAGTTTACGTGATCTGTTTAGGAAATGTAATAATAGCCAGCATATTAAATAGCGATTTAAGCATATTAATTTAATGAAACTTAAGGAAACCTTTCAGCAACGACTTGCTTACTGGCTTATATCTGACAACGGCAATAAAAAAGACTAACATCGATATTAAGCCCTCTGTACAGGGCATAAGTTAAAACAAACCAAGCGACCGAGTATTTAGAGAAAATCCTTTGAGATCATTGATAAATGGAAAGTGTTAGTGCGCTTGTTTATACATAGCAATAGGAATGTTACAGGTGATCTTTTTTAAACGTTTAGAGCAACTAGTCAGACATAATTTTGAAACTTGTTGCTTTGACTCACTATTTAAACAACGAAAATCAGAGGCACATAACACGCCCTGCTCGAATAAATGCATTAGCTTATCTTCGTCTATTTCGATTTGAATGGTCATATCAGACTCCTCCAGTTCCATGTGTTTTTGGTGCTCCCTTTTAAAAAACTTATCGTCGTTTGAAAAATCATTCGGTAACTATACAACCACCAAATAATGTAATGGTAATCATTATCATTTAAATAGTAAAGAGCTGAATAATTAAAATATGACTAAATTGTTACAAAATTGTTGGTAAACTATTAAAAGTAAGTAACCACTTGATTAAAAATAATGAATTAAACCATAAAGGTATAAGTGAAAATGCTATTTGAAACACCTCTAAAAACAGCAATATTAATAAAACGCTATAAGCGATTTTTAGCTGATGTCATCCTTGAAGATGGGACTGAAACGACCATTTACTGTGCAAATACAGGTGCAATGACTGGCTGCGCAGAACCTGGCGACAGTGTTTTTTACAGCACTTCTAATAATAAAAAACGTAAATACCAATACACGTGGGAATTTACATTAACTCAAGCTGGCCACTGGATATGTGTGAATACCGCTAAAGCCAATGCATTAGTTGGGGAAGCGATTCAACAAGCGTTAATTCCAGAACTTCTGGGCTACCAACACTGTAAAGCTGAAGTGAAGTATGGTGAAGAAAATAGTCGTATCGACTTTCTATTAACCGATGACCATAAAGCGAACTGTTATGTAGAAGTGAAAAGTTGCACACTATTAGATGAGCGCCATCAAATGGGTGATGGATATTTTCCCGATGCAGTAACCACTCGTGGGCAAAAACACTTACGTGAATTAATTGAAATGAAACAGCAAGGTCATCGCAGTATTCTTTTATTTGCAGTGTTACATTCAGGTATTAAACGAGTACAAGCAGCAGACTTTATTGATAAAAAATATGCAGACTTGTTTGAACAAGCTAAAGAAGCGGGTGTGGAAGTGATTTGTTATTTCCCAGATTTAAGCGATGCTGTTAACCCATTAGCCTAATTTAGATTAATGTTTTAGAGCAATGTTATAAAGGTTGATGCTATAAAGGGTGATGTTATTCAGCGCTTAAAAGTGAGTTATCAATGTGACTAACAGCCATGAAAACAATTAAAAGAACAACAACTGGAAACTTATTTGAATAACAGCCCCTACCAACTGATTATTTTACATTTACTTTTTAGACCATTTAAAAAACAATAAAAAACGGAAGCTCAGCTTCCGTTTTTAGATATTTTTTTAGAGCCGATAGTGGACTTAAAATACTATAGTTTAAATAGCATCGTTAACTAAACGATTAAAGCGCAGCTAATACCGTTTCAGCAGTACTCGCTTCAAACTCACCAGCATCTTCAACATTTAATAACGTCACAGTACCGTCTTCAATAACCATTGCATAACGTTGTGAACGAATACCACCGAAACCTTCAGTATCCATTGATAACCCTAATGCTTTAGTGAAGCTTGCATCACCGTCGCCTAACATTAATAACTCAGAAGCATTATGCACTTCACCCCATGCTTTCATAACAAAGGCATCATTAACCGCAACACAAGCAATTAAATCAACGCCCTTTGCCTGTAACTTATCAGCAAGGACAACATAACCTGGTAAATGCGCTTCAGAACACGTTGGTGTAAATGCACCCGGTACCGCAAATAAGACAACTTTTTTTCCAGCAAAAAGTTCTGTCACATCATGTTTAACCATGCCATCAGCAGTGAGTTGGCTTAGTGTTGCAGCGGGTAATTTTTGGCCTAATTCAATCATGTTTTATCCTTTCATTGTGTTAACAATATTAGAGTAGAAAAAAGAGTAAAGAATACCTATTTAACTGTTCATCAAATTGAAATGTTGATCATAAATTTAATAGGTGATGAAATTATTACATTATAGAGTCTAGTTTATCCCTAAAGTTACCTAATAAACACAGAATAAAATAAGGGCTATTAGGTCGCTACGGAAAAAATCATGATAAAAATAAACGCTTATTAATTCTACAGCCGAGATAGCATAGTAAAACGCCATGGATAAGGGTAAACTCGCGCCTCAAAATAAAAATGAATCAAATAGATGGTGAAAAGTTATGAGTAGAAAAATCGAATTATTAGCCCCTGGTGGCGATGTTGACGCAATCAAAGCGGCGATCATTGCTGGCGCTAATGCCATTTATTGTGGTTTAGATATTTTTAATGCTCGTAACCGTGCTGCTAACCTTTCATTTGATGATTTAGTCGGCATCATTAAGCTGGCACACGAATATGAATGTGAGGTTTTTCTCACACTAAACGTGGTGATTTTAGAGCATGAAATTCCAACGCTCACTAAACTATTAAATCAACTCGTGAATACCGGTATCGATGGCATCATCGTGCAGGATTTAGGTATTTTTAATCTGGTTAAAAAGTTTTTCCCAAGCTTACATATTCATGCATCAACGCAGCTCACCACACACAATGAAGGTCAAATTTTATTCCTTGCTAAAATTGGGGCAACACGCGCTAATTTATCACGCGAATTAAACCTAACTGAAATCAAGATCCTCACTGCATTAGCACACGATAACGAAGTCTTAACCGAAGTCTTTGTACACGGTGCATTATGTATCGCCTTTTCAGGGCAATGTTACTCAAGCTCAGTGAGTGTCGGTAATTCAGGTAACCGTGGTCGTTGTAGCCAAGCTTGTCGTGATGAATATGAAGTGACTGCTGCAGGTAATAAATTCCCTCTTAATTTAAAAGATAACTCTGCGTGGTTTGATTTACCTGATTTAGTAGAAGCAGGTGTTGACTCATTAAAAATTGAAGGTCGTATTAAAGGCGCACAATACGTGCATACCGTCGTCGATAGCTGGCGCCAACAAATCAATACCTTTGTGGATACCGGTAAACTATTAGCCGATGACTCTGCTTTATATAAAGTCTTTAACCGTGATTTCACTAACTCGTTTTTGAAAGGCAACCTAACTAAAGACATGTTTATCGACAATCCTCGCGATAACAGCTTTACCCATGCCAATGAAAAAAATAATGCAATTTCAGTCGTACAAATTCAAGAAGTACAACAAGACTTACGTGACGATAAAAATAAAATAGTCGACGAAGTAGCCGCTAAAGTAGCGACCTTAAATATCGATAAAAGCGATTTATCATTAAGCTTCTCAGGGCAGTTGGATAAACCGTTCACCGTAACTATCGTGATTGATGAAAAAACTTTTGTAGTAGAATCTAACTCAAAAATGATAGCTTCAGAGCAATCAGCAGTGACATCAGACGCCATTGCAAAACGTTTTAAAAGCTTTAAAAACAGTCGCTATAACGTTGCTGAATTTGATTTCTCACAACTGGCTGATAGCTTAACGATTCCGTTTAAAGAATTAACAGACGTTAAAAACAAAGTGGCTTACTACCTTAATGGTGAAAAAGACGTGATTTCAGCGGTAACACTTCCACCGTTAACGTCACACCCTAAATTAAATGAAACACCAACGTTATCAATATTAATCAGCGATGAAAAAGATGCACACTTAGGTGACGTAACAAACGCAGACATCTACTTCAAGTTACCAGAAAGCTTTAAAAAACGTTGTAACAAGCAACGTGATATTTTAGCGCGTAATCCACGCTTTATACCTTGGTTCCCGGCGGTGTTAATTGGTAAAGATTACATCGAAGCCGTGCGTATACTTGAAGAGTTAAAACCTGCACGTATCGTCACTAATAATACCGGTATTGCACATAAAGCCTTTGAAATGGGTATTGAGTGGATTGCAGGTCCGTTTTTAAACACCACTAACTCTTACGCATTATTAACCATGCAAGAAGAGCTAAATTGTGCCGGTGCGTTTATCTCAAACGAAATCAACCGTAACCAAATTAAAAACATCAAACGCCCAGCTAACTTCAAAATGTTATACAGCATTTACCACCCTATTCTGATGATGACTAGTCGTCAGTGTTTCTTCCAACAAACCGTTGGCTGTAACAAACCAAGTATTGAAGATGGCTGTATGTTGAAGTGCCAAAAAGCGACAACGATTACCAACGTGAAAGGGATCTCTTTCGCCGTTGATAAACAGTTAGGTGGTTACCCAAGTATTTACAACCACGAACAATTCTTAAACTTTGATGCGGTAAGAGACTTCTCTGATTTATTTGATGAGTTTTTCATTGACCTAACGGACATTGGTTCAGGTTCAAAAGAGAAGCAAGATAAAGTGCAATTAATTAAACACTTTGAGGATTTCTTAGCGGGCGACCAACAAGCCGCTGCAACGGTGACAGGTATGGTGACGGTATCGACCAATGCACAATATCAACAAGGGTTGTAAATTAGATAATTATCAATCTTGGTGTTTAGTTTGTCGACTTCGTCAGCGTTTAGTGTAGTAATTTGAATTAGATTAGCTTGGTATAGATTCGTCTGCGCTCATCGGGGCAGGTGAATTATCTTAGCTTGCTAGCTTCGTCTACTTTCAGTGCAGCAGTTTGAATTAGATTAGTTTGGTGTAGTTCGTCTGCGCTCATTAGGGCTTTTTGATTACGACTGACCTTGGTATTCCGCCCTTGCGGCGGGTTCATTTTCTTTAAATGGCCAAAGAAAACAGAACCAAAAGAAAAGCCACCCGTGACGTTTCCTAATCCAAGCTAACCATTCATTTTAAACGCACCATTTCAGGATGGCCGTCCATGGCCATTCTGACATTACAGCAAACGTCCTGTTTGCTGTTGCTAAAATGAATCGTTACCTTGGGGAAACTTGACGGGACAATGAAGTAGCCACATAGGTTAATATTTTAAGCTTTTAGTTAACTGGAGATCTGCTAATAGGTTTCTGTAATATCGTTTATTTTGCATAAGTAAAAGTCAGAATAACCCCATTGCTATACTAATATTTTAAAAATGGGTATCCTTCAAACAAAGAAAAATACAAAAGCTAGGTTGCAAAGACTTAATACTGTGTAATTCAGTTCCGCCCCTATTTATTTTCGATATATTGATACAGAAGATATTTTTGGTCTTTGTATTTAGATCTAAATACTTCAAAATACTCAAAGCTTCGTTGTCTATTTACCCCAAGATCCTGCTCATGAATTTTTGTATCTTTATGCCCTAATAGTTCATGAGCAATGGTGTCTACAACATAAACAATTTTGTCTGGATCTATAGAATAGATAGGAATAACTATGCCATGAGAATATTCAATGACATACTCACTACCATCAGGAATCACGAACTCAAATTCAAATAGAAGACTTACATCCTTCACATAATCCAAGTAAGCCTTGAATAACTCAGGAGACTCTCCTTCCTCTCCTTTAAAGTTTTTTCCTGTTTTAATTTCAGTATCGAATGAAAATACTCGTTTAACCGTGTCATTTGTTGAATTAACGTAAGACTCGTATGATTTTATATATATATTGAAATCTTTTAATTTTTCGTAAAGAATTCCTCTCGTTAGAAAACGAATATCGTAAGTTTTCTCTAACGCATCAAGTAGGCCAAGAAAATTAATTTTATCTTCCCTGTTTAAACTTGTTTGAAGTTGTCTTGCTGAAGTTCTAGCCGAATGCATCGCTGCTAAAGCAGCAAATAATGTGAACAATGCAGTCAATACAATTGCTATAGTTTGCACTATTCCGTCAATATCAAATACAAATTTCATTTCTTCAATTATGAGTGTAATTAGCGACAAACTAAAATCCTTTGCTGTAGCAACTTATTAAATAAAAAGCCACTTTTCACAAAAATGACACATAAAAACTGTACAAAACTCATATTACGGTAATTTTATTTTTTATCAAAAGCTTAAAGTTTAAAAGTAGTCTAGAAATCATATCGCAATATAGTAAAACCTAATTTCAAAGCACAGATAACAAATGAACAGTCATTAACATATAAAGTAACTCAAAGAAGTTTATTAACCGCTATCCACATATTTTTGAAAGAAACTACTTACAAAATGATAAGTAGACTTATAAAACAAAAAAACACTTACAAAGCCGAATTTTTAGCTATAAAAACACAAAAGTACTTAAGCAATCATTAAATAGAAAATCCTTCTAGCGAGTACACTCAATATTTAGTTTACTTGGACCAATATCTCCCTCTGTAACTGCGATCTCAATGTGATTAAAAATAAAACAAAAAATAACCTGTTTTTCCTCACATAATTCGACATTTTAATTGCTTAATCTGTATACTTCGCGACCTTATTATTTCTGCAATGTTATTGATAGCCAATTGGCAAATAACCGCTTGCTCTAAACTGATGGAATCTTTACTTTGATATCTACCGCAAACATTACAATGCAATTTGGCGCAGAGCCGTTATTTGAAAATATTTCAGCCAAATTTGGTAACTTTAACCGCTACGGGTTAATTGGTGCTAATGGTTGCGGAAAATCAACGTTCATGAAGATTTTGACCGGTGCACAAGAGCCAAGCTCAGGTAACGTATCATTAGATCCTGGCGTTAAAGTCGGTACGTTAAGCCAAGACCAGTTTGCTTTTGAAGAGTACACCGTTATTGACGCCGTGATCATGGGCGACAAAGCATTATGGGAAATCAAGCAAGAGCGTGACCGTATTTACGGTTTACCTGAAATGACTGAAGAAGATGGTATGAAAGTCGGTGAACTTGAAAGTGAGTTTGCTGAAATGGATGGATACACTGCTGAAAGTCGTGCAGGTGACATCTTATTAGATGCGGGCATCGAAGAAGAGTTTCACTTTGGTTTGATGAAACAAGTTGCACCGGGTTGGAAGCTACGAGTTCTATTAGCGCAAGCACTGTTTGCAAACCCTGATTTATTATTACTCGATGAGCCAACCAATAACTTGGATATAAATACTATTAACTGGTTATCTGACGAGCTAAACAAACGTCGTTGTACTATGGTTATCATCTCGCATGACCGTCACTTCTTAAACTCTGTGTGTACGCACATGGCAGACATCGATTACGGTGAATTACGTATTTACCCAGGTAACTACGAATACTTCCTTGAAGCGTCTTCACTTATTCGTGAACAATTATTAGCAGAAAATGCGAAGAAAAGTGCTGAAATCGATGAACTACAAGACTTCGTAAACCGTTTTGGTGCCAATGCATCGAAAGCGAAACAAGCAAGTTCACGCGCTAAGAAAATGGATAAAATTAAACTGGATGATGTGAAATCAACCAGTCGCATGCACCCTTCTCTTGCGTTTGATGAAGGCAAAAAAATGCATCGTCAAGCGTTAGTATTAGAAGGTCTAGGGCATGGTTTTGAAGAAGGTCCGTTATTTAGTGGTGGTGATCTTATTTTAGAAGCCGGCGCTAAACTTGCGATTATTGGTGAGAATGGTGTAGGTAAAACTACTTTCATGCGTTGTTTAGTGAATGACCTTGAACACAACGAAGGTGTTGTTAAATGGTCAGAAAATGCGACTATCGGTTACTGCCCACAAGACAGTACTGAAGATTTTAATAACGATTTAACCTTGATGGATTGGATGGGTCAATGGCGTACTAGCAAACACAGCGATTTAATCGTGCGTGGTATGTTAGGTCGTTTATTGTTTACCGATGACGATGCAAACAAAAAAGCACGCAACTGTTCTGGTGGTGAGAAAAACCGTCTATTATTTGGTAAGTTAATGATGCAAGACATCAACGTATTAGTCATGGATGAACCTACTAACCACATGGACTTAGAAGCGATTGATGCATTAAACAATGCATTAAAAGAATTCAAAGGTACGCTTATTTTTGTCAGCCATGACCGTGAGTTTGTATCTTCATTAGCAACCCGTATTGTTGATATTAAAGAGACAAAAGTAGTTGATTTCCAAGGTACTTATAACGAATACCTAGCGAGTCAGGCAGAAGCTAAAAAGTTAGCTTAACTTCTCCATAATAGACTATAGAACACCTCTATCAATGTATAAATCATATAGGTTGATAGAGGAAAATTTACAATATAAATTAGAATAATAAATAAAGCAGAGCTAGTTATATAAACAGCTTATATAGCTGACTTTTAATAAGTCACAATAAACCCATAAAACCTGTCACTTTTCCATCTTTGTCATGCCCATCACCGTTGACTTTCAACAACTGTGAGATGCGTTTGATACTTTGCTTATGTAAAAATGTGGCCGTTTTATACCATTTTAACTTGATAAGTAGAGACAAATAACATGTCATTTTCAACTCTTGGATTAAGTGATCCAATCGTACAAGCGGTAACTGAACAAGGTTACAAAACACCAACGCCTATCCAAGAAAAAGCGATTCCTGTTGTATTAAAAGGTAAAAACCTAATTGCCGCTGCACAGACAGGGACAGGTAAAACAGCAAGTTTTGTATTACCTATTTTACAAAAATTAATTGATGCACCGTTAGTTCGCCCTAAACGTGTACACGCAATGATTTTAACGCCAACACGCGAGCTAGCGATTCAAGTTGAAGCAAATATTCAACTTTATGCAAAGCATCTGAGCATTACCTCAATGGCAATGTATGGCGGTATCGATGCTGAACCACAAAAACAACGTTTGATTGAAGGCGTTGATATTTTAGTAGCAACACCGGGCCGCTTGTTAGACATGTACACGAGCCGCTCTATCCATTTTGATGAAACAACTATTTTAGTCATTGATGAAGCTGACCGTATGTTAGACATGGGTTTTATCAGCGACATCAATAAAATCGTTGAGAAGTTGCCGTTAGAACGTCAAAACTTATTATTCTCTGCGACCTTATCTAAGCAAGTGCGCTTTTTAGCAAGAACGGCAGTGACAGATGCTGTTGAGATTTCAATTACACCTGAAAACGTAACGGTACCAAAGATTGAGCAACACTTGATCACGGTGGATAAAGAATTTAAATCTGCGTTATTAAGTCATTTGATCCATGAAAACAAATGGCAACAAGCATTGATTTTCATTGAAACTAAACGTGGTGCGGCTAAGTTAGTCAGCCAGTTAGAAAAGCGTGAAATCGCAGCAGAATCGTTCCATAGTGGCCGTAGCCAAGCAGTGCGTGAGCAATTAATGACTGATTTTAAAGAAGGTAAAATTCAGTTCTTAGTGGCGACTGGCATTGCTGCACGTGGTATTGATATTGACGATCTAGAACGCGTGGTTAACTATGACTTACCTGATGAAGCTGAAGATTATGTTCACCGTATTGGTCGTACAGGCCGAGCTGGTGCAGCGGGTGAAGCTATTTCATTAGTTTCACGTGATGACTTTAGAAACTTATGTGCTATCGAGCGTCATTTAGGTTACTTCATTAACCGTGATGTCGTTGAAGGGTTTGAACCTAAATTAGTGGTACCTGATTCAAATGCCGCACATGCGCCTAAAACCGCACAAAAAGGCCGCCGTCGCCAATCGAACAAACGTTAAATCAATAAGCTAATTAGTTTAATGATTTAATAGATAAAAGAAGCCCAGTATTTACTGGGCTTTTTTCGTTTTAAGCTTTCAACCGTTCTAATTCAACATCTATCAATTCAAACAGCTAAATTGAAAAGTTATTTCAAACAGATATTAAAAGCCTCAGAAACGAGAGTCACTTTCACAGGGGACACCATCATAATCGCCATCCATTTTAGTATTTGGACAGTTATTAATAAAGAACTCAGCTTCGGCTCTTGACGTCATTTGACTGCAATAGGTTCGGCCATCACATTGAAATTCTGAATATTGAAATCCTGAATTAATATTGTCTGTTTTTTGGTTAGATGCTTTATTACTGGTTTTCTTTTCACTTGAAAGTATAACGATTGAGGCTTTAACTGATTCTCGTCTTTCACATACGACATTATCTGGTACTTTACCGTATAAAATACGTCCTTCTTTAGTAATGCATTTAATCTTGTCGTCAATCGAGACACTTGATGAAGCAGATTGTATAAAAGGTAATTCACTTTTTTTTTATAATTGATTACCGTATTAGGCAGCAGCAAGTACGATACAAATTATGAGTATTTTTTTCATTTAAACTCTCTTTCCATGAACATCACTCACCCTATTCCTTATTGAAACTTTATTGCTCTCTTTATTAAATTTTTTCTTAACGTTATTAGCGCTTATTCAAAGTGTTGAAATTACTTTTTAAAAGCTAATAAGAAGTTTGTCTTTATCAATTTTAGATTCATAGTTTATTGATCAATCGACATTTTTTAAAAAATAATTAAATTATTTTTAAAAAGTGTGAAATAAAATGAATTATAAGACGGTCTGCTTAATCTCTACACTAAAACCATTATATTTTATTTAAGGAAAAACCATGTCACAAGCTTTATCAATAGACACAAAGAATCGTCTTCAGTGTTCTCTTGCTGCACTGCGCTTAGGTGTTTTCATCGTTATGTTCATGTGGACCATGGATAAATTTGTTAATCCAGGCCATACCGCTAAAGTATTTGAAATATTTTATGGGTTCGCAAGTAGCACAACTATTGTCTATATTCTTGGCGCTTTACAGCTAATCCTAGTACTTTCATTTTTGGCAGGCATTAAAAAACGCATCACTTACGGCATTATATTACTAATGCATGCCGCATCAACATTCTCCGCTTACAATCAATATCTGGATGGTTTTAACAATCTACTATTCTTTGCTGCTTGGCCAATGTTAGCAGCATGTTTTGCGCTTTATCTATTACGTGATGAAGATGTGAAATTCACTATCAAATAATTAATCATGATACCCAGCTTTTTAGCTGGGTTTTTTATTTGTATTAATAAAGCTAATTTTTTTAATCTCTCTATAAAAAAAACTAACAGGAAAATTCAATGTCTCAGTCTATTTCGCCAGCTTTAACAGATCGTCTACAAAATAGTTTACTCGCACTTCGTCTAGGTGTTTTTATTGTTATGTTTATTTGGACCATGGACAAGTTTGTTAACCCAGCTCATTCAATTGGCGTACTTGATAAATTCTATGGTATTGGTGGCTCTAGCCACATGATTACCTACCTACTAGGTGCATTACAGCTATTATTAGTACTTGCTTTTGTAGCCGGTATTAAAAAACGTTTTACCTACGGTCTTATCTTTTTAATGCACGGTGGTTCAACATTATCTGCGTTTGCAAAATATGCAGACCCATTTAATAGCCTATTATTTTTTGCTGCATGGCCAATGTGGGCGGCTTGTTTTGCGCTTTATTTATTACGTGATGCCGACGTTAAATTTACAATAAAATAGTGTTATTTAGCCCAGCCATAATAAGCTGGGTTTTACTTCTTTCGCCACGCTCAAGCCTCCTCTTTTATGACCTTCTATCTCTCTATTTAATGAAAATTAACCATTCAACCTAACACGACTTCATTGTTCCTACTATAACGACTAACTTATAAGCTATTATTTTATAAATCAAAATTTATAAGTAATCATTTTATAAGGTTACAATTTTGTGAGGTAAAACGTCCATTGGATATATTTTTTGTGATCTAAACAAACTTTAATTCATTTGTATGACTATATCTTATTGAGCCACAACTACTCAAATAAGAAGGCAGTCACCATGAAGGTTAAAATTAAGATATTAGTTGCTAGTGTTGCAATCGCTTTATCAAGCCAAGTTATCGCCAGTGAATTTGTGCAAATCGATCCCGTCTCGTTAGACCAGTTAAAAACAGAACTCAGCCAAAAGAAAGCCTCTGAAGAAACGACTCAAAAGTATCAACAGGTAATAAAACAAGCAGACACTGATTTAAGTATGAAGAATCCAACGGTGATGGATAAAACCTTCATCCCACCCAGTAAAGATAAGCATGACTACTTAAGCTTAAGCCGTTACTGGTGGCCAGATCCAACGAAAGAAGATGGTCTTCCTTGGATCCGTAAAGATGGTCAAACCAATCCTAAAACGCAAACTGATGATGTCGATCGCCCTAGAATAAGTGTTATGGGTAATGCTGTTTATGGGCTTGCTCTTGCTTATTACCTATCTGGTGATGATAAATATGCTGAAAAATCAGCAAGTATGATAAAAACTTGGTTCTTAGATCCAGAAACAAAAATGAACCCTAATTTAAATTATGCGCAAAGTGTCCCAGGCAATAGTAAAGGTCGTCGAGCAGGGATTTTGGATGGTCGATTTGTACAAACAATGGTACTTGATGCAGTAAAAATGCTTGAAAAGTCAAATGCATGGAGTAATAATGACGACAAAAAAATGGATGAATGGCTAGCTGCTCATTTAGAATGGTTAACAAAAAGTAAAATAGGTATTGATGGTGCAACGCAAGAAAATAACCATGGTACCTGGTACCGATTCCAGGTGAGTTCAATTGCTTATTATTTAGGGGATAAAGCGATAGCTCAAGAAAGTATTAACGCTACCAAAGACAGTATGAACAGTCAATTTTCTGAAGATGGATCTCAACCTGAAGAGTTAGCTCGAACACGTGCGTTCTTTTATAGCTGCTTCAACTTAGATGCTCTCGGTCGTGTTGCTATTGTTGCCGATAAACTAGGAGATCCTATTTGGCAATACCAACCAAGTAAAGGTAAAGGCATTAAGGCGGGATTTGATTTCCTAAAACCTGTGATACATGGTGCAGAGTGGGACTATCCAAACCAAGCGTTAAAATTTGAAGATTGTATTCCAGCGTTAGTGAAATATAACCAATTTAACCCTGACAATAACTATGTTGAAGAGCTACAAATAGCGACTAAATTTCAAGGTAAAGATGTGCAGAAAGTCTATAACCAAATGTTTATCTTAGAAAATAATGAAATGTAATGTGTGTATTAATAGTTACCATAACTAAAGTATTGCTGACTAAGCATTGATAACTAAGCATTAGCTTCATTAATGATGGTGACAATAAATAGTTCATCAATACAAAAAAAAGCCCATTCACTTAACAGTGAGTGGGCTTTTTAGTAGATTATAGATTGTTAGCGAAGGTGTTATTTAGTAGTAACCCATAGCGCATGAATAATCCCAGGCACCCAAAATAAAATACTTAATACTAAGTTAATAAGGAAATCCTTTCCTAATCCAAACTTTAAAAATACTGCTAATGGTGGTAAAAAAATACAAATAATAATATTTATTAGCTGATTCAAAATATCCTCCTGAATTTAAAAAATAATTTCATCTACAATATCATAACCTCAACTATGTGCTAAATTTTTGTTGTTTAATCAAATAGAAAACAATCATCAGGTTTCATTAGAAGAATGTGTCTAACTAAAGAATACAAATTCAAGATACAAGTTAATTATATTGTTTCCTATAAGAATTATTGCTCAAACTCAAAGGTGAAGAGTAAAAGTGTCATTCATACCAATTTCGATAATTATCCTATAAAATCTATTTGTTCACGATAAAAAAGTGAAATAACGCGTTTTTGACAAAAAAATAAACAACAAAGGTGTCGGCTAAAACAGCTAGCAGGGAAAATGTCGAGCTGATAGCACCAACATCATTTAACTATTCGTTGTTTTAATGATTATGGATCAGTGATGGATGTGATTTGTGATTACACATTTAAAAGCCCATGAATACGGGTTTTTGAGATTTAAACAAGGTTAAGTAGTAAGCCGTAAAAGGCCTTATCGTAAGACCTAGATGCAATCTCTTCAGTTGTGTATTTCACAAGCTCAGCTTCTTTTTCATGGTCAACCAATTGGAAACCTACGTAAAAAGAACTCCAGAAATAGACATAGCCACCTTTTTCATCAACATATTAAGTTCTAAATATTAAGCTACTAATTAGTAGCTTAATATTTACATTAAACCACTCAAGCCCAGTTTGTTTTGTACTCATAAGCACCTACTTCGCTTCAATTGCATCTAAAAGGTTACGAAATCGCGGATTAACAGTGTCATTTTGTTTATTTAATGTGAGCAACTGGGATTTTGGTGCATTAAGGTCCAAGAGTTTTAAATCAATTAGCCTTCCCTGCAACAAACTATTTATAGGAACGTCAAACTCAACATAGTTATTACCTAATTTTGCCTGCTTACGGAATGATGAAGCACCATAATTAGCAAGGAACGTTAAGCCACCACTCCCTTCTTGCACTACTCCTGTGTATTCACTCTTTGTAACATTACTAGATTAACGATCGCACATAAAAATCAAATGACACTTCGTTTCATTTAAGATTTCATTACTTTCGTAATAATCCAACTGAAAATGTTCGCCAATGGAAGTTTCAACGTCAAAGAAGTTGAGTAATGAATCACCCAACTTATTTAGAGCTACAGTCGTACCAATCAAACTAAAGCAGCTCTCATTAATCGTAACTGTAAGCCTATCACCTCCTGATTCCGAAGATTCAACGACCAAAGCTTTTATGTTTGCTGGATAATATTCGTTGTTTTGAACAGCAATATCGTATTTAACGTATTCTTCGGTCTCGTTAAGAGTTTCACCAAAGTCCGTTAATGCTTTAACAGAGCCAGAAATTTGTACTTCTGGTTCATTCCAGTCACCATCACATGCAACATAAATCTGAGGTATCATACTAATAATCTCCAGGCCTTATTGTTTTCGGATCTATTGAAATATGAGGATCTGCAAGAGCCCCTTTCTTTTTAATCTTCCCATTTATCTGCGTTTGCAAATTAAGGTGTGGGCCCAGCTGTTTAACGTGGCTACTATTTGGATTCAGGTCAAAACCTACGCGCTTTGTAATCTTTTGACCATTCTCGGTAAATTCTTGGATAAACTGAACGCCAGTTTTCCCATCTATACTTCTAATTGGTACGCCATCTTTCATAAAGTCAGCAGCTTTATCCAATGCATCATAAACGCTTATTCGCCCCTTTATAACCCCATTCCCAAAATCTAACAATTCACTTGGTTTAGGCGGTTTTCTTCCTATGAATACAGTTACTATACTACTAGTATACCAAGGATCAGCTTTAAATACAGCTGCCCCTCTCTCTTCTCCTGGCGCAATTGATAGTCCTGGGTACTCTGTTGGGGTTGGTATACCATATTTTTCATTTATATACTTCCCGTACGGGTCATCCCCTAAAATACTTTTCAAAAAGTCATTAAAAAAAGCTTTTGAATAACCTGTAAGATCATCAGTTATACTCGCACTATCAGTCTGATCGCTAGCGCCTAAATTACTATTAGCATCACCAGTACCATTAGCCCGATTATTTTTTGAGCCTGTATTGTTACTTGTTGACGTACTTGAACCACCAAAGCTATTTTTGAAAGAACTCCAAGCGTTAGAAACAGCGTTAGAAAAAGATTCCCAACTAAACCCTGTCGGGTCGGTATATTTCAAGGGATTGTTCATCACATAAGAATAACGGTTAAAGCTGTTCGTCATAAACGGTGCTTGGATCTCTGGATCGGCGCTCATGAACCGCCCTAAAGTTTGGTCGTAAATACGCCCATTCATGTGGATCAAGCCAACCTCTTCAATGTGTTCATGGCCTGTAAAACCGCGGTTGGTAACTAAACGTAGATCCAATGCTCCTTTTTCATCCCAACGTATTGAACGTTTTTTGCCCCATGGGTCAAAGCTACGCCGCTCTACTACGGCACCATAACCATCTGTGATTAAGTCAACTGACCCAAGTGCATCGTAATGTAAATAACGAACTTGCTTATCTTTAAGTTTATTCGCCTTATCACGTACCTGTGTATTAAGTGCAATTAATTTACCATCGGCATAAATAAAATGCTTATGTTCTACTTCACCATTAGTGAGATTGGTATTACGCTCATACAGTTTTTTAAAGTAGAGAGTTTCAATCGTTTCACCTTCTGCCACACTCTTTTTATAATAACGATCGTGATTGGCATCGTATTTGAATTCAACCGTGTTATCATTACGAGTTATTTTTAGCGGTTTATTAAAATCACTCCATTCTAATTCACGCTCAATATCAGCAATTGACTCGGTACCTTGCTTTTCCTTTGTCGCAGATAATAAGTTACCTACTTTATCGTAATGATAATCTAGGTTATTGGCATTACTAACTGCATGAGGCGCCGTTCCACGATACTGGTAAGCACCAACATTACTTTTGTTCGTGATATTACCTAGTTTATCGTAACTAATTTTATTATTAACATTAAAGTCAGGGTTGCTAATCCCATGTAAATTAGGACTATCTAACACAATTTTATTATTGATAAGTCTGTCAAGCCCATCATAATAAAAAGTATCTTGAATTCCTAACTCGCTGTCATAACGATACGTTACATTATTATGGTTATCATAACGATACTGTAATAAGCGAATGTTACTGCCTTTATTTGTTGTCTGTTTAATCCGCTGATCAAAAACTTGGCTACCTTTATGTGTTGCAATATAGTCAGGACGGCCTGTTTTTTGGTTATGTTGGTAGGTATTTACTAACCCGTTCCCTAATGTTTCGGATAATGTGTGGTCATAAGCATCGGTATCTTGGCGTTGCCAATAAGTGATATAAGCGGCATTGTTTTTTTCAGCATTTTTAGATTCATTAAGTAGATTCTCCAAATGTTGCCATTGACTATTTTCATTCTTATTTGTGCACTTTTCTTGTTCTGAAGAATTCAATTCATCCCCAACAAGACGATCAGCTTGATCGCAATATAAGCCACTAACCTTGCTTATTTCAATCAATAACGAAGTGATCTGCTCAGCTAAATCGGCGTAATATTTATAACGTTCATTAGCAATAGCAGTCGCATTATTTACTTCTGCTGCAAGTGATAATAACGATGTTCGAGTTGCTTTATCGGCCTTTGCTGCAAATAACTGATTGTTAGATATTAGTTCTTTTTGTCCATTATTATCACTATCAATAAACAGTGTATCATCGGCTTTCGTCAAATTAGCATTATTAAAAATGTCTAAAGAAACGACATCTATTTCTGCATCGTATAAACGTTTATCTGGTGTACTACTATTGTATTGGGTTTCAAGCCGATAGACTTCATTACCAACCAGCATTTTCACAGGAACAGTGATAGGCCCATGAAGCGATAGCCAAACTGATGGCCTTAAGTAACAAACACCATCATCCGAACACCACTTTTGATATTGTTCATTGTTAGCCAAAAGCTGTTGGCCTATTTCATCTAACCTATGTACCTCTATTTTATCAACGTTGTATTCTTTCGCTTTATTCTTTAAAAAGTTTTCTTCATTTTTATAATAGGTTGCTTTACCCACATACTCTTTTGCAACAATTAACGCATCATCCATTAGCTGCTTAATACTATTGCGATATTTTGCACTGGAAAACGTATTATCGGCGGCTGTTTTAGGACTACGTACCCGTGTCATATACCCCATTGAGTTATATGTATATTGCAAATTAAGTTTGTCATCGTCACTATTACCATTTGGACGAAGCTCACTTCTCAGGCGACCATAGTTATCATATTGGTATTCCGTTGAAAGGGTTTCACTAGAACTAGTCATGCTGACTTTATTAACAAGTTCAAATTTTCCGTAGGTATATCTAGTTAAATTACCATGGCCACTATGCGAACTTAATGTACCGGGAATAGATTTATCATAACTCCAATGAGATGTTTGCTTGTCTTCATTTTGCGCAATTTTACGTCCAAGTTTATCATAGACAACATTAGTGACTTTACCGTTAGCATCCTTTTTATATAACAACTCACCAGCTGCACTATATTTATAAGTCCAATTCCCCATATCAGGATCAATTAGTTGACTTCGGTGTCCTAAATTATCGTATTTTATCTGTGTTTTGTTGTTACTTGAATCAGTACTTGTTTTAAGCTTTCCATCTGGGTAATAAGAATAGGTTTGAGATGCGCCATGTGGCTCAATCTTTGTTAAAATATATCCTAGAACATTTTTAATCGTTGTATGTTTGTAACCACGAGCATCAGTTATTACGGTTTTTAATCTATCGTAATTTGTTGTGTAAGTTGCACTCCCGCCATTAGCCGCAGGTTCCGTTTTTTTTATTTCCCTATTACGTTCATCATATTCAAAATAAACAGTCGCTTCGCTACTATTTTTTTTGAAGCTAGGCCTTGTAGTGCTTAACTTGCGACCATTTCTATCCCATTGCGTATCTTGATAAATCCAACGACCATTAAATCCTTGATGGGCATTTCTTATTTCTTTACCTTCATAATCAAACTGAGTAACCATATCGCCTTGGCTAGCAGATTTTGCAATGATACAACTAACCGTTTGTTTATGTGCATTAGAGCAATTAGCACCTAATTTATAAGTGTATCTAATTGTGTTACCAAAACCATGTTTACTCTCTTCAATGATCCTATCAAATTTATCATACTTCCAAGTACTTACTTTTTTACCGCTAGGACTGACTCGTTTGGCGAGTTGACCATTTCGTTGTTCGTATTCTAATAACGTTTTATGCCCTAATGCGTTAATACTTGCTCGAGGGGTTACACTCGATCCATCATAAAGCGTAGATATTGTCCGAGGTGTTAAACCAGTACCACTAATAGTTTCGGAAGTAATATTGCCATATTCATCATAGCCATAATTATTTTTAGCATATTTTCCGTTACTCCCTCCATAACTACCGCCATGATTATAAACAGAGGATAAAAGCCCATTTTTTAGATATTTCATAGTGTTCTTAAAGGTAATATTTCCTTCACCACTATTAATTGTCACTGTATTACTTTTTAGTGCACCTAACTTCCAAAAATCATTAGGAGATTCTGTAATTAGCTCTTGAGTTTTAAAGGAGTTTTGAGTTGACTTTAATTGTTTTGATGAGTCATTCTGTAAATTAAAATTACCGCATGAATAAATATTATCATTTTGGACATCATTTAGATTAGATTTTTGTAAATCGCCTGAAATAATGGTGTTTTCGGATAAAGCGTTATTAGAAGATATTTTTTTAAATTGGTAATATTGAGGATAACGCTTTACCGTTATCGGAATATCGATGATGCCAGGTATAAAATGGATTTTATCTTTAGCTTTTAAATAAATATTACCACTATCAGAACAAAACTTTTCAATTCCTGCTTCAGATTGTGGGATAGTTGCAAAGTTAATTATAGATTCTGGTGATAATTTTAGAATTTGATGATATCTGTTTTCTCCTTTTGACTCGAAAGTATTAATTGTTTTTTTAATATAAGGAGCATCAGATTTACCGCCCACTATTGTCATAGTATTTTCAATTTCATTACCAAAAATATCCATTAATATTTGTTTTGTTATTTTTTTTTCAACAGCTCCATTTAAACCAAAAACTTCTGTGTCAACTTTATTAGGGTAAACTTGATAATAATTTGCATTAACACCTTTTTTTCTAAGAACTCGGTAGTTAATGTTTTGTCTTGAAATTAACTTATTATTTCGCCTAACACTTACTTTAGATAGTTCCCCTATTTTTGCTAAATCTAATTGTTCGAATTCACGTGTTGTCACCGTTGTCATTTCAGCTTTTTCAGTTTCAACAATGCTAGAAAAACCTAGAAAACCACCACCTTTTAAATGACTTTTTGCCCCTATATATTGATAATCATAAGCAATGTCACTATAACCTCTTGGCGTTTTAACAACATTAGCAACGACATATTTTGAAGGAGTACTATTCACAAAAGGAAACTGATAATACTTAATTTGTTTATGCACAGATCGGTCGAATAAAGATTTGTAATTAATACTGTAATGCTTGCCATATTCGCTAATAGTAATAATTTTATCTTGCACACTTGCAATAGATTTACGCAATACTGTTTTGCCGTTAAACGAGCGAATAATATCTAACCAACCATCACTATTGATGTCTAAAAATTGCATTACCCCTGTTTTACCTACTGAGTAATTTAAATCACTCCAAGCCTTGCTTCCGTTTATAGTACCGAATTTATTCAGATAAAACTGGCCGTTATAATATAGCTCTGGATACCCATCATTATTCATATCTGCAAAATAAGAATTAATTTTTTTAGAAGCATTCATATTTTTAAATGCAAAACTTTGATGTTTTACAAATTGCTTACCATTAAATAAATAAATAACTTTTGCGAGAGGGTTATTTGTAATGACATCGAGATAGCCGTCGTTATTAATATCAACAAAATCGAGATCTTTATTGATTTTTGGGGAAACTATAAGGTCATTACTACCAGCGAGTTTAAGGTTAATTTGACCATTTTTAATAGTTAATATATCAGCTCGCCCGTCATTATTAAAATCAACAACAGTATTTGAATCTGATGTTGCTGTTTCTTTACCATTACCATTAAAGTCAGCATAAACATGCGAGTCACAAACAGCAGTCAAAATACCATCATTATGTTTACGGTAATATTTTGCTTGACAACCGCTTTTAAAAATCTTGTAAGAAGGGTTATTCATTGCTCCTGATAGAGCATAACTGTTAGTAGTAGTTTCTCGTGATCTGCTAGGAGCAATTAAACTCATAATTGCTTTACCAGGAATTAATTGACGCTTAATAATTCCGTATGTTGAGAAAAAGCCATCACCATTCCTATCAATAAAATGAGGTTCGAAAAACGATTTTTCTTCGTTGATGAAAGTTCCTACTTTTTTTGTATTCCAATCGAAACTAATTTTTGAGCTACAGCCATCAGCAACACATAAATCAATAGCATTTATTAAACTTCGATTGGTAGCATCTGAATAGATATACTTAATATTATAATTTTTAACTAATTCATTATTTTGATCTCTAGTAACAATACTTTTGATTCGTTTATTGCGAGCTAGTTTCTGACCAGCTAAGTATTGAGTAACCTTGTCTACACGTGTTTCATAATTAAACTTAATCTCCCCACCTTCATAAGTGATGAGGGTTAAACGGTGAGTTTTACCTACAGTTATATTATTAAAGCTCTCGTCATAGTGGTAAAAAATATGATTATTACCACTAATATCGGTGCTTTTATTAAGTGCCCATTTATAAATATTTTTCGTTGTAGGAAGCTCTACTTTAGCATCTGACGTAACACCGTACTCTAAAACATTGCCCGTTTTAAGCCATATCTTAAAATAGCTAGGCCCACTACCAGAATTCCCATAAGAGACAATTTTTGAATAGCCATTCTTTTCTACTCGATATTCTGTGGAGTCTGCACCATCGTAACCTGTAATTGCAATTAAGCGCTGCCCATCTAAACAATATCGGTCTTCTGCATCAAAGTTAACACCTCCCCAAACGCCATCTTTTTCTAAATTTTGTCCACAATGAGTAATCACAGAATTAGCCTGTAGCTGCCACCCCATACCTAAGTAACCATTATTATTATCACTATTATAAAGCAAACTGATATTAGGTATGTGCCCTGCTCGTCCAGGAGTTATTTCTATAGGTAATTCATATACTGCCTTTCCCCCTTCTACCATTAGATCACCTGACAGTTCAAACTGAGCACTTCCAGAAGGAGCATAATTAACGGCGTTCGCACTTGAAATAAAAAAGACTACTGCACAGGGAAATATGAAACTTAAGAATAAAATTTTTACAATAAAACCACCCCAATAGTTAGAGCTAAAGGGTAAATCCTGTTTATTAAAATTAAACATAATACAATCCGTTGTTTATGATATTGGGGAAAACTCAAAAAATAGTATTCGACATATCTTTTTCTAGTTTTTTTATTTCAAATAAAAGTTGCTGCAACCTTTCATCTTCACTTGCATTGATAAATTTCTGTTCTTCTGAATAGGGGATGAAGGGTTTATTTAGTATATTTCCTTCAGTAGGCTCTAGGATAGAAAAAGACTGTGCCATTAACTGCTGTAACTTTATAACTGGTGACGGATAATTAGCATCATCACTCAACTCTTCTAATTTTTCCGGTTGAACTTCTTTACTTTCATTGAATGATGTTAATTCCTCTCTTATAACTTTATTTGAATATAGACAATAAATTACTCCCAAAGAAACAGTAATAGTGATAATAAATATATAATGTATATGTTTACTTATTTGCATATAGAGCCTAAAACGTTAATATCTTTAAGCTTTAAGTTTTATCGAGATAAACTAATATAGTCACCTTTCGTTCGATATATGATTGATCCACTAGCTACATCACAAGCAGTAAATGCATTAGCCCAGTTTCCCGAAGCTTTAATTTTAACAACACTCTCTTGTGAATAAGCCATATAAATCAATGAAGTGGCCATATTATTATCATAAGAATTCCCTGTTTTAAAATAATCAGCATAAATACCAAACCACTGATTATTCACTTTAAATTGTAATGTTTTTACCCACTCATCTCCTGCCAGTTCGCACAATATAATTTCATCTATAGGGCCAACTGTTTCTGCAGAGTGACTAAATGAGCTAAATGTACTGAAAGTCATTGTAACTAACGCTAATACTTTAAATTTCATGAACAATTCCTTGTTGTTATTTTTCCTAAATTTTTATTGATAGTACAAAATGTGCAAGAAATGTGCAAGAAATGTGCAAGAAATGTGAAGAAAAAACTAAAAATAAAACAAAAAAGGCCAAATACATTGGTATTTGGCCTGTTGTTATAATTAGTCACTTAGTTAAGTGACTATAACAAAAACTGTTATTGTAAATTAAGCAACTTCAGCAACTTTTGCGACTGGAGCAGGTGTTCTAATCAAGTGGTCAAAGGCACTTAGACTTGCTTTTGAACCTTCACCCATTGCAATGATGATTTGTTTGTAAGGCACTGTTGTTACATCACCCGCAGCGAATACACCCGGTAATGACGTTTCACCTTTAGCATTCACTTCAATCTCACCACGAGGTGATAAAGCAACACCACTATCTTTTAAGAAGTCACTGTTTGGAACTAAACCAATTTGAACAAAAATACCAGCAAGCTCAACTTCATTTTCTTCATTACTGACACGGTCAAGGTATTTAAGCGAAGTAACACGCGTACCATCACCAATCACTTCAGTTGTTTGTGCACTTTTGATGATAGTCACGTTACCTAGGCTGTTTGCTTTATCTACTAACACTTGATCAGCACGTAATGTATCTGCAAACTCTAATACTGTAACGTGCTCAACTAAGCCCGCTAAGTCTATCGCCGCTTCAATACCTGAGTTACCACCGCCAATAACCGCTACTTTTTTGCCTTTGAATAATGGTCCGTCACAATGAGGACAATAAGCAACACCTTTGTTACTGTATTCTTGCTCACCTGGTACGTTCATTTTTCTCCAACGTGCACCCGTTGAAAGAATAACACTACGACTTTTTAGTATTGCGCCACTTTCAAGTTCAACGTGAATATAACCGTCTTCTGTTTTTTCAGCTGCAACGACTGCGCCTGCACGTTGTTCATTCATGATATCAACGTCGTATTCTTTAACGTGTTCTTCAAGTGCAGCAGCTAATTTAGGACCTTGTGTTTCTTTTACAGAAATGAAGTTTTCAATCGCCATCGTGTCCATAACCTGACCACCAAAACGTTCAGCAACCACACCTGTACGAATACCTTTACGAGCAGCGTAGATTGCAGCAGATGCGCCCGCTGGGCCACCACCAACCACTAACACTTCATACGGTTCTTTCTCATTTAATGCTGCAGCTTGTTTTTTCGCAGCACCGGTATCTACTTTACTTAATATTTCAGTTAATGTGATACGACCTTGTGTGAACACTTCACCGTTTAAGTAAACGCTTGGTACAGCCATGATGTTGCGATCAGCTACTTCAGCTTGGAATGCACCGCCATCAATCATAGTTGCTTTGATGTTTGGATTAATTGCCGCCATCATGTTTAGTGCTTGCACTACATCAGGACAGTTCTGACAACTTAAAGAAATAAAGACTTCAAAGTTAAACTCGCCTTCAAGATTACGTACTTGCTCAATAACTTCCGCATCAATTTTCATTGGATGCCCACCAGTATGCAATAACGCTAATACTAATGATGTGAATTCATGTCCCATTGGTAAACCAGCAAAACCGATAGCGGTATTTGTAGTTGGGTTAATCACTTGCATAATCGGTTGACGTGCACTTGCTGATGGGTCTTCAATCACAGTCACTTTATCGTGCAATGAAGCGATGTCAGTTGCTAGTGAATGTAATTTTTTCGCTGTTTCACTGTCGTCTAAGCTAAGTACTAATTGTACGTCTGTTTTTAAGTTTTCTAAGTACGCTTTTAATTGCGTTTTCATATTTTGGTCTAACATAATGACACCTTTATAATATTTTTTGGCTGTGTTTATTTACGCTTAGTTAAAAACGTAATGAGCAATGTGGGTTAATTTAAAAATCGACTCTCTCGTCAATAAGGCTTTATAAAAATCTATTTTTAAATGACCTCAGCAATATCACTAAGGTCTATTTATTATTAAGTCGCTAACTTATTAAATAACTAGTTTATGAAACGACTAAGTTATTAACTGATTAAGCGACTTAATTTTTTAGACTTAGATTTTACCTACTAGGTCTAATGAAGGTGCTAATGTTTCTTCACCTTCTTTCCATTTAGCTGGACATACTTCACCTGGGTGAGCAGCAACATATTGTGCAGCTTTAACTTTACGCATTAGGTCTTCAGCGTCACGGCCAACACCTTCAGCAGTTACTTCTAGTGCTTGTACAACACCTTCTGGATCCATCAAGAATGTACCACGGTTTGCAAGGCCTTGACCTTCACGCATCATACCGAAGTTGTTTGTGATAGCGCCTGATTGGTCACCAACCATGAAGTAGTTGATTTTACCAATTGTGTCTGAACTATCGTGCCATGCTTTATGAGTGAAGTGAGTATCAGTAGATACTGAGAAAACTTCAACGCCACGTTTTTGTAGCTCTTCGTAATGGTCAGCAACATCGCCTAATTCAGTAGGACAAACAAATGTAAAGTCAGCTGGGTAGAAGAAAAAGATAGACCATTTACCTAGTACGTCTTTTTCAGAAATTTCTACGAATTCGCCAGATTTAAATGCAGTTGCGTTGAATGGCTTAAGTTTAGAGTTGATCATGTTGTTATTCCTATTAAGTGAGTTAAATAATTAATATTGAGACTCTCTTCGAGTCCATGAGAAGCATTATGCATTAAATATCTTAATAGATTAAATTGTTAGTTTCAATTGAATCAATAGTTAAATACTATAGTTGGAGGTATATAGATGATTAATTGCTGACAGAGAGATCACGATGAGAGACGAGTACCTATTTAGATAAGGCATTATAAAGATAGTGATAACGATTCATTATGCCAATGATTAAAACTTGAAATGGCGTTAACTTGTTTTAAGTCGTTAATGATTTTGATCATTGAATAACGTAAATTAATATTACCGTATTTCTTAAACACTGCCTATCAAGAGGAAATCACTTTAAATAAGTTGTTATTCAAACTAATTAGAGCAAAAATAAAGCATAAATAGCATTAAAATAAAGCACTTAACGCCTCTTTAATAATGACTGAACTTTTGTAAATTAAAGCAGTCTATTTTCTTCGTGCAAAAAACAATCAAAATTAAAATGTAATTATGTTACACTATGTTAATTGCATGATAAATAATTGTATTTATTTATGTGATTCACCTTTAAATTAACCATCTTTAAACCAACTTAGTAAGGCAGGACGTAGAGTAATGGCTCTCATGAGAAATTATCATATATCAACAAACCTTCCCCCTCCTAGATTAACCAGTTCCCACATTTAATTAATAAAAATAGTTATTTATACAGCAAATCGCTTTTTACTCTTGCGGTTAGTGTTGTGCATAAAAAAAGAGTAATGCAGTAAAGTTAAAAGAGAAAATATGAAAAATAATAAATGGAATCGAATTGTACTTAAAGTCGGTAGCGCACTAATTGCACCAGAAAGAAAAGGTTGTAGTTCACGCTACTTATTACATATCGCCAAATTTATATTACAGTGCAGAGATATGGGAATAGAAGTTATTCTTGTCTCTTCAGGGTCAGTTGCCGCAGGTGCACACTTTTTTGGTAATATCGAAAAGCCCTCTCTCCCAATTAAAAAAGCAATGGCAGCAGCCGGACAAAATGAAATGATGGCCGCATGGGATCGATTCTTTGATTTCCCATCAGCACAAATTCTATTAACACACGGTGACTTCCAAGATAGAGAAAGATACGACAGTGTTCGTGAAACTATTTTTGCATTACTTGACCATGGTATTTTACCAGTTGTTAACGAAAATGATGTAGTAACAACCGATGCGTTAAAAGTAGGCGACAACGACAACCTATCTGCAATGGTAGCTGCGGCAGCAGATGCTGATGCCTTGATCATTTGTTCTGACATCGACGGTTTATATAATAAAAACCCACATACCAATGACGATGCGGTAATGATTAAAAACGTGAATACTATCGATCAAAGTATTTATGATATGGCTGGAGGCGCACACAGCAGCGTTGGTACTGGCGGTATGCAAACTAAAATAGAAGCGGCAGAGAAAGCCACTTCTCACGGTCTAACAACCTACATTATCAATGGTTTTAAAGAAAGCTCATTTGAGCAGCTGATATTAGGTAATAACCCAGGTACTGTATTTGCCCCTTATGCAAAACCAATGGAAGAAGATTTACATTGGATGACACATACTTCAAGAGCACAAGGTGAAGTGGTTATTGGCGATGGCTTTGAATACCCTCTCGAAGAAAATAGTGACCAGTTAACCAGTAATGAAATATTAGAAGTACATGGTGAATTCTCAGCGGGTGATACTATTTTAATCCGTAGTGATGATGGTAAGCATCTCGCTAAAGCGGAAGCAAATTATAGTAGTTGTTTACTTAACTTTATTTCAGATCACGATAATAATGATGATGAAAATGAATACCAACATCAGACAGGTCCATTAGTATCGGATAAAAATATTGCCGTTTTAGATCACGAAGATAAATAACCTTTAAGCACTAATATCGATTTTCATCAATGAAAACAGTGTTGGAAGTTAATGTCTTACAATAAAAAAAGGAGCTTACGACTAATATCGTAAACTCCTTTTTTATTATCTATCGATTATCAATTAAGCAGTAGCCACTAGCTTCGCTTCTTCTTTATTCTTCAAGAAAGCATAGGTGAAGCCTGTCACTGCCGTTCCTGCAGCAATAGCCACTAAGTATAGTAAGACTGGTGAAATAGCATTTGGAATCAACAGAACAAACAGACCACCGTGCGGCGCAAGTAATTGAGCTCCAAACAGCATTGAAAGACCACCAGTTAATGCCCCTCCTGCCATACAACTTGGAATAACACGCATTGGATCTTTTGCTGCAAATGGAATAGCACCTTCAGAAATAAAACATAAGCCTAATACAAAAGAGGCTTTACCCGCTTCACGTTCGCTATCAATAAATTTTTTCTTCGCAAGGAATGTGGCTAACCCCATACCAAGAGCAGGTACCATACCCGCGGCCATAATCGCAGCCATTGGACCATATGATTGAGAAGCTAATAGACCAACACCAAAAGTGTATGCCGCTTTATTCACTGGTCCACCTAAGTCGAAACACATCATACAACCCAATACGATGCCTAACAGAACAGCATTGGTTGACCCCATGTTGGTTAAGAACTCAGTTAACGCGGCCATAATGCTTGCAACGGGACCACCGACAACATAAATCATCACTAAACCAGTAAACAAACTCGCCACAAAAGGAATAATTAAAATAGGTTTAAGTGCTTCCATTGACTGTGGAAGTGAGACTTTATCCGCAATGAATTTCGCCGCATAACCTGCAATAAAACCAGCAGCAATGCCGCCTAAGAAACCCGCGCCTAATTGGCTTGCTAACATACCGCCAATTAAACCAGGCGCTAAACCAGGACGGTCAGCAATCGAGAAAGCAATAAAACCAGCTAATACCGGAATCATTAGAGCAAAAGCAGCACCACCGCCGATATCCATTAAGGTTGCTGCGATGGTGCCTTTTTCTTTAAAGGCTTCAATACCAAATACAAATGACAGTGCAATCAATAAACCACCAGCAATAACAACAGGTAGCATGTGTGAAACACCTGTCATAAGATGTTTATACACGCCCTTCTTCTCTTCATTTTGAGGAGAACTTGCATTGCCCGTTACTTGAAAAACTGTCGCTTCTGCCAATGCTTTTGTCACTTCTTGTTCGGTTTTTTTAAGGGCTAAACCAGTGCTTGTTTTATACAGGCGTTTACCATTAAATCGATCTAATGACACTTCAATATCAGCTGCAATAATCACTAAATCTGCGTCTGTAATATCTTGATCGGTTAATTGATTTTTTGCACCTACCGAACCACGAGTTTCAACTTTAATGCAATGCCCTTGACGCTTAGCTTCAACTTCTAATGCTTCAGCAGCCATGAAAGTATGAGCAACCCCAGTAGGACAAGCTGTGATAGCGACAATTTTCTTAGCGCCAGTCTCGTTAGTTGCACTATCAGTATTACCGACGCTAGCAACACCTTTGCTTGCTTTATCGGCCGTTAGTATTTGAGCATGATGAACAGCGTTCTCTAACCAGGCTTGAGGGTTTTCAGTGCAATCAGAAATTACACCTTGGTACACTTTTTTACCTATAAAACGTGTTGTGTCGATATCACTATTTGATGCAATAATAATCGCTTCAGCAGCTTCTATATCAGCAATAGATAACACTTCAACAGGTAAGACGGTTGATTGACATTCTATTAAAGCATTAATATTAAGTTTATCGCTTGCTTGCTTTAATAAACCAGCCGCAATAATGCTGTTTGCTACGCCACTAGGACATGCCGTTACAATCGCTATATTTTTCATATTCAGTCCTTAAATAAGTTATTCACACGTTCGTTGAAATAGGGTTGCTGTGAGTGATCTGTTTTTGTAAATCAGTTACCGTTTGAAGGCTTGGCACTCCGACACCGACTTGCGATACCGCTAAAGCGGAGAGTGCTGTTGCAAAAGAAAGTGTCTGTTCTGCTTGCCACTGTTGCATGTATCCCCAACAAAAACCTGCTACTAAGGTATCGCCAGCGCCAACCGTACTCACCACATTCATTTTAGGCGGTTGAGCATAACGCCATAACGCGTCAATTTGGTCGCCTTTACTCAACCACATCACCCCTTTAGCACCTAACGACACAACAATATTTTCGATACCTTTACTGGCGAGATCCTGAGCAGCTTGCTGGCAAGCCTTAGCCGTATTGAGCTCACGCCCAACAAATTCAGATAACTCTTCGTCATTCGGTTTAATTAACCAAGGATGTGCGTCTAAGCCAGCAGCTAAAGCCGCTCGACTACTATCAAATATGACTTTTTTACCCATTTCATGTAGTTTTTTTATCCAACTTGCACACAACTCAGGTGAGATCCCTTTAGGCAAACTCCCGGCAAGTACAAAAAACTGATGCGTTTCAGCTAACGTAAATAAACACTTTTCAAAGTCAGTAATAGCTTGTTCAGAAACTTCCACGCCAGGAAAATTAATATCGCTGACTTGCCCATCGTGTTCGACTAATTTGACATTAATACGCGTTGAACCATCAACACGGATAAACTCATCTTTAGCATTCATTTCACTAAATAATGTGCAAAATAACGCTTCATTATCGCGCCCTAAAAAACCGGTGACCGTCACTTCAGCACCTAAATCAGAAAGGACTTTTGCAACGTTAACGCCTTTACCAGCAGCATGCAGTGAGCCTTTATTTGCTAAACTTACTGAACCAATATTTAAGGTATCTAAACTGCCTGTTAAATCTAGCGCGGGGTTGAGTGTAATAGTGACTACTTTTTTGCTTTCTATCGCATTTTCATTGTTCATCATTTACCCCTCACTCAAGCCAGAAGCAATCGCTTCACCAATAGCAGTTAAGGCGTCTTGTGCATCAGGGCCATCTGCGCTAAATTGCAATGAGTCACCATGTTTAACGCCCAAACCAATCACTTTCATTAAACTTTTTGCATCAACAAATTTATGGTCAGTATCAATATTGGCGACTTTAATCGTTGCTTTATATTTCTTAACAGTCGCCACTAGCATCGCACTTGGGCGAGCATGTAAACCATGTGTATTATGAATTTTGAATGTCGCCAAGTTGTCGCTATCAACAACAGTTTGTGGTGTAGAAGCAGCAAATAAATCAACTAACTCAGGGGCAGTTAATGTCAATACTTTTGTTTGTTGTTGATCGAAAACCAACTGACTAATAGTATTTAATAATGAACCATGCGTGCCGTTACAAGCAGCAATAGCGATCAATCCTTTTACAGGTAAACCATTAAATGCACAGGCTTCACTCGTCGTTAAAATAGACATAGCAGAACGCTTCACGCCTTTATCACCGCTGACTAACCATAAGCCACTACCTAAGTGTGTTGGTTCTTTAGTAACTAATTCAGCAACAAATTGATTCTCCACATTACCGCTATTTTTTAATAGCCCACCAGCAACCGCACTCATTTGAATCATATCCGTCGCGGGGAAATTTAATTGTATCAATGCTGGTGAAAAATCAGCTTCAAACTGCACATCGCCATTTAATAACTTAATGATGTCTTCTTTGGTTTGAGCTTGTTTTAATTTGTTCTCTACACCATCGGCAGATAGCACTTTGGTTAATTGCTTTAAAATACCTAGATGTTCATCAGACTTCGCTGCAATACCGATGGCGATATAAACTATATTCCCATCACCCCAACTCACTCCTTCAGGAAAGTGATGTACTGCAACACCCGTTTTATTCACCAAGTCTCGTGTATCTGTTGTGCCATGTGGAATCGCAATACCATTACCTAAAAACGTTGAATTTTGTTTTTCTCGGTTAAGCATGCCTTTGACATATTGCTCAGCCACTAAACCATTATCAGTCAATTGCTTAGCAATCGCTTTAATGGCTGTGGTTTTATCAGCAGCACTTTGCTGTAAGGTTATATCGTTATTAGTTAGTGTCAGCATCGGTCTGAACCTCTCGCTATATTAATGAGTTATCAATTGCTTAGCGCTCTACTGAATCGATTCAGCAACGCATTCAAAAAAAAGTTCAGCAAGTACTCATTAAGTTTATAAACCGGTCATTGATACGTTATATTGCTCTCAATTATTATAAACTTTAAGTGTTACTGAATCGTTTCAGCTTTTATAGTGAATCGATTCAGCATACAATGCAAACACTAAAAAAAATAGACTGCCATTAATTTGATCTTGTCGACATAAATAAGGATCTTGACCGTGACATTAGATAACATTGCCACATTAGCAGGCGTATCAAAAACCACTGCAAGCTATGTCATTAATGGTAAAGCTAAGCAGTATAGAATCAGTGAAAAAACCCAACTGAAGGTAATGGCAGTAGTTAATGAACATAACTACAGTCCTGACCATGCAGCTTCTGCTTTGCGTGCAGGTAGCAGCCGATCTTTTGGATTGATCATCCCAGATCTTGAAAATAGCAGTTACACAAAACTAGCTAAGTTATTGGAATGTAATTCTCGTAAAGCAGGATATCAAATTCTTATCGGTTGCTCTGATGACGATCCTGAAACAGAAAAAAACTTAGTAAAAGCATTATTAAGCCGTCGTATTGATGCACTTTTTGTTGCCAGCGCTTTACCTGATGGCAGTGATTATTACCTGAAAATACAACAACAAGGCACACCTATTATTGCACTCGACCGTGCGTTAGATGATGAACATTTTGGATGTGTGATTAGTGAGGACTTTGATGGTGCTTACGAGTTAACGGCTTCGGTCATTACAGACAATATTAAATCTATTGGTCTAATTGGTGCTTTACCTACATTAAATATTTCCCGTCAACGCCATGCAGGGTTTGAAGCTCAAGCGAAAAAGCAGGGAATTACCTGTATTGCCATCTATGGCGACCACTTTAATAGCGAATCGGGTAAAGCGGTGTTTAAACAATGGCTAAAAGAAGACAAGATGCCCGATGCAATTATCGTCACGTCTTATACCATGCTGGAAGGCATTTTAGATGTGCTCATTGAGCAACCTGAACTGATGAAAACCGTCAAACTAGGTACCTTTGGTGATAATCGTTTATTGGATTTTTTGCCGATTAAAATTAACTCATTAGCACAGCAATTTGAACTGATTGCAGATAGCGCATTGGCTTTAGGCTTAAATGCTTCAGCTAAGCGTTATCAAGCGGGATTAGAGTTAATACCAAGGAAGATTGTGATTAGGAAGTAATGTGTTCATTGAGGATTAAGCAACTCAAACTTAAACAACTAAAAATACAACAATAAAAAGCACTATGCAGGTAGCTAGTGCTTTTAAAATTTTACAACACGCTTTAAGCTTGTTTTTTAAAACGACGATAAGCAAGTCCAGCTAATGCTAAGCCGAAAATAGCCATTGTAGATGGTGCGGGTACTGCTGTGATCGCTGTTGAAAAATAAACATGCTGCGCAGTATCATCTACAGACCAAATCCATTCCGCAGCAGATATAACATCGATAGCAGGTCTTGTATCTGCATACCAAGGATAAGCAGTATTATCTCCGTATGAACTTGGATTACTATAATTACTCCAACCTGTTGTACTTACGGTCCAATCAATAGTATTAGTTAACAATTGAGCCGTACTATTACTAAATAAATGGTCAGCACTATCTAAGCTAAAGTTACCTAAAAAACCTTCAAATCCACTAAAGTCAATGCCTTCAACATGTAAAAAATAATCAGTTCCAGCAGCTAAAGTCGCAGTAAAAATCTCAGACTCATACCAACTACTATCAGCAGAAACTAAAATGCCTTGAGTATTATCATCGGTGCTTAGATAAACATTATATTCATTATCAACTGTTAAATTCCCAGTCAGAACACTTGCATTTACGACACTCAATAAGCTCACTATTGATAGCCCGCTGCCTAAAAAGACACTTTTCATTATTTTACATTTCATATTAGTACTCCTTTACATTTATTTTAAGGTGCCTATAAAAACCAATTTTTTAATAGGCCCTAATATGAAAGAGCAATAACTATTCCAACATCAAAGATCACATAAACATCAACAACATGTAAATATAAATTTAATTAGCGATGCTTCGCTTGTAAAATAACCTGACAATAAAGCTTTTGAATAAAAGTTAATAGTCCATTAACTTTTATACGTATAAGCATTTATAACTAATAATAATCATCCCTATAAATTGGTTATATTATTCAATAGTCTTTGTATTGCCTACCTGCGCACTTAAAAAATGCGCTAAATGCTTGTTTGGATGCGTCACTTTAAGTTGATCTATTGTCTCAGCAGCGAGTGCTTTTCCATGATCAACAAAAACAAAATCAGAAGCGACCGCTAATGCATCTTCAATATGATGTGTCACCATTAATACCGTTACATTTTCTGACTTTGCTAAAGATTGCACCCGTTCTAACATGGCGACTCTCAATATCGGGTCTAACGCTGAAAAAGGCTCATCAAGTAATAAAATCGGTTTATTTTGTACAAAACATCGTGCCAAAGCAACGCGTTGCTGTTCACCACCAGATAGCTCAGCAGGAAAACGCGTGAGTAGCTCCTCAACTCCAACTTGTAACGCGACGGTTTGTAAATGTTCTTTTTGTTGCTCTGTTAACTTCAAACCGGGGTGTAACCCTAAACCAATATTGTCGTAAGCCGATAGATGAGTGAATAAGTTATTATCTTGAAATAAAATAGAGAGCGGACGTTGGTAAGGAGCTTGCTTTAAAATGGACTGTTCATTTATTTTAATATCTCCTTCAATAGGGGAAATAAATCCCGCTAATAAATTTAATAAGGTACTTTTACCCGTCCCACTTGGTCCTAAAATAGCAACCAAACTCCCCTGCTTGATTTGCAAATCAAAATGAAATTGTTGCTGTTGGTAATTATAATTTACCTTCGAAAATTCAATCATGGTTTACTCTTTTACCTTA
This sequence comes from uncultured Psychromonas sp., assembly GCF_947489755.1. Lineage (GTDB taxonomy): Bacteria > Pseudomonadota > Gammaproteobacteria > Enterobacterales > Psychromonadaceae > Psychromonas. Next base: position 62,962 of record NZ_CANLFB010000005.1, read on the forward strand.
ATAACTTTTTCTTTAAAGACACTTTCAACCACAATGAAGACACCAACGCTTAATACCAATAAAACCAATGCAACTACTGCTGCCGATTCCATTTGATAGCTGCCTAAAAGCTGGAAAAGATATAATGGTAAAGTACTAAAGGAATGGCTACCAAATAAAGCAATAGCACTCAAATCACCTATTGAAAGCACAAAGCTTAAACATAGCGCTTGTAATATTGGCTCTCTCAATGACTTCCATTCAACCCAGTAAAATCGGTTTAATGAAAAGATACCTAAACTAGCGCACAATAGTTCATATTTTTGAGCATTTTGTAACATAGGTTGCGCTAAGCTTTTTAAAGCAAAAGGTAATGCCATCAATGCATTAACAGCAATCACAATATATAACGACATTGCAGATAAGCTACCAAATTCACGTAATAATAAAAATAAGCCAGTGCTGATCACCAGCCCTGGTGTCACTAATATAATAGTCGCTAACATTTCAATTTTATCGGCTCGTCCGTTCAATCCTATTAAACGCCACTGACGACTGGCTAATAAAATAAAAAAAGCACAGCACACAGCAATCAGCCCTGCAAAAAAAGCAATGATGAATGAATTTTTAAATGCATACCAAAAGTTAATATCACCTAACACAACAAAAAATTTGGGATTAATACCTGATATCAACACCATGAATAAAGGGGGTAACACTAACAATCCAGTTAAACCTATCCAACTAAAGTCCCAACAACGAGAGAATGTAGAGTCATGTATAAACGTGTTTTTAGCACCATGAAAATTACTACTTAGCAATGCAGTGCCAGATATTTTCTGAATAAATACAGCTAATACCGCACATAAACAAATTTGCCAAAGTGCCAATAAAGCACCAACTTGAAGGTCAAAATCAAACTTTATAGCTTGATAGATAGCGAGCTCAATAGTGGTGGATTTAGGACCACCACCCAATGCCATTACTGTTGCAAAACTAGTAAAGCACAGCATAAAGATCAACCCAGCAATATGTGGTAATTGCCCACGGATATAAGGCCATTCTACAAAACGAAATTTATACCAATGCTTTAATCCTAAATGGATCGCTAATTGATGTTGTTTATCTGGAATGGAGCCTAATGCTTGTAAAAATAAACGACAAGCAAAAGGTAAGTTAAAAAAGACATGCGCTAACAATATGCCGTTTAGCCCAAAAATAGAGAAAGGTAATTTAAGATCAAAATAAGCAAAAACAGATGCTAATAACCCACTGTTACCATAAATAGCAAGCAACCCAAATACAGCAACTAAAATGGGCAAGACTAAGGTAGTAGCAAATAATTTCAGTAATAAGGTTTTCCCCCAAAATTCACGTCTAGATAACGCATGACTAATGGGGATAGCTAACACGACACTTAATAGCGTCGATAAAAAGGCCTGATAAAAACTAAATACGGTAATATGCCGATAATAAGCATCAGACCATATATCGGTGATATTTAAACTAGAAGAATGTGTTAATAATGCAGTAACAGCCATCATGACAAAGGTAAAAATACCAATAGACAGTAAAACACCAGGTAATTGGACTGGTTTAATCTGTTTTATTACCACACTCAAAGCCTCTCAAACTAATAATAGTAATTAATCAGTTAATGAAATTAACCACTCTCTCGTCCATGCTTTACGGTTTTTAGCCACTTCTTTACTTGGGAATGAAAGTGTTTTAACTGGTAAGGTTAATTGGTCAAATTCAGTTGGCAATAATACGTCTGTGACAGGATACATCCAGTTGCCTGTCGCGATTTGAGATTGAAAACCATCACTTAACATAAAATTCATAAACTGTGTTGCTAGTTTTTTATGTTGGCTACTTTTAACAATTGCCGCGACTTCTGTTTGTCTGTAATGCCCTTCGCTAAAGCTTGCCGCTACATATTGATTTTTGTCTTCAGCGATAATGTGATAAGCAGGTGACGTCGTATATGACAACACCATATCCGCTTCACCTTTTAAGAACATACTATACGCTTCAGACCAACCTTTGGTTACCGTGACAGTTTTTTCAGCTAACTGTTTCCAAGCTTCTCCAGCTTGCTCACCATAGACAGTCTTCATCCATAACATTAAGCCTAAGCCTGGTGTTGATGTACGCGGATCTTGGTAGATAATATTAAGATCATCACGCTGCTCAACCAATTCTTTAAGGCTTTTTGGTGGGTTCTTTAATTTTTCACTATTATAAATAAAAGCAAAATAGCCATAGTCAAACGGGACAAATGTTTTATCTTTCCAGCCATTTTCCACATTAACCGTACTTAAATCGATATTATGTTTATCAAGTAATCCGGTTTTTTCAGCAGTTGCCATTAAACTATCATCAAGCCCTAATAAAATATCGGCTTCACTACTTTTACCTTCTAAGCGTAAGCGGTTTAATATGGTAACACCGTCATCTAAAGCGATGAATTCAAGGTCACATTGACAAGATTTCTCAAATGCAGCTTCAATCTTAGGCCCTGGGCCCCATTCTGAAGCAAATGAACTATACGTATAAACCGTTAATTTTTCTGGTGTGGGCGAAGCTGCTAAAGCAGGCATTGCGATTGCTGTAGCCAATGTTATTAAAGCAGTTATGTTCTTTTTCACTATGTCATCCATTTTATAGTTATTGAGAAGAGTATCGGTCACTCTGCCGATAAGAATAGGGTAATTTTTGTTAAAACGTTACAGGTGTGCATTGTGATAGATTACTTTTACATGAGCAATCTAAAGATCTATTTAAGTCGCCATGAATTAACTAATCAGGTATTTTTATGAGAAAAGATCTGACCAGTAAGTAAAAAATAACTCGATAGGAGATGTTTGAAGCATTGTTGCTTATAGATAAATGAGATGCATCTGGATAACTCAACCTGTATTTATGATAGTAATGATAGTAATGATAGTAATGAGGGATAATGCTTAAGGCTTTTCTTAATGGGGTGGGTATTTTTTGAGACTGTAATAAAAACGGTGTAACTACTTATCAAACAATTTTTACTACCTATTAAACTATTTATTACTTATTACTTATTAAACTATTAATTACTTATTAAACAAAGAGATAGTAAATGTGTGATTAGCACAAACACAAAAGAGTACTTTGCCGACTAATCTATTAGGTGCAATCCATCCCAACTCCTGTGGCTTCAGGCTGCTTTCATTTTCACCGCCAACCCAAAGCAACCCATGGTCATCGATCTCGAGAACTCGCTTAACAATAAACTGATATAAAGGATGATCAACAACAACGAGGTCCCCCACTTTTAACGAACGCTGCCATCGGCTAATAAAAACAAAATCTCCATGTTGTAAACGAGGCACCATGCTCGTTCCTTGCACTTTAATCACACTAAACATAATAACTCCAGCAAACCTAAATAATACCAATGACATTAAATAATTAGGGGCCTAGATAAAGTAAGAAACGTTGTAATCCGTCATACCGCTAACCCCTTCTTAATTTAACCTTTTAAGTCAGGGTAAACAGTTGCTAACATTGGAGGATAAGGGCAAGCTGCACTATAAGTTGCCACACCTTTGGTTAGCCAAAAAGCAGCCGCGAATTGATTAACCAACCCAACTAGCTTCTCACCTTCTTCTCTATCAATGCTTTGTTTACATTTCGATGCTTGTAACATAATGCTATGAGTAAGTTGATGTGCATCAGGCAACTGTTCAAATTGTGGCGCTTTAAAATAGTCTCCCCAAATAATACGCACCGCCTCTTTTACTTCTGTACTCGCTGATTCTTTCTCATTCACTAACCGAGCAACCTGTGCGTAGTCCGCGACATTCAATTTGCCTTTATCTTCAACTTCTTTTATTAAGTCCATTAAACGAACACAACTTAACGCGGCAAGTTGCGCTGTTGAGGGGTCATAAATTTTACATGGTATATCACAATGCGCTTGTGCTGTTTTAAAGTTAAGCATTTTATCAAGACTTTTAATTAAACTATGTAACATGTTTATTCTCCTGCAGAAGTAGTCGATAGGTTTTTACGACGACGAATAACTTTTTTATAAACCAATCCAGCGACGATCACAGCGGCAATAGAAGCCACTGTTAGGAGGTGAATAGAGTTACTTGCCCAATGTGCATGATCATGACCTGGGTGTGCTTGAGCCACTTGGCTGAAAGCCAACATTAAGCTTAAGATAATTGAATGATTGAATATTTTTTTCATATTTTCTTCCTTGGTTTTAACGTAAAACACCTTCTTTGAAGGCAGTGATAAAATGATTTATATAGTGTTAGAAAACATTGGAAATCGATGGGTGGAGCATTAATGATGAGTTGCTTTTTTAGGAGCAGAAACAACATTTGAAAATGTTTCCATTAAAGGGTTACTTTGCGCAGGTAATTCTGAGAAATGACTTTGGCTAAACAATTGCCACTCGCAACGAATGCGAGTCAAAGTACGCATAATAATGCTGTATTGGTGGTCGTTCACAGCTGATCGCATCATCGCTGCTTGAAGAAAATTAATTGCATTTTCATACTGAGCATTGGCTAATACAAACTCACCTAATACCGTATAAGATTCAGCAAGGTTTAAAAAGCTCACGCTAGCCGCGGCAATGGTTGATTCCACATCATGGTTAAAATCGTCATAAAATGAAACTTCTAATAGTGATAATGCTTGTTTGTTTAAATTAACAGCATCATTAAAAGCATGATTCGAATAAGCGTTAACCGCTTCTTTCGTTAAACATTCCCAATTATGATCCAACATAATAACATTTCCCATTTCAGTCAAACACAAAAGCAATAAGAATCATTATCATTTAATAAGAAAGATAAATCCACCCTATTTGATAATAATTATCATTAATTTTTAATGTGCTAAGTATTAAGCGATGAATTAAGCGATGAATTAAGCTATGTATTGGGCTATAAAATAGGCTATGAATTAAATGAGTCACTAAATAGATATCAGTTACTTTAGATCTAAAGAGATAAGCAAAGTCGCTTGAGTTTAAGTAATAAATAAGGAGATTAATAATTTACCATTGCAGCCAAAAAATAATAACGGCATTAACGATACTTTTTAAAGCTTAAATAGTTTTTTAAAGGTTAATTGATTAATTAACAGATAGCTTGAGTATTGAAATTTATGAATAAAAAGAACCTTTATTACAAGATTCTTTTTCTTTGAATTTACAGATGATTTATTTAGGAAATTTATCGAATGTTTTGGCATTAACAGCTTTGTCATACCAACTTGCTTTCTCTGAACAGAAAATATGACTGTCTGGTTCTATATTAGGAGAACCATTTAAACTCCCAGCAGGCACAACCAATGCTTTCCCAGTACGTGAGATATACGGCACATTACTACCGCAGTTATTACAAAAGGCACTAGAAATGGCACGACCAGGCACATCAAAACGTTTAACTGAGTCTATACCACTTAACCATGTAATATTCTTTGGCGCAGTAAATAAATTAGATGCATGAGCCGATCCCGTGGCTTTTTGGCATTGAATACAATGACAAAGGTGGAATTTTTTAAAGTCATCTTCACTTTCAAATGACACTTTTCCACATAGACAACTACCTGAGATTGTAGACATATTAATACCTTAAGTTTTATATTTAATATTTATTGAACGTTAATTTGACGGTTGAAACTAGCTTCATCTCTAATACCTATACGGTTACCATCAGGATCGTAAATATTAATTGTAGAACCCCACTCACTTTCTATCAATTCAGTGGGTATTCCGAAATGTTCCATTCTCTTCATTGCAGCATTAATATCCGCCACATTAAACCGTAATTTAGATGGGCAAACTTTGATTGATTTTCCATTAGGCTCAGCAAAGCCCTCTGTTTCTATCATCAAATACCCAGCACCAAATTCTACACAAGTCAGTTTGAAATCACCTTCAATTTTTGAAAATAGAACCTTAAGGTCTAAAACATCACGATAGAAAGCAACACATTCATAGTAATTTTCAACATTTAAAATAATGCCATAACGTTGAGTATCCATTTAATACCTTATTGTTGAAGTCACATTAAACAATTGAATTGGAGGTTACCGTTGGCCAATAAGTAATAAGCAATTGAAACAGACAATATTAATGGCAGACTTCACCCTATTGATAAATTCTACCTTGATGTTTTAACCAGCCATCAACAGGGTAACCATTAGGGTCGCGATGTGTCCAATGAACCACACCTCCTCGATCATTCCAATCATATTCACCATAGAACTCTACTGAACTCCACTTGGTCACCCTGTAAAATTGAATTAATACGTGGTGCTAAATCACTATTATGTGCAATTAAAATAGTTTGCCCTGAGCCTAAACGCAAAATAAACTTCTGATGGCGAGCACCTTTATTATCATTTAATAACTTAATGCCTTTATTATCATTTAATAACTTAATAACTTAACAACTTAATAACAGTGCCTATTCCATTGACTTGAATATCATTACGCCTATTTTGATAAGCGACCTCAGCACTGTTAGGAGCTGAACTAGCAGTAACGTAATTTTCAGTGGCTACATTTAAATGATTAGTAGAAGCAGAGACGTTACTGTTATTAAATGGCCACTGATAAATGGGCAATTCCAATAACAGTAACAACTAATATATTTTTCATTTTAGACTTTTATTTTGAAGAAACAGATCATTAAAAATAGATCGTTAAAAACAGCTTATGGTTAACCCACCAGCGAAAAATTAAACTAACATTAATGCAATGCAAGCTAATAAGGCAGGTAAACCTTGCACTAAAAGAATAGATTTTTTAACAGTAAATGCACCGTATAAAGCAGCAACAATAACGCATAAGACAAAGAAAATTTGAATTTGACTGCCCATCACTGAATCAGGGTGTAGCAATCCCCAAAATAAACCCGCAGATAAAAAACCGTTATAAAGGCCTTGATTAGCAGCCATCACTTTAGTCGTTTCGATATCTTCTTTTTTAATACCAAATATTTTTTGGGTACGTGGTTTTTCCCATAAAAACATCTCTAATATTAATATGTATAGGTGTTCAACTGCGACTAAAGCGACCAGTATGATTGATAAGGTTTCCATGGTGATATCCTGTCATAAGTTAATAGAGCTTAAAAATAAGAATCTAGCTTCTTTATTATTTTACTATAGTTAACCTCAGTTCCGGATAAGAAAAGCGATACAACACCACTATTTGAGCGAATTTCGTCGTTAAATTATTTCCCAATAACCAGTTATTGCTTCAACAATTTGCCTTGAACTACGCACAACTAGCAGTATTGTATAATAATTTTTTATAACTATATGATTTCAAATAACCTTTCGCTTCCGTTAACCAGAATTGAGGTTAGTTAGTAATTAACCATCATTTTAGTTTTTAAAATTAAGTTATCAGCACTTTGACGTTAAAGATTAGCTCCCCCCCTCTCTGTAAATGAGGCTGATTATGGATAATATCATCCATATTAATTGGATCTATTCACTCTTTTCCTATTCATTAACATAAAGCAAAATCAATATTCATTGAATGAGCAATACAACAAAAAAATGACTACAGGCCATTTTATTACTACAGCCTCTTTAACAGTCGCCATAAAAACAAAGTATTCTCGCCAAAAATAGGAATTAAAATGATCGTACAAGTCGTTAAGTTTGATATACAACCAACCCATATCGCATTATTTGAAGCACTGCTTGAAGATGATAAACAAGGGTCAAAAAATGAAGCGGGCTTACTGGAAATGCGCTTATATCAAGATAAGAATTTTCCTAATATATTTTTTGCCTATGAGCGCTTCGATAATCAAAGTGCAATAGACCATCACGCAGGACAGCAATACACAAAAGCATTACTTGATGCATTGCCAACAATCAGCAATAAAGCGCCAGAAATATTTTACTTAAATGGGACAACACCAGCGCCTCTTTTCGAAAAAAATCCTAAAACAGCTAATGCTGAAGATGAATTATTTATTATGTTCTGTATTTTAAAAATAGATACGGACTACAGAGCAGAATTATTAACTCAATTTAAAGATCATATAACGCAAACCCGTCAACAAGAACAAGGCAACTTGCTCTTTGATTTATATGAAGTAGAAAACCAAGAAGATACGTTAGTAATATATGAACATTGGCGTAAAGAGTCTGACTTATGGGATGTTCACTTTAGCCAACCTTACGTAATAGAAACGGCTAAGTTAATGGAAAAAGCAGTGGTCGGAGAAATTAAGCAATATATGAGTTTTGTTACTGAAGTATGAGATGAGGACAAATCTATACTTTAAATCGCCCCTGTAAATAACATTAATGGGAAGCAGAGTGCTTAAACATCACCTACTTCCCTAAAGTCAGCTTACACTTAACGATTTAAAACTTAAGCGTAATAAAGAATCAACTTACTTTATAAAGGCTAACTACAGCTCCCTGTGACTGTCCATGATGCGTCACTACCAGGAATGCTATTTGTATACCAGTTAGCAGTATAGGCAGTACTATTGTATTGCATAGCTTCACCTGCCTCGTTGTGTGTATATACCCCTCCAGAGTAATCTGCACTAACCCAGTCTGGGTAAGTATTCATACTAGAGCAATCAACATCAGTCGTCACTGTATCAGTGCTATCAACTGTGTCGGTAGTGCCTGCTTCAGTATCAGTACTATCTGTTGCATCTGTACTGTCTGTCGTATCAGAGGCTTCCTCATCAGTGTCAGTACTCTCTGTTGTTTCTGTACTGTCTGCTGTGCTAGTACTACTGTCCCAACCTTGAACTATCTCTTTTACTTTTTTGCCAGAATCAGTCAAAGAATCCCATCCACCGCCTTCGGTAAAGATTGATGCACCTTCATCTTTATCATTCAAAGCCCAGTTCGCGTGGCTGATATTATTTGACTGTAAGAAGTCCATCCAAGAGTCTGTTTCAGTTTCATTTACACCGCCATTGCCGTCAGAATTTACCGTACCCCATTCCGTCACAAATAAAGCAATACCGTTATCTAAAGCCGTTTGTGCTTTATTTCGATATGACTCGCCATGAGTTCCTGCATAGAAATGCAATGTATAAGCAATATTATCACGATCGATTGGATCTTCAGATGCAACATCTACATCTTGAGACCATGTTGGGGTTCCAACGATAATCAAATTATCTGGATCTATTTCACGAATGATATCAATGACTGTTTCTGCATAAGGTTTAATATCATTAGACCAAGAGACACTTAACGGCTCGTTGTAAATTTCATAAATGACATTATCGTAATCACCATACTTAGCAGCGACTTCCTCGAAGAAAGCAATCGCAGTTGCTTGATCTGAATGTGCATTATGGCTATGCAAATCAATAATTACGTACATATCTTCTGCTATTGCAGCATTAACCACAGTGTCGAGACGCTCCATATTAGCATCCCAATCATAATTCAAACTACCGCTGTAATCGGTACCGTGACCAATAGCAGCACGAATTATATTTGCACCAAATTCTAACTTGGCATTATTAACAATATCAGCGGTATAAAAATCTTCGCCTCCCCAACCAGTATTACTCCAAAATAAGCTAAGACCGGCAAAACTAGTATTTTCACCCCCAGCTAACACTTGGTTTCCTGAAACGGTTAATGGGTCAACTGCAGCGTTCGCCATCGTCGTCATTCCTAGTAACAAAGCTAAAGACAAGCAACTTTTCTTAAATACTCCTTTTGTTTGGATGTTTAAAACATGATTCATAATATTTCCTTTAAATTAATTTATTATCCATTTTTAAAGTGAACTCATATAAGGTTGGTTTTCACCTTTTTTAATCAAAACCTCCTCATATTTGCCATCAATAAATACCGAAAACTCATCATTTAAAAGCACCTAATCAATAAAGCCTTATAATAAGACTAATTAGTAAAATTAAACTTTTAACAGCAAATTTCCCTTTGAATAGCTGCCTTTAAAATTCAGAGATAAAAGTAAAACTAAGGCCTAACAGTCACCAAAGTTTCTATATAACTTTTCTAATGTATAAAGCCTACACATCAAAAATTTGATAACGATTATCAATGCTATATAAAAGATTAAGTCTATAAAGATCAAATAAAGTTCACCCATGATTTTTAATCTCGATATTTTATAAATAAAAAACCAGGAAAATATCGAAATAACAAAGAAGAGTATTTTATATTTTTAGGTAACCAAGAAGTTTTAAAATTGAATATATTCACTCAAAAATAAAAGATATAAGCGAGTTTTTCTTAAGGTAATTGCAGACATTTGAAGTCATTAATACGTAATAAAATCAATAAAATGAAAAGTTTTTAATTTATTTAGAAGGCGAATAAAACGAAGAAAGTAATGACAAATTTAACAAAAATTAATTACTCATCGACCTCATTCAAATTTACTCTAAAAAAATAGGGCTTAGTGCTAATGCATTATTAACGTGAATAATGCATTAGCACTAAGCCCTATTTAATCAAAAGCTCGTTTATAATTTAGAAGCTCAAAATCAACTATGGCTGGTTATCGCCACTTTTACACCAAAGCCGATCAATACACTACCGACCACTTTTTCAATCTTTTGTTTATGCATATTAAATTTATTCACTAGCGCTGGGTGACTAAAGAATAAAGAAACAATTGAGAACCACACAATGTGTGCTAAACAAATAATTAAGCCATATAACAATTGCACCCACACTGGCGTAGACGGATTAACAACTTGTGTAAATAAACTAAGAAAAAATAATGTTGTTTTAGGGTTTAATGCATTAGTAATAAAACCTAATTTTAAAGCACCAAAGCGAGATAGCTTAATGTCTTTATTTTCACCATCAGTGTTTAACTTGCCTTTAGACGTAAAGGTTTTATATCCAATATAAATAAGGTAAGCCGCCCCTAAATACTTAATTAGTGAGAACAACACAATCGATTTAGAAATGATAATAGCTAATCCTGCAATGGAGTAAGCCACATGAATCCAAATTGCTAACCCTATACCCAAGGCTGAATACAAGCCACTCTGTCTCCCATGAAACATACTATTACGGGTGATCACTACAAAATCAGCACCAGGGCTAATTGCCATAAAAATAGCAATGACCGTAACGGAAAGTAGTTCGGGCAGGTAATTTACAATGTCCATTTGTTTGTCCTTTAGGTAAGTTTTATTAATTAAATTTATACATAATTTTTACTTCTTTACCAAGTGCTTTTGCCAATGATATTCCATTTGCTTTGCCGTCTTTTCAGCTAATGCTAATGTTGTTAACTCTGAAACTAAATACAGACTCATATCAATGCCAGCTGAGATCCCTCCCGAAGTGATATATTTGCCATCAGAAATCCAACGCTGATCGCTGATAACATTTAATAATGGATAATCAGCTTTCAAATCGTCAAGATCTTCCCAATGTGTCGTGACTGTTAAACCATCCAATAAACCAGCTTCAGCTAAAATGAAAGCGCCTGTGCAGACTGATAATACTCGTTTTGATTTACTACTGGCATTTGTAATCCACGATATCACATTCGCTTTTTTAACCTCTTCAGTATGCACGCCACCAACGACAAAAAGTATATCAATATCAGGATGGGCATCAAAAGAGAAACGCGGTTGAACAGGAAATCCACCACGAGCTTGCACAAGGTTAAGATTTTCTGCAACGAAAAAGATATTCCAATCATGACCAGATAAACGCTTAGCGGTACTTAACACTTCAAATGGCCCTGCGAAGTCGAGTACCTCTGCATTATCATATAGATAAATTCCAATATTCATTATTGCCTTCCCTGTACTCTATAAGTCATTTCAATTAGCTTACTCTTTTATGTCTAAGCATGCAGCGATAATAGAAGTTATACCGATTACATTAAATAAGTGTTCTAAATTTTACGTAGGAAAAATGACTTAGTTTGAGGCATAAATTAAGGCCTTTCGAAGATTAACTTCGTTAATCGTCTGTCGGTGAATTAACTAAAAAATGTTAATTCATTAATGGTTGCTCCCTTTATGAAATTTACAACGAAGAAATAAGTTATTTAAACAAGTAAAATAGATCCGTTAATGAGTATGATTGGTTTAAGCTAAAGCCCGTGTTCTATGGGTAAATAAGATATAGTAATTGGGAAGTCAAACTTACAGAATTAATTCAATTTAATACTTTAATGAAAACTGACAATTTATTATGTGAATCTAGGTCATTAAAATAAGTGTTAAATTGTTATTAAGTATAATTGAAATAATGAAAAGGATAAAAATGGCATTTCTACAAGAAGAAAATATCAGCTGCCCTTATTGCGGAGAAAGTATAACGATCTTACTCGATCCTTCTGATACTGACCAAGATTATATCGAGGATTGCCAAGTCTGCTGCCAACCGATTAATTTCTTTGTTAGCGATAATGGAAACGGTGAATTAAGCGTTAATGTCAGTAGCGATAGTTAATGCAGATGTGAAGCGAGTCGCGATAACCGTTATTAAATAGCAGCTATGAAAAAGTGATTGAGTTTATCGACAAAAAAGCGGTAATGAATATGATTCATTGCCGCTTTTGATATAGTTACCACGTTGCCTTATACAAGGTGACGGAAGATCACTTGTTAGCTATTAAGCGTTTAAATGTGTTACTAATTTTTCAGCCACCAGCTCAGAACTTGCTGGGTTTTGACCAGAAATAATCAAGCCATCTTGTACTGCAAATGCAGCAAAATCATCTACTTTTTGGTAATCTGCACCGCGTTTAATTAGCTCGTCTTCTACTAAGAAAGGAACGATGTCAGTTAATTGAACAGCCTCTTCTTCACCATTAGTGAAACCAGCAACCGCTTTACCTTTAATAATAAACTCACCACTAGCATCTTTAATATCTAATAATACCGCACTTGCATGGCATACTGCGCCAACAGGTTTATTAGCCGCTAAAAAGCTTTCAATCAATTTAATTGAAGTTGCGTTGTATGCGAGATCCCATAATGGTCCGTGACCACCAGGATAGAATACTGAGTCGTAATCACTTTCATTAACTGACGATAATAAAACGGTGTTAGCTAATTCATTTTTTACAACATCATCTTGGTCATAGCGTTTAGTCGCATCTGTTTCAAAATCTGATAATTGACTCGTTGGATCAATGGGTGGTTGGCCACCTAATGGAGATGCTAATGTAATATCAAAACCCGCATCTTTAAATACATAATACGGTGCAGCAAACTCTTCAACCCAAAAACCTGTTTTATGGTCTGTATCGCCTAATTTATCGTGTGATGTTAAAACCATTAATATTTTCTTACTCATGATAATACCCTTAATACTGAGAATGTTTGATAGCCAACGAATGACTGATGTAAACAGTATAGGCTCACTTAAAAATTGAACAATGCATACTTTATGAACTTCATTGTTTAAAATATTGATACAATAACAAATACAACAACTAAACTAACGGCTAATATAGCCTTTATATTAATGTTAATAGACATGACTATTTTCAATAAGCAACAAACAACAGAAAGAGGCATCAGTGGAACTATCATTTGAGCAATTAAAAAGTATGGTTGTTTTTGCACAGGTCATTGAGCAAGGTAACTTGAGTGCGGCAGCTAAACACGTTGGCTTATCTCGGGCAGTAGTCAGTTATCACATTAAAAAGCTTGAAACACAGTTAGGTATTAAATTACTTAATCGCTCTACACGCAGCATTGCATTAACTGAAGCTGGTAGCCAATATTATGAACGTTGTAGGGTGATTGTTGAGCAAGCACTAGCCGCTAACCAACAAATTGAAAACCTTAAAAATAACCCTACCGGCTTAATTAAAATTGCTTGTCCTGTGAGTGTCGGCTTACATACCATTGTCCCTGCATTAAATTCATTTCGTCAACTTTATCCAAATATACAGTTAGAAATAAACCTCAGCGATGAAGTCGTGAATATTATTAAAGAGGGATTTGATATTGCCATTCGAGGAGCTGCTTTAGCCGATTCAACCTTACAAGCGACTAAACTATCGACCTTAAGTACTTGTTTGTGTGCTTCACCAGAATACTTATTAAAATACGGTCGCCCTAATACACCAGCACAATTAGCGAGCCACGATTGGGTAGTTTATAAATTAGCTGCTAGTGTATTAGAGCTTAAAAAAGGTAATCGCTCTTATAGTGTTAAATTTAAGGGTAATGTGAGTACCAATAATGCAGCAGCTAGAACGGCCTTTGTTGAGGGTGGTCATGGTTTAGGTCGTATCCCAACCTATGATGCGGCCCCTAAAATAAAGGCGGGTAGTTTGGTACAATTGTTGGATGACTATCAATTAAACGACATCGATGTTTATGCGGTATTTCCGCCGGGTGCTGCAGAGTCTAAAAAATTGCGATTATTAATCGATTATCTAAAAGATTACTTTAAAAAAAATAAACTTTCATTAAGCTAACAGCAATTGAAAAACTTTAATGTTATTTAATGAATAAGTAACAGTATTTTTATAAGATAAAACTTAAAATAGAATAACTGTGAGCAATTTATTAGATGCTGGCTATATTTTCAAACAGCTATGCTCAACAATATGATCAAAAAAATGATCAAAAAAATTAGTTTTGAACCAACTTATCCGATGCCTTTATCTACTGAGAAAATTTTATTATGTCGAACAAACGTCCTCTATATATTCCCTTTGCTGGGCCTGCGTTATTAGAAGCCCCACTATTAAATAAAGGCAGCGCTTTCTCATCTGAAGAACGTGATAATTTTAATTTAACGGGTTTACTGCCTCATAACATTGAAACTATTGAAGAGCAGTCACTTCGTGCTTATCAACAATTATCCTCTTTCTCTAGCGACTTAGATAAGCATATTTACTTACGTAATATTCAAGATACTAATGAAACATTATTTCATCATTTGATTGAGCAACACATCGAAGAAGTCATGCCATTAATTTATACCCCTACGGTTGGCCAAGCCTGTGAGAAATTCTCTAAAATATATCGCCGTAAGCGTGGTTTGTTTATCTCTTACCCTGAGCGCCACAAAATTGATGACATGTTACAAAATGCCACTAAACAAAATGTAAAAGTGATTGTTGTGACCGATGGTGAACGTATTTTAGGATTGGGCGATCAAGGTATCGGTGGTATGGGTATCCCAATTGGTAAATTAGCGTTATACACAGCTTGTGGTGGTATCAGTCCTGCACATTGTCTTCCTATTTTGTTAGATGTAGGCACAAACAACAGCCAACTACTTAATGACCCAATGTACATGGGATGGCGTAATCCACGTATTACTGGCGAAGAATACAATGAATTTGTCGACTTATTTATTCAAGCCGTTAAACGTCGTTGGCCTGAAGTGTTATTGCAATTTGAAGATTTCGCGCAAACTAATGCAACCCCACTATTAAATAAATACCGCGATCAATTATGTTGTTTTAATGATGATATTCAAGGTACAGCAGCAGTATCAGTAGGAACGTTAATTGCGGCTTGTTTAAATAAAGGGCAGAAACTTAGCCAACAAAATATTGCCTTTTTAGGGGCAGGATCTGCAGGTTGTGGTATTGCAGAACATATTATTAGACAAATGCAACGCGAAGGATTGACTGAAGAACAAGCGCGTAAACAAGTATTTATGGTTGACCGTTACGGTTTATTAACTGACAACATGACCGAGCTACAAAGCTTCCAAGCACCGCTTGTCCAAAAAGAAACTGATATTGCAGGTTGGGATAAGAGCCAAAAATTAGGGTTAGAGCAAGTTGCCAAACAAGCTAAAATTACCGTATTGTTCGGTGTAAGTGGTCAAAAAGGATTATTCACACAGGCGGTGATTGAAGCGTTATGTGAAAATACTGAAAACCCAATCGTCTTACCACTTTCAAACCCAACATCTCGCGTGGAAGCAACCCCACAGGAGATAACAAATTGGAGTAAAGGCAAAGCGATTATTGCAACGGGTAGCCCTTTCCCAAATACACTTTACGAAGGTCAATCTTTTGAGATTTCTCAATGTAACAATAGTTACATTTTCCCTGGTATTGGTTTAGGTGTATTAGCAGCACGTGCAACGGGTATCAGCGATAATATGTTAATGGTGGCAAGCCAAGCGTTAGCAGATGCATCAATGGAATATGAGAAAGCACCGGGCGCGTTATTACCTCCATTAAAAGTGATTAAACAGATCAGTGAAAAAATTGCCTGTGCAGTGGCACATCAAGCAATTGAAGATAAATTAGCGCTACCGGTTACCGATGAAAACATGCAACGTCGTTTAGAGGCTAACTTCTGGCTACCTAAATACCGTCACTATCGTCGTACTTCTTTCTAATAAACAACTTATAAACAACAATAAAAAGCCCCGCTGTCGCTTGATAAAATAGATTCAAGTGACAGCGGGGCTTTTTTATTGCGTGAAATTATATTGCGATGGCTAAATAGTTTATCGATCGTTAATTTATACCCATCGCATAACGCATCACGCGATTTTTAACTTGCCCTGATTGCTGAGCAAGCCCTAAAAAGCCTTTACGTAATACACGTATCAGATCAGAATCCGATTTACTGACTTTATAAAACACATCCATACCCGTTTGCATTAAAAGATTGGCTGGTCGGCGTTGGCATTGATAACGTTTTAGCATTTCAGGTATTGGTAAATCACTACATTGCGTTAGTAACTCAACAAGACATTGCACATCTTTAAAACCTAAATTAACGCCCTGTCCAGCTAGCGGATTAATAGTATGTGCAGCATCGCCTAACAACACGACACGCCCTTGATAATAATGCTTTGCATGGCGACGTGTTAATGGGAAGCCGCCTTTAGCATCGACTTCAAAATTAAAATCTAATTTAGGAAATTCAGCCAATATCGTTTGTTTCAACTGTTGATTGGTTAAGCTTTGTAGATGCTTTATTTTTTGTGGGCTGTGATACCACACTAAACTGCCATTATTACCGGCCAGCGGTAAAAAGGCACAAGGCCCTGTTTCTCTAAATTCTTGCCAAGTAACGGTTTGCTGTGCACAGTCAGTCGTAATATTAATGAGCAAACAATGTTGGCGATAATCCCAGCTTGTCACCGGCAGTTGTAAGTGATTACGTACTCCTGAATTAGCACCATCACAGGCTAATAATAATTCAGCCGTTATCACTTGCTGATTAGAAAGAGTGACTGTGACCTGTTGTTCACTTTGATCAATATCTATCACTTCGCAGTGTTCATAAAAATGAACATTACTTAACTGCTTTAAACGTTTCCATAATACGGCTTGGATCCAACGATTTTCTGCAATATAACCCAGTTGGTCAGCACCAATATCATCGCTCGAAAACATCAGCTTCTGACTACCTTGCTCCCAAGTATGTAATCCTTGATACGCACAAAGTCTGTCTAATGGAATATCTTCCCATACGCCAGCTTGCTCAAGTAAGTGTTTACTTTGCGCACTGAATGCTGAAACACGGAGATCAAAGGCATCATCATCCTTTGGCATAGTAAAAGAAGACCTTTCAATTAGGTGTAATGTATCACCTTGTTTGGCAAGTAATAATGCAGATAATGCCCCAACCATCCCTCCACCAACAACGATAATTTCTCTGTTTGCCATTACACCCTCAACTGTTTGTCTTATATTGAATGAATGATTGTACGTAAAAGATGCCTTGTTGGGAAAATTAACCTAATATTTTAGTGTCATAAAACCAAGATATTTAGATCATGGTCAATAAAAGTAAAGCGAGTAAACAAAAAGTAGCATGATTGCTTTGATGTGCGTAAAATGCGACCTCTTTTGAAGAAACAAACAAATTAGTATCAACTAATAGCAACAATGGTAGGCAGTGAATATGAGCATGAAATTACACGTTAAAACATGGGGTTGTCAGATGAATGAGTATGACTCATCAAAAATGGCAGACCTTTTAAGTGCAAGTAACGGTTATGTTTCCGTTGATGAAGCTGAAAATGCTGACGTAATTTTATTAAATACCTGTTCTATTCGAGAGAAAGCACAGGAAAAAGTATTCCACCAACTGGGCCGTTGGAGAAAACTAAAAGAAAAAAATCCTAACATCATTATTGGCGTTGGCGGTTGCGTTGCTTCGCAAGAAGGTAAAGCTATTCGTCGTCGCGCTCCTTACGTAGATATTGTTTTTGGACCACAAACGTTACACCGTTTACCAAAAATGATTCAAGACGTGAAAGAAAATAAAGGTAATGTGGTCGATGTCAGTTTCCCTGAAATTGAAAAGTTTGACTCGATGCCAGAGCCTAGAGCGGAAGGTGCAACCGCCTTTGTTTCTATCATGGAAGGTTGTTCAAAATACTGTACTTTCTGTGTTGTGCCTTACACGCGTGGCGAAGAAGTTAGTCGTCCATTAGACGATATTCTATTAGAAGTGGCACAACTTGCAGAGCAAGGCGTTCGTGAAATCAATTTATTAGGTCAAAATGTAAACTCTTACATTGGTGATATGCACGACGGTGAAGAGTGTAGTTTCTCTGAATTACTACGTTACGTTGCTTCTATTGATGGCATTGATCGTTTACGTTACACAACCAGTAACCCAATTGATTTTACAGATGAAATTATTGATGTTTACCGTGACACACCGGAATTAGTGGACTTTTTACACCTACCAGTTCAAGCAGGCGCTGACCGTATTTTAACCATGATGAAACGTGGCCATAATGTGGCGCAATATAAAGAAAAAATTGCCGCATTAAAATTGGTTCGCCCTAATCTTACTATTAGCTCTGACTTCATCGTTGGTTTCCCAAATGAAACGGATGAAGATTTCCAACAAACAATGGATCTGATTAACTTCATTGGTTTTGATACCAGTTATAGCTTCATTTACAGCCAACGTCCTGGTACGCCAGCGGCAGATATGCCGGATGATGTAACCTTAGAGACGAAGAAAAAACGCTTAGCGATATTACAAGATAGAATACATCAGCACTCTCAATTAATTGGTCGCCGTATGGTGGGTTCTGTACAACGTATTTTAGTTGAAGGCCCTTCTCGTAAAAACATCATGGAATTATGTGGTCGTACTGAGAATAACCGAATTGTAAACTTTGAAGGAGACCATCGTTCGATTGGTGGTTTTGTTGATGTTGAAATTACTGAAGTACATACCAACTCAATTCGTGGTAAGTTTATCCGTGGTGAAGCAGAAATGAATCTACGTGAATCAATTCGCCCAAGTGATATTGTGAAAAGCAAAGCAAAAAAATTAGGTGTTGAAACGTTTATTCCTGCATAAGTTTTGCTTAGAATGACTTTTATCCAAAATAAATAAGGCCTTAAATTTGACCACAAAATTAACTACATTACACCTTGATTTAGAACCTGCAGATAAAGATCGCCTAGCGGTTTTATGTGGCTCTTTTGACGACAACATCAAACAAATAGAACGTCGTTTAGGTGTTGAAGTAATTTATAAAGATGCACACTTTCAAATAGTGGGTGAGGAACGTTACGCTCAAGCCGGTAGCGAGTTAATCAATGATTTATACATTGAAACTCAGTCTATAAAAGGCAAAGCAGCACGTTTATCTGATGAAGATGTACATTTAGCGTTGCAAAACGTAATCAGTGAACATCGTTTATTGGAAGTCAGCGTCGCGTCTGAAGAAGTTGGTTTTAAGAGCCTAACAATTAAAACTAAACGTGGCGTGATTAAACCACGTGGTGAAAACCAAACAAAATACGTGAGTAATATTTTACGTAATGATATCAGCTTTGGCGTTGGCCCTGCTGGTACAGGTAAAACCTATTTAGCAGTCGCTTGTGCTGTAGAAGCATTAGAGCGTCAAGAAGTACGTCGTATTCTATTAACGCGTCCTGCTGTTGAAGCGGGTGAAAAACTAGGTTTTTTACCGGGTGATTTATCGCAAAAAGTAGATCCTTACCTACGCCCTTTATACGATGCTTTATTTGAAATGTTAGGTTTCGAGAAAGTTGAAAAGTTAATAGAAAAAAACATCATTGAAATTGCACCACTTGCTTATATGCGTGGACGTACTTTAAATGACGCATTCATTATTTTAGATGAAAGCCAAAATACCACGACAGAACAAATGAAAATGTTCTTAACTCGTATTGGTTTTAACTCTACAGCGGTTATTACAGGTGATATTACGCAAATTGATTTACCTCGCCATCAAAAGTCTGGTTTACGCCACGCGATTGAAGTATTAGGTGAAGTCGATGACGGTATCAGTTTTAACTTTTTCTTAGCAGACGATGTTGTACGCCATCCGGTAGTCGCGCGTATTGTTAAAGCTTATGATGCCTTTGATAGAAAAGCTGAAATAGCAGAAAGTGAAGCGAGAAACGCTTAATGGAATTGTACGTTGATTTACAGCTTGCTAGTGAAAGCCAGCAAGCGTTACCTGAGCAAGCACAATTTGAGGCTTGGGTTAGTGCAACTGTTATTGCGGCTAGCGAGCAAATACGAGATGAAGCTGAATTGACCATCCGTATTGTAGATAGTGAAGAAAGTCAGGAATTAAACCATCAATATAGAGGAAAAGATAAATCAACCAATGTGTTATCTTTTCCTTTTCAGAATCCACCAGGGATCACATTGCCTTTGTTAGGGGATCTGGTAGTCTGTAAAGCAGTGGTTGAAAAAGAAGCAACGGAGCAACAAAAACCGTTAATTTCACATTGGGCACACATGACAATCCACGGCACACTGCATCTTTTAGGTTTCGACCATATTGAAGAAGACGAAGCAGAAGCCATGGAAAGTATCGAAACCAAACTCATGATTGAGTTAGGTTATAGTGACCCTTATTTAAGCGAAAAAGAGTAAATAAAATTAATGTCGGAAGATTCTCAGTCTAGTAACGAACAACCTAAAGAAGGTCTGTTCGATAAAATCGGTAACCTATTTCAAGGTGAGCCTAAAAGCCAAGATGAATTATTAGATGTGATTGAGAGCGCTAAACAGCGTCAAGTTATCGATCAAAAAACCAAAGAAATGATAAAAGGTGTAATCGACGTATCTAAAATGCGTGTTCGAGATATTATGATCCCACGCTCACAAATGGTGACATTGGGGTTACACCAACCAGTTGAAGAGTTATTACCTGAAATTATTAACTCTGCCCACTCTCGCTTTCCTGTTATCACTGAAGATAAAGACCACGTTGTGGGTCTGTTATTAGCAAAAGATCTTATACAATACGGTTTCAGCTCAGATCCTGATGATTTTAAAATAGAAGACATTCTTCGCGAAGCTGTTGTCGTCCCTGAAAGTAAGCGACTAGATACTTTATTAAAAGAGTTTCGTAGCCAACGTTATCATATGGCCATTGTTGTTGATGAATATGGCGGTGTATCGGGTTTAGTCACCATCGAAGATATTTTAGAAGTGATTGTGGGTGAAATTGAAGATGAATTTGATTACGAAGAAGAAGATGAAATTCGTAAAATAGGTAAACGTACTTATACCGTGAGTGCATTAACCACACTCGCTGATTTTAATGAGTTCTTCGAAACTGATTACAACATTGATATTCAAGATACGATTGGTGGTTTAATTTTGCATGAACTCGGGCATTTACCTAGCCGTGGCGAAAAGATAACTATTAATGAGCATAAGTTTAAAGTCACTAATGCTGATAATCGTCGTTTAGTACAACTGCAAGTCCGTGTGCCAAAAGAATTGAAAAAAGAGCCTAAAAAAGATTGAAAAAATACCTGAGCAAATTACTGAATAAAGCGGTTTCTTCTTTACCTGTACAATTACTAACGGCGGCATTTTTAGGCGCGATACAAGTTTTTGCTTTTGCTCCTTTTCAGCAATGGTGGGTTTTATACCCATCATTTGTCGGTATGTTTTTATTGCTCAAAAAAGTTCAACAGCAACATAAAAAGCTGTTTTTAGTCAGCTTTATTTTTAATCTCTCGATGTTTGTTGCCACCCTACATTGGATCTATGTCAGCATGGACCTTTTTGGTGGCATGCCACTGATTATTAGCGCATTATTAATTGTCTTACTGTGTGCTTATTTAGCCCTATTCCCATCTCTAGCATTATGGCTTACTTATAAGATACCAACACAATCACTTGTTATTCGATTATTGCTAATAATGCCTAGCTTATGGCTAATAACTGACTGGCTGAGAGGTTGGGTATTAACTGGTTTCCCTTGGGCTTACTTAGGCTATAGCCATGCAGATACAGTATTAGTTGGTTTTGCACCTATTCTCGGCGTACAAGGTATCACCTTAGCGATATTACTTATTTGTGCTTGCCTTACTCTACTCACTCTTAAAAAGTCACAAAAGCTGGCGTCATTATTAATACTGGCCGTTGTGATGAGTGGTTATAGCTTGAAAAAACTCACTTTTACTGAATTACAACCAGCAATTAAAGTCGCTTTGGTACAAGGTAATATCGACCAAAACAAAAAGTGGGAACCAAACGAACTCTACCCTTCTATATTAAAATATTTAGCATTGTCAGGGATTAGCAATATCAAAGATAACAGCGGAAATGACCTGATTACCGCTGAAAAATCGACAGAAACCGAACTTGTCATTTGGCCAGAATCTGCCATTGCAGGTCTTGAAGTGGATATGCAACGTTTCTTACAATCTTTATCGTTGAAGTTTACAGAAGAAAATAAAGCATTACTGACAGGTATCATTAATTACGATGTGAATAACAAAGATTATTACAACAGTATTATTATGTTAGGTAAACTACCTCCTGGCCAAGGTTACTCGCAAACAAGCCCTAATCGCTATGCTAAACATCAATTATTACCGATCGGCGAATTTGTTCCTTTTGAAGATCTTCTACGCCCTTTAGCACCCTATTTTAATTTGCCAATGTCGAGCTTTCAACGTGGCGGCGAAATACAAGAAAACTTGAAATTTTCAAACAGCACACTCGCACCCGCCTTATGTTACGAAATTGCTTTCCCTGAATTATTGCGTAAAAACATCCATGAAAAAACAGGATTAATCATCACATTAAGTAACGATGCTTGGTTTGGCCATTCAATTGGTCCAGCTCAACATTTAGAAATAGCGAGAATGCGCGCCATTGAACTTGGTCGCCCATTATTACGCAGTACCAACAATGGTATTACCGCTATTTATGACAGTTTTGGCAATGAACTTGGACGCTTACCTTCAAATACTGATGCGGTATTACGACGAGAAGTTCAACCCGCTTATGGCCAAACGCCTTATCAACAAATAGGTCAGACTCCTTTATTTATTTTCTGCCTATTATCATTACTATCAGCATTGTTTTTAGTTAAAAGAAAAGCAGCTTAATCGTAACGCCTTAGTGAACCATTATTTTCATGACTATTTATATAAATAAGTTTATTAAGGCGCTTTATGAAAAATAAAATAATCACTTTTCAAAACAAAACCTTTCAGAAAAAGCTTTGGACTATCGCACTGCCAATCACCTTACAATCATTACTATATTCGTTTTTAGGATTAGTCGATATTTTAATGGTGAGTCAGTTAGGTGAAGCTGAAATTGCCGCAGTAGGATTAGGTAATAAAGTCTTTTTCTTTAACCTTTTAATGATGGTTGGCGTTAGCCATGCAGGCGGTGTACTTGCAGCTCAATATTATGGCGCAAAAGAACTGTCAGGGTTACGTCGCAGTTTAGTGACTTCTCTTTTAATCAGCTTATTAATCACCCTCCCCTTTGTTCTTTTTTATACACTTTCACCCAGTACCGTGACAGGTTTAGCAAGTAGTGATCTTGAGTTGTTAAACTATGCAGATCAATATTTAAAAATCACGGCTTATAGCTTTCTATTTATTGCCGTTGTATTGCCATTGGAAACCGCATTACGCTCCGCTGGTGATACCAAAACAGCGATGAATATTAGCTTTTTGGTATTACCACTGAATGCTTTCTTTAATTACATTCTTATTTTTGGACACTGGGGTGTACCAGCAATGGGAGTAGAAGGCAGTGCTTGGGGAACTTTTTTAGCCCGAGCGATTCAAATGGTATTGTTAATGTTGTTTATTGCGAAAAAACGAACCTTTGTTATTGCCAGTACAGAAGAGGTTAAAGCAGCATTATCAATACTTGATATACGTCGCTATTTGAAACTAGCGATTCCGATGATATTACATGATAGCGGCTGGGCATTAGGCGTATTTGTATACACCTTAATCTTTGCAATGATAGGCGTACAAGAACTCGCAGTGATGAGTATGGTGTCGACTATTGAACAAACTATTTTCGCACTGTTTATTGGTGTAGCAATAGCAAGTGGAACAATGATTGGCCATGAATTAGGTGCAAAGGCATTTGATAGAGCATGGCAACAAGCTTGGACGTTTATTTTATTTGTCCCAATCTTGGCGTTTGTGTTTGTACCGTTAATTATTTATTTTAGAGAGCCAGTATTATCTTTTTTTCCAACTCTGTCAGAATCAGCGACAGCAAGTGCTTCACAGGTTTTATTAGTACTCGCCTGTGCTTTATTTATACGAGTAATAAACTTTATTGGGATTATCGGCGTATTACGTAGTGGAGGCGATATAAATTACAGCACATTCATGGATATTTTTTGTATGTGGTGTATCGGAATACCTTTAACGTTTATGGCAGTGACTTATTATAACTTCACTTTAGTTGAAGCCTATATTGTCGCATTATCAGAAGAATTAATTAAAGTATTGCTCGTATTACATCGAGTCCACAAAAAACATTGGCTGAAAAATGTTTTACCCACTTAATTAAAGGCAGTTTAAATATAAACAAACATTCATTAACAGAATTTAACACTGCTATTTATAATGCAAACTGATACCATATTTTTTTAATTTTAACTTCTATCAAAGGAACCTTCATGCTTTTTAAGAGAACGGCCATTATTACACTTTCAACCTTATTTTTGACCGTTGGATGTATTTCTATTTCAACAGACGAAGAAGCGCAAAAAGTACAAACAACGCTTCAAGAACAAGCCAATAAAATTGTAGATTTAGAAACTGCTTTAACAGAATCCAAAGCAGATATAGAAGAAAAACAAAAAGCATTAGAAAAAAATAAAACAGATTTAGAAAAAGCACAACAAGAGAAATTGGAACTTGATGAAAAATTAAAACAGAAAGCTGCAGCGGTAAAATCAACAAAAAGAAGTAATAACGTTGTAACTAAAACAAACATCAATAAAACCACTTCAGATAAAACTATTTTAGGTCAAACTGAATGGATTTATGTCACTAAAGCAAAAGAAAATTTTAGAGCACGTATCGATACCGGTGCTGCAACGTCTTCTATCAATGCATTAGATATTCAAGAATTTGAACGTGATGGAAAAGATTGGGTTAAATTCAACATTTCACATGATGCAGATGAAAAAGATCAAATCATTGAAGCACGTGTCCTTCGTTATGTAAGAATATTACAGTCAAGCGAACCAGGTGAATTCGATCGACGTCCTGTTGTTGAACTCCATGTCAGAATTGGTGGCGTTGCACATCGTTCAGAGTTTACCTTAACCGACCGTCAGCATATGGAATATGCCGTTTTAATTGGTCGTAGCTTTATGCAAGATGTCATTGTCGTCGATGTGAGTAAAGATTATATCTACCCGAAATATCAACCAAAAGATACAAAATAGGCCATATTTATGAATGCTCGTATTTTCTTTTTTACTTTAGTCGCTGGGTTATTTTTACTGGGGATATTTCAGACTGTACAACGTCATTTAGCATTTGATATTCCATGGATGCCTGGTGAAACTCGTTCTGTATGGAACATCGATGCTAAAGTTGAATTTGAAGCAACAGGTAAGCCTGTTCTTGCTTCATTAACGACGCCCAATAGCCAAGCTGGCTATACACAAATAAGTCAAAATGCAGCATCTCCTGGTTACGGTTTATCATTCTTGTATGAAGATAATAACCCGCAAGCACAGTGGACTATCCGTGAAATAAATGGACCTCAAACCCTTTATTATAATATTCAATTATTAGTTGATAATGGAAGCACCGATCAATCGATTACCGAAATGCCTAAACTACATGAAGTAGAATACGGAGCAGCTGGCGTCGCTGCTGATTTAGCAGCTGGTTCAGATATTATAAAAGATGCTTTAAAAACGAGTGCTGACGCATTTAGCTTCACACGAGAAGTATTAAAGCAACTTAATGCAAGCGATCCTAACCAGAATGTTAGTTTAGTCTTAGCAGGTAAAGCATCAAAAACTGACATACTCATTACGCTGTTAAATGAAGCTAAAATTCCAACAAAAAGAATTGGTGCATTAACACTAGAAGACGGTCGCCGTCGCCAACATTTGCAACCGTTAATTGAAGTTTTTCAAGAGAGAGATGGAAAAATTGAGTCTCGTTTATTTGATGCTTCATCAGTAAAAGAAGTGGATCGTAGTGATCTATTATTATGGGATCAAAGCGGAAAAGCCTTATTAGAATTAACCGGTGGAGTTAACTCAAAAGTAAGCTTTTCAATGATCCAACAAGATCAGCCTGCACTCGCAGCTATCTTACAAAAAACAGATAATGAACATTTATTTAACTTTTCGATTCATAGCTTACCTGTTGAAGATCAGTCTTTATTTAAAGGTATTTTAATGATCCCGTTAGGTGTATTGATTGTAGTGATCATGCGAGTGCTAATAGGATTAAAAACCTCAGGTACTTTCATGCCAGTGTTAATTGCAATGGCTTTCATACAAACGAGCTTAATCACTGGTCTGGTTGGTTTCATTTTACTGGTCGCCGTTGGCTTGTTTATTCGATCATACTTATCACATCTTAACTTACTCCTGGTTTCTCGAATATCGACCGTGATCATCATGGTTATTTTATTGATCGCGCTATTTGGTGTTCTATCTTACAAATTAGGTTTGACGGAAGGCTTAAAAGTCACCTTCTTCCCAATGATCATCCTATCTTGGACGATTGAGCGTATGTCTGTTCTGTGGGAAGAAGAAGGTCCAAAAGAAGTCTTTACCCAAGGCGGCGGTAGTTTAGTTGTTGCGGTACTCGCTTACTTCGTCATGAGTAACGAAGTTGCTCGTCACCTGATGTTTAACTTTATTGGTTTGCAGTTTGTAGTAATGGCTTTTGTATTGGTGTTAGGTAGTTACACAGGTTACCGCTTGTTAGAGCTACGTCGTTTTAAACCTCTAGCGGACAAGGAATAAACTATGTTTTTTTCTAGTCCTTTTAAGTTAAAAAAGAAAGGCATTATGGGGATGAACCAACGTAACAGTGGTTATATTGGTCGTTACAATCCGCGTCGCTTATATCCTTTAGTGGATAACAAGCTAAAAACCAAAATCATTGCACGAGAAGCAAATGTGACGACTCCAGCCCTACTTGGTGTTATCTCGATGCAAGCTGAAGTTGAAGACGTAGAACATTTTATTAAAGATACCCCAGGATTTGTTATTAAACCTGCAAAGGGCAGTGGTGGTAAGGGCATTTTGGTTATTACCAAAATAAAAAATGGCCGTTATTACAAACCTAATGGTAATGAAGAAACACTTGCTGAGATAAAACGTCATGTCACTGATATTTTAGCTGGATTGTTTAGTTTAGGCGGAAGTGCAGATCTCGCTGTTGTAGAAGGCTTAATTCAATTTGATAGTGCCTTTGATGGTTTTAGCTTTGAAGGTGTGCCTGATGTACGAGTGATCGTATTTAAAGGCTTCCCTGTGATGGCGATGATGCGTCTATCAACCGCCGCTTCCGATGGTAAAGCTAATTTACATCAAGGCGCTGTTGGTGTAGGCATTGATATAGCGACAGGGAAAGCCGTTAACGCTGTTCAGTTCGATTTACCTGTTGAACGCCACCCAGATACAGATAAAGAGCTAAAACTGCTTAACGTACCAAAATGGGAGCGTTTAATCTATCTAGCAGCAAGCTGTTACGAAATGTCTGGTATGGGTTACCTTGGCACCGATATGGTACTCGACCGTGATTTGGGGCCGATGTTATTAGAGCTTAATGCTCGTCCAGGGTTAGCGATTCAAATTGCTAATGGGACAGGTATTCTGCCACGTTTAAAGCTTATTGAAAGTTTAACCAATGCAGAGCAAATGACGGTAGAAGAACGTGTCGCTTTTTGTAAGAAACATTTTGCAGAAACCCCATTAGTTGAAATAGCTTCTTAACTGAACATAAATCAATCATAACCTCATAATGAGTCATTAAATTTATAAGCCTGTTACCATGATGGTAACGGGCTTTTTTTCGTTCAATTTTTAATTATTCATTCTTTACCACTACATTTCGATAATGGTAATTAATGATGAACATGCCTTATCTTTCTTCATATTTCCTCTTCTGCAGCACCTCACTTAGCTCATCTAATACCGATAAGTTAACCTCTATGGATAGCAATATATTGAGTGTTAATTGATAGATTAAAGAAATAGATTTAATACTAAATAGCGAAGAAATCGAAACTCCATGTTCAAAGTAATTAATGGAAATGGCATCTTTTTAAATAATTTGTAAATAGTTTTTGCTTTATGTGCTTGAGAGGAGTCTTTGCAAGGAATGGTTAAGATAGCTAATTAAGCGTAATAGTTCAAAGGATAAGTGATAACGGCGATAGTGAAGGTCGGACTTATTAGTTGAATTCAGGATACAATATATTACTGTTAATATTACTGTTAATATTACAGTTACTTGAGTTTATTGACGTCCAACAAAGTTAAGCATTTAATAAAGTATAAAAACAAAAAAACCGAGTAAAACTCGGTTTCTAATTAAATATTAATAACAGTTAAATATGTTATTAAACTAGTCAATTATTAAGCTAACCAGTTATTTCACCACTGTTAATGTCGGCTTCTTACCTGAACCTTTAGTGCTTGGATTTGCTTCTTTATTGTCTTCGACAGACTGTAAAGGCATATCAAACTTTTCATAAGCAGGCTCTTCAGGGAAGATGGTACCAGCACCATTTTCACGCGCATAAATTCCTTCGATAGCATATAAAGGAACGTACACTTGCATTGGTTGACCAGAGAATCGAGCATTAAAAGATAATGCCTCATCATCTAAAGAAAAAGCAATCACTGAACTAGGTGCAATATTTAATACGATCTTACCATTTTCAACAAATTGTTGTGGTACATCAACATGTGGTTTTGTTGCATCAACAATTACATGAGGCGTGCATTCACTATCAACTATCCAGTTGTAGAAAGCGCGCATTAGATAAGGACGTTGTACTAACATTTCCGACATTTTAAATACCTACCAATTTAAAGAATTAACCGCCGATACGGATTTCACGCTCAGTTTCAGTCATTGAAGCTTGGAATGATTCACGTTCGAATACTTTAACCATGTAGCTTTTTAGACCCGTTACATTATCGTAACCTAAATCGATTTTTAATTCTGGTAGACGCCATAATAATGGTGCCATGTAGCAATCAACAATCGTAAATTCTTCAGACATAAAGTAAGAGAAGTGATCAAATACTGGTGCTACTTCAAGAATTTTAGCACGTAACTTAATACGAGCAGCTTCAGCTTTAGCAACATCATTAGACATAACAATAGCAACTAATGGGTACCATTCGCTTTCTATACGTTGCATTAATAAACGGCTTTTAGCGCGTTCAACTGGGTATACAGGCATAAGTGGTGGATGAGGAAAACGCTCATCTAAATATTCCATAATAATACGTGAATTATATAAGACTAATTCACGATCAACCAATGTAGGAACATCACTATTTGGTGTTAATTCAGCTAACTCCTCAGATGGGTTTTCGTCATCAACAGTCGTGATGTCGACATTAACGCCTTTTTCAGCTAACACGATACGTGTTTGGTGACTATATAAATCAGATGGTCCTGAGAACAACGTCATTACAGAACGTTTATTTGCAGCTACAGCCATGGAATACCCCTAGTAGTTAAAAATGTGTGCTTAAAAAACACAAACGGCAATGATGTCACAGTGACGCCATTGCCGAAAAAATGAGAGAAATGATATTGGTGCTTAGTGAATATCGCGCCAGTACTCTTTCTTCAATAAGTAACTCAGTATAAATAAGATTATTAAGAAACCGATTACCCAAAAACCTAAGCTTTGACGTTCAAGTTTGTTCGGCTCTCCTGAATAGACTAGGAAGTTTACCAGATCTAGTACCGCTTCGTCATACTCATCGGATGACATCTCACCTGTACCACTACTTTCAAGTCCGACAACCGTAAGATGTTCGACACCTTGCTCATCAACATGAGTTTCCGTAATAGCAGTAGGAATGCCTTGTAACTCTTCTAATACATGCGGCATACCCACATCTTTAAAGACAACATTATTCACGCCAAATGGGCGATTAGGGTCTTTATAGAAAGAACGTAAGTAAGTATATATCCAGTCAGGTCCACGTAAACGGGCTTCTAACGTTAAATCTAATGGAGGATTACCAAACCACTTAGCAGCATCTTTTTTATCCATACTGTTAATCATTAGCTCACCAATCTTGCTATCTGTGAAGATCAAGCTATCACGCATCATCTGGTCAGGTATTCCTAAATCAGTTGCAACACGTTGGTAACGTTGATGTGCAGTAGAGTGACAAGCAGAGCAGTAGTTCATGAATAATTTAGCGCCATTTTGTAATGATGCTTTATCAGTCAAGTCATAATTTGCTTTATCTAAAGGAACACCACCGCCTGCTGCAAAAACAAGGCTCGGTATAATTGCCACTAAGGCTATCAATAATTTTTTCATTAGTGTGTCAACCTCGTTGGTAGTGGCTTAGTCTTCTCATTTTTACTGTAAATAAACAGGGCAATAAAGAAACCAAAGTATCCGACAGATGCTATCTGAGCAATCAATGTATATAAAGGCGTCGCAACTAGCGTACCTAATACACCCAACACGATGAAACAAATAATAAATTGTGTAATATTTAGCTTATGCTTCCAACTACGGTAACGAATTGATTTAACCTTACAACGGTCTAACCAAGGTAATAAGAACAAGATTGCAATAGACCCACCAAAGAACACAACACCAATAAGTTTATCTGGAATTGCACGTAGAATTGCATAGTAAGGTGTGTAATACCAAACTGGCGCAATGTGATCTGGTGTTTTCAAGCCATTTGCAGCTTCAAAGTTAGGCGCTTCAAGTAAATAACCGCCACCTTCAGGAATAAAGAAAAGAACCGCACAAAAACAAATTAAGAAGAACGATACACCCATGATATCTTTCACCGTAAAGTACGGATGGAAAGGAATAGCATCGACAATATCTTTCTTACCACTGTATTGTTTATGGAAAGTAAATTGACCTTTTTCCTCTTCAGTCGCAGAACCTTTTTTACGTTTAATCTCTACACCATCTGGATTATTAGAACCGACTTCGTGTAAAGCAACAATATGTAAAAATACCAAAGCAACTAATGCTAATGGCAACGCCACAACATGTAATGCAAAGAAACGGTTAAGTGTTGCACCAGAGATAACATAATCACCACGTATCCATAGTGTTAAGTCATCACCAATAATTGGAATCGCACCAAATAGTGAGATAATTACTTGTGCTCCCCAGAAAGACATTTGTCCCCAAGGTAGTAAATATCCCATGAATGCTTCGGCCATTAGCACTAAGAAGATCAACATACCGAAGATCCAAATAAGCTCACGTGGCTTTTGGTATGAACCGTAAATTAAGCCGCGGAACATATGCAAGTATACAACGACAAAGAATGCTGAAGCCCCGGTAGAATGCATGTAACGTAATAACCAACCATAAGGAACATCACGCATGATGTACTCTACAGAAGCAAATGCGCCTGCTGCAGATGGGTTGTAATGCATTGTTAACCAGATACCAGTTAATAATTGGTTAACTAGCACTAACATTGCTAAAGAACCAAAAAAGTACCAAAAGTTAAAGTTAACGGGAGTCGGGTATTGTGCAAGATGTTTATTCCACGTTTCCGTCATTGGGATACGAGTATCGATCCAATCGATGCCGCCCATCACTAATTTTTTAAGCATTAGGCATCTCCTTTGTCTACGCCAATGAGGATATTTGTCTCATCCACATAATAATGTGGAGGTATCACTAAATTTAATGGTGCAGGTACGTTTTGGAATACACGCCCTGCCATATCAAACTTTGAACCGTGACATGGGCAGAAGAATCCAGATTCGACGCCTTCAACTTGCTCATTAAATGAATCAGGTAAATAAGTTGGTGAACAACCTAAATGAGTACAGATACCTACAGCAAGAAATAAATCAGGTTTTAAAGAACGACCTGCATTAGTCGCATATTCAGGTTGTTGGGGTTCTTTCGATTCAGGGTCACGTAATTTACTATCTAATGTCGCGAGTTCTTCAATTACTTTTTGTGTTCGGGAAACAACCCATACCGGTTTGCCTCGCCATTCAACACGAATTAATTGACCTGGCTGAATTTTGCTAATATCCACGCTAACTGGCGCACCAGCAGCTTTAGCTTTTTCACTTGGACTCCAAGATTTCACAAAAGGTACTGCTACTGCGGCAGCCCCTACAGCACCAACAACTCCCGTTGTTAGTGTTAGAAACTTGCGACGACCAGAATTAACAGGCACATTGCTCATTTAACCATCTCCATTGTGAGCTACTAAAAAAGCAGTTCAAAAAATATAAAACTGGGGGGTTTACATCAATCCGTTGAAACATGAATTACGAATGTACATAAAAACTGGCTGAATTTTAAAGAAATCGCCCCTCATTTACAAGCCATTACCATTACTTTTGACGGGGAAATACGAAAAAAGCATGGCTTAGTTGACCATGCTCTCATTAGAACTGCTTTGCATCAAAAAGACAGCTCAACATTGAAGGTTTAAACAGCGGCGTCCATAATAGATGTTGAACCTGTTTTTGCAATTTCAGCAAGATCTTTATCAATCCAATATAGCGCTTTACCATCTTCACCCACTAAAGAGATTTTATCTAAAATACCTTTAAATAGCTTCTCTTCTTCATGTTGCTCTGCGACATACCACTGTAAAAAGTTAAAAGTAGAATAATCATGCGTTGTGAATGCAACATGGGTTAATTCATTAATTTCTTTAGTAATTAAACATTCATGTTCATAAGTTGCTTCAAATACATCTTTTAATGACTCAAAGTCAACTGGTGGAGCTTCAATTGAACCTAAAATAGGTAAGGCACCCGTTTCACTAACATAAGTAAATAAGCGATTCATATGCTCCATTTCTTCTGTAGCATGCTTACGTAACATAGTCGCAGCACCTTCATAGCCTTTGTCTTCACACCAAGCGCTCATTTGTAAATACAAGTTTGAAGAGTAAAACTCTAAATTAATTTGTTCGTTCAACTTTTCAACCATGGTCTTATTTAGCATGACCTTCTCCTATTATTATTAATTGATTAACTTTAAAGCGCGATCCACTAAAAAACAAGTAAAAAAAAGCCCAGTATAAACTGGGCTTTTTTGCAATTCGTAAAAACGAAATTAACGTTTAGAGAACTGTGGACGTTTACGTGCTTTATGTAAACCGACTTTCTTACGCTCAACTTTACGAGCATCACGTGTTACGAAGCCTGCACCACGTAATTCAGAACGTAGTGTCTCATCAAACTGCATTAATGCACGAGTGATACCTAAACGGATTGCGCCAGATTGACCAGTTGTACCACCACCTTTAACAGTGATGTTTAGGTCGAATTTTTCAGCAGAGTCTACTAACACTAATGGTTGACGAACAACCATACATGCAGTTTCACGACCGAAGTATTCATCTAGGTTACGTTTGTTGATAGTGATTTGACCACTACCTGCTTTCATAAACACACGAGCTGTAGAGCTTTTGCGACGACCTGTGCCGTAGTATTGATTTGCCATTGTTTTATATTCCTATTAGATGTCTAAAACTTGTGGTTGCTGTGCAGAATGTTGATGCTCAGTACCAGCATAAACTTTCAATTTACGGTACATTGCGCGGCCTAGAGGACCACGTGGCAGCATACCATTTACAGCTTTTTCAATAACACGCTCAGGAGCACGTACGATCAAGTCTTCAAAGCTAATTGCTTTAATGCCACCGATGAAACCTGTGTGGTGGTAGTAAATTTTACCTTTAGCTTTGTTACCAGTTACAGTAACTTTCTCAGCATTGATAACGATGATGTAATCGCCAGTATCAACATGAGGAGTGTATTCAGCTTTATGTTTACCGCGTAAACGTAAAGCGATTTCAGTAGCTAAACGACCTAGTGTTTTACCTTCAGCGTCAACTACGAACCAGTCGCGTTTTACTTCAGCTGGTTTTGCAACAAAAGTTTTCATTAAGTTATACCCAAATTAATGATTTAAAAAAAATATGACTACATAAATTGCAGCCAAAAATGTATTTTTCGCCTTTCCGTATCCCTTCGAATACGTCTAGCGTAAACAGATCCACCATAACAATTGGGGAGGTGGATAACGTGGGCGGCCAGATTATATAGAAAATTGAGCCAGAGATCACCTGTTTATTACAACTTTATGAACAAGTTTCTCACAGTTCGTTAATAGTTGTT
The DNA here is from genome assembly GCF_947489755.1 of uncultured Psychromonas sp. Lineage (GTDB taxonomy): Bacteria > Pseudomonadota > Gammaproteobacteria > Enterobacterales > Psychromonadaceae > Psychromonas. The sequence goes on from NZ_CANLFB010000005.1 coordinate 97,508, forward strand.
AACAATCAGCGATATTTACTTATTTGCCTACATCATTACTTATCTAATCACTTGCTTCATTAGTAAAGTAATAAACGATGGGAGGTTATTATATATCGAGGTGATGTGCCTTACTTAAATAAGCTTTACTTTGCATTTCTAACAAACGAGAAACACAACGTTGGAATTCAAAGGCAAGACGAGTGCCTTTATAAAGTTCTAATACGCTGACTTCAGCAGATATAATAAGCACTACGTTACGATCGTAAAATTCATCGACCATCGCAATAAAGCGTCTACTTAAATCATTATGCTGTTCTGTCATTTGGGGAATGTTAGACACTAATACAGTGCGATATAAGATGGCTAATTCAATATAGTCATGAACGCTACGAGGCCCATCACACAATTCACTAAATTCTATACTAAGTGTATCGCAGCTATTGGCAATAATATTGAGAGGTCTATCATTAATGGTAATGGTGTGATTGTACTCTTTATCACCAGAGGAAAAAGTTTCAAAACTATTTTTAATCTGTAATGCAGCTTCTTGATCAAGAGGATAGTGATAAATTTCAGCGTCAATTAAACGACCTAAACGATAATCTTTACCGCCGTCTAAGTTAAAGATTTCACAATGTTTGTTAATAAGATCGATGGCAGGTAAAAATCGAGCTCTTTGCAAACCATTTCTATATAGATGATCAGGGTGAATATTAGACGTTGCAACTAATACAACTCCCTCGGCAAATAAAGCTTCAAACATGCCAGCTAAAATCATCGCATCGGTAATATCTTCAACAAAAAACTCATCGAAACAAATGATGTCAGTTTCACTGGCAAATTGCTTCGCGATTTCTTTCAAAGGGTCGACTTGCCCTTGTAATAAGGTTAATTTTTTATGCACTTGCAACATAAAGTGATGAAAGTGCAGACGCTGTTTACGTTTACCTTGAATACTATGAAAGAATAAATCAACAAGATAAGTTTTACCTCGTCCAACACCACCATAAAAATAAAGGCCTTTAATATTATTTTTAGCTTTAGGAACAGAACTGAACAAACGCTGGAATAAAGAACTTTTTGGCTCTGGTTTAGTCTGATTTTCTAACAATTCATCATATAATCGTTGTAGCATGGTAATTGCTTGCAACTGTGCGTCGTCAGCAAAGAAATTGGGTTTTAATAGGTCTGCTTGATATAAAGAAAGTGGTGTCACATTAATGTCTTAATAAATCAGTAAATTAACCTTTATATAACATATTTTGAAGTACTTTATACAGAGACATTTAAAATGTTAAATAAGTTTTGAGGCATATCTCGCGAAAAAGACGAGAAATAAACATCTCAAACAAATTTAACTATTATTATATAGCAGGTTATTCTGATAGATAATTACGAATCAATCATCAAAAAGTTCAGTAAAAACGAATAAGGAATCAAAATGAGTGGTTTTATACAAACCTTGCTGTTTTCAATTTTACTATTAATTAACATTAATGTTAGCGCAGCCTTACCGACTGCAATCGACGGTAATAATTTACCTAGCCTCGCTCCTCTGATAAAAAAGGTAAGCCCTGCAGTCGTTGATATTACTGTTTCAGGCGGGAATAAAACCTCCCCTCAAGATTCAAAAGACTTATTAGATTTCTTTAGACCTAATGCCTCTGCGCAATCTAAACCTCGCCCCCAACCTTTTTCAGGATTAGGTTCAGGCGTTATCATCAATGCGCAAAAAGGTTTCATCATCACTAATTATCATGTTATCGAACATGCAGATAAAATCATCATTACTCTTATTTCTGGACGTCAACATGAAGCCACCGTAGTGGGACAAGATCCACAAAGTGACGTTGCATTGCTACAAATAAAAAGTAAGACCCCTTTGGTCGCAATCACATTTGCTGACTCCGACAAATTACAAGTGGGCGACTTTACTATTGCCATAGGAAATCCATTTGGTTTAGGTCAGACCGTCACTTCCGGTATTGTCAGCGCACTTGGCCGTAGCGGACTTAACCTACAAAACTTAGAAAACTATATCCAAACCGATGCTGCTATTAATAGCGGTAACTCCGGTGGTGCACTATTAAACTTGAAGGGAGAGCTTATTGGCATTAATACCGCTATTTTAGGACCTAATGGAGGTAACATTGGTATCGCGTTTGCGATTCCAGCTAACATGGTAAAAAATCTAGCTCAACAACTTTCAGAGTTTGGTGAAATTCGTCGTGGCATACTTGGTATCAAAGGTGGAGAAGTAACACCAGAATTAGCAAAAAGCTTTGAATTAGACATCAATCATGGTGCATTTATTTATCAAGTAACGCCAAACTCAGCAGCAGATAAAGCAGGATTAAAAGCAGGCGATGTAATCACTTCAGTTAACGGAACTAATATTAGATCGTTTGCTGCATTACGAGCTAAAATAGGTACGTTAAGTGCGGGAAAAAAAGTAATACTAAATGTCATGCAAGACGATCAAGAAAAAACAATCACCGTTATTTTAGGAGGTAAAGGTTCAACGTCATTAACAACAACGACTAAGTCCCCTACTATTATATTTGAAGGAGCTATATTAAAAGACGCAGAAAAAGGACAACTTATTCCAGGTATTAATGTCGCGCAAGTTGAAAGAAATTCAGACGCCGATCGTTTAGGTATCGTTAAAGGTGATGTGATCATTGCAGTAAACCGCACTAAAGTGACGAATCAACAGCAACTTATAGCTGAACTTAAGAAAGCTAAAAACATGAGAGCCTTGAATATCATGCGTAATAACCGACCAATCTATATAATATTAGACTGAGATCACAAAAAAATGTAATAAATTTACAGAAATATGCGCTTAATAAGCCTTTATTGATTATAAATAATTTTTTATTCGATAATTTCTTGTAAAATACACAACATAAATTATAAAAATAACAGTTTCAATAAAACTTGTAAGTAAAAGTAAGTAAAAAAGCACAATCACTCTTGGAGAAAAGACGGTGAGAAAAACTAAAATAGTATGTACGATAGGCCCAAAATCAGAATCTAAAGAAATGTTAGCAAAACTAGTTGAGAACGGCATGAATGTAATGCGTCTTAACTTTTCACATGGTGACTTCGTTGAACATGGAACACGTATCACACGTATCCGCGAAGTATGTGAAGAAACAGGCAAAAATGTTGCAGTACTATTAGATACTAAAGGTCCAGAAATCCGTACTGTTAAGCTAGAAAACGGTGACGATGTATTATTAACTGCAGGTCAAGAATTCACACTTTCTACTGACCAAACAATCGTTGGTGATAACACCATCGTTGCAGTAACTTACGAAAACCTAACAAAAGACCTAGTGGTTGGTAACACTGTATTATTAGACGATGGTCTAATCGAAATGACAGTTAAAAGCATCACAGATACAAACGTTGTTTGTACTGTAATGAACACCGGTGAATTAGGCGAAAACAAAGGTGTTAATCTACCAGGTGTTAAAGTTCAACTACCCGCTTTGTCTAAAAAAGATAAAGGCGATTTAATCTTTGGTTGTGAGCAAGATGTAGATTTCATTGCAGCGTCATTTATTCGTAAGAAAGAAGACGTACTAGAAATTCGCGAGCTATTAAAAGCAAACGGCGGCGAAAAGATTCAAATCATCTCTAAAATTGAAAACCAAGAAGGTGTTGATAACTTCGATGAAATCCTAGCGGTTTCTGACGCTATCATGGTTGCTCGTGGTGACTTAGGTGTTGAAATTCCTGTTGAAGAAGTAATCTTTGCACAGAAAATGATGATTGAAAAAGCAAACAAAGCGCGTAAGCCTGTTATTACAGCAACACAAATGCTTGACTCTATGATCAAAAACCCTCGTCCAACTCGTGCTGAAGCGGGTGATGTTGCAAATGCTATCATCGACGGTACTGATGCAGTAATGCTGTCAGGTGAATCAGCTAAAGGTAAATACCCTGCTGAAGCAGTTGAAATCATGGCTTCTATCTGTGCGCGTACAGACAGTGTTCTACACTCAGTAACTGATGAGAAAGAAGCTGACCTTCGCATTACAGAAGCAGTATGTAGCGGAGCAGTAAAAAATGCTGAGCAATTAGGTGCTAAACTACTTATCGTTGCAACAGGTGCTGGTAAATCAGCTCGTTCACTTCGTAAGTACTTCCCATCAATGCCTATCCTAGCATTAACGAGCAATCCTAAAACACGCCAACAATTAGCGTTAACTAAAGGTGTTTCAGCTAAAGTAGTAGAACAACAAACTTCAATGGAAGACTTCTACAAACTAGGTATGGATATCGCAAAAGAACAAGGCTTAGTGGTTGCTGGCGATAAAGTAGTAATGGTAACAGGTGCATTAGTAGATTCAGGTACAACTAATACCTCTTCTGTACACGTTATCTCTTAAAACCAGACTAAATAAGTGACAATAAGTTTATTATTTATTGTTTATTGTTTATTGTTTTTTATATTTAAAAACATCGCTTTAGAGCGATGTTTTTTTTTGCGCTATGTTAATTAAATAGAAAGTAATTTTCCGCCAACCGTTACTTTTCTATATACTGAACTTCAATTTTTTGTATCTATTGCGTATCAATAAAAATATATGAAGCTGAAGCATTACTCAAACTATTTAATAAAACCTATTCTCGGTGGATTATTCCTTGCTGGAATAATTATCTACAGCCCAATAATATTTAAAAGTGTAAGCAATAACAGCAGTTATCAACCAGAGGTTATTAGCTACTCTGATGCTGTCAAAAAATCAGCACCTTCCGTCGTTAACATATATTCTCAGCAATACATTGATTCTAGTGTCGGTAATAAACAACAACTACAGCCTACAGGCTTAGGCTCAGGCATTATTCTTGATGCTAAAGGCTACATTTTAACCAACTATCATGTTATTGCTAAAGCAGATCAAATTCTAATTGCTTTACAAGATGGGCGCTTATTTACAGCCACTATTATCGGTAGTGATACTATTACTGACCTAGCCGTCTTACAAGTTGACGGTGAAGATCTCCCCGTTATGCCACAAAATCCTGATTACTCTCCTGAAATAGGGGATGCGGTTTTAGCGATAGGTAACCCTTATAACCTTGGTCAAACAATTACTCAAGGAGTGATCAGTGCATTAGGTCGAAGTGGTATGAGTAGTACTGGTCGCCAAGACTTTATTCAAACCGATGCAGCGATTAATGAAGGTAACTCAGGCGGGGCTTTGATTAACAGTCGAGGAGAGTTAGTGGGCATTAACACATCAGAGTTCTACACAGGCACCAGTAACGTTACTTATGGTATCAGTTTTGCTATCCCTTATCGTTTAGTCTCTCATGTAATGAAAAGTATCATCAAAAATGGTCGTGTTATTCGTGGTTCATTAGGCATTGAAGCTGAAAACCTAGATCCTTTAGTCGCTCGCTTATGGGGCTTAGAAGCTAAAAATAGTATTATTGTTAAAAAAATAACCGATGGCGGGCCAGCACACAGATCGGGTATGCAGAAAAATGACATTATTTTAAAAATTGACGACAAAGATGCTATTAATCTTATTGTCACAATGGATAAAATAGCCAAAATAAAACCTGGAACCAATACAAAAATCACTATATTAAGACAAGGTAAAGAACAAATACTTGATGTAGAAATTGGTGAGTTACAACAATAAAAATGGTTCATGCACTACTATCAATAGTAAAAATCCCAACATAAAAGTGAGGTAGAGCAAAAAAATGACTCTTTTCACTAAAAAACAACATGTAATTTAACCTACATTTTTAATCGTTTTTCTGTTTATCTTCTTGTTTCTATTCATATAACTCTGCTTTTATCACCCCTTCTATAAAGATGATATCTTTGAATTTTAGATATAAAAAAAGAAAGCCGAAGCTTTCTTTTTATTTATAGAATAGATATATCTATTCAGTAAAGTTTTTAAAACTAAGATTCTACGCGGCGCATTTTAGCACCAAGTGGAATAAGTTTATCTTCAATCGCTTCATAACCACGGTCGATATGATAAATCTCATCAACTGTCGTTTCGCCCTGTGCGATTAAACCAGCAATCACTAAACTTGCAGAAGCACGTAAATCAGTCGCCATGACCGTTGCGCCACTTAGTTTATCGTTATCACCACAAATAGCTAAGTTACCATCTAACTCGATGTTAGCGCCCATACGGATTAATTCAGGGACATGCATAAAGCGATTTTCAAAGATATTCTCTTTAATACGACCAGTACCTGGAGCAACAGTATTAAGCAAAGTAAATTGTGCTTGCATATCGGTAGGGAAAGCAGGATGTGGTGCTGTTGTAATATTAACTGACTTTAAAGTACGGCCAGTCATATCGACTTCAATCCAATCATCACCAGTAGTCACTAATGCGCCAGCTTCTTCTAATTTAGATAATACAGCAGTCAATAGTAGTGGATCAGTTTTAACACAACGTACTTTACCCCCACTGACAACGCCAGCTACTAAGAAAGTACCTGTTTCGATGCGGTCAGGTTGTACTTGATAAGCACAGTCACCTAGCTTTTCAACACCTTCAATAACGATAGTGTCAGTGCCCGCACCAGTAATTTTACCGCCCATACCATTAATAAAGTTAGCAAGATCGACAATTTCAGGTTCTTTAGCAGCATTCTCAATGGTTGTAATGCCTTCCGCAAGTGATGCAGCCATCATTAAATTACCTGTACCAGTAACACTCACAAGGTCCATGTATAGATGACAACCTTTTAAACGACCGTCAACACGAGCTTTAATAAAGCCGTCTTCTACTTTAATCGTAGCGCCCATTTGCTCTAGACCGTGAATATGTAAATTCACAGGGCGAGCACCGATCGCACAACCGCCAGGTAATGAGATATCTGCTTCACCAAAACGTGCAACTAAAGGACCTAACGCTAAAATTGAAGCTCGCATACTTCTCACTAATTCATAAGAAGCAGTATAGTTTTTAACGTCTTTTGCATTAATATGAACAGTGTGTTGATCTTGACTAGCAGTTGCACCTAGCTCTTTTAGAAGCTCAAGCGTTGTAGATATATCTTTTAAAAGCGGTACATTACTTAAGTTAATATCGCCCTCTGATAACAAAGTGGCAAATAAAATTGGTAATGCCGCATTCTTTGCACCAGAAATAGTAACCTCGCCATTTAATTGGCAGCCACCTTGAATAATAAATTGACCCATGAAAATCCCTATAAACTTACTAAATAAAATGTTTTTGTTTTTGCCACTCATCTGGTGTCAATGCTTTGATTGTTAGTGCATGTATTGCATTAGTTGCAATATCATCAGCTAAAATCGCATAGATAGTTTGCTGTTTTTTAACGCGGCTCATTTCAATAAACATATCACTTACAACAATAACTTGAAAAGTGCTACCTTCACCTTTAACAATACAAACGTCCAATGTTAGGGCTTGTTCTAATTTTTCTTTAATTATTTCAGTATTCATAATAAACCATTATTTTTCAAAAAAAATTTCTACACCATAAAGTTCAGCTAATACGCAAAGTTTCTTTGAAGCATTAACTAACTTTAAAGCGGGATATTGTGCTTTAACCTGCACTAAATAGGCTACTCCCGCAGAGTCGACATTATTTAATTGCGATAAATCTAAGTTTTTAATTGCTTGGTAAGTATTTACGGCGGGATAAGTTTGCTCGCTTAAATTAGCGAGCAATAAATCTCGTTCAAGCAACATACTGTTACTCATGATGTAAACTCATCATTTTTTTGCAGCAATAATTTAATCACTTCATCAATTCCTTTTTTCTGAATTAATGAACCAAACTCCGAACGTTTGGTATCTAACATGCTCACACCTTCTGCAATCACATCAAACACTTTCCATTCACCTGTCTTTTTATTTTTGCGTAATTTAAAATCTAACTGGGTGATTTGCCCATTATTGTCGCGCATTCTAACAGGAACACTAACAATTTTCTTACCCTTAAAATTATTATTATCCAGTATTGTGAGCGTTTGTTGATCGTATTTAATCAATATATGACCATAAGCATTAATTAGATAAGTACGAAATGCTTCAACAAAGTTATCGCGCTGCTCAGAGGTTGTTTCTCTTAAGTTTGCACCAACTACACTATAAGCCGCATATTTATAATCAAAATAAGGAATAAGCTCCTCATTAATGATCACTTTAATGTATTCAGGCTCTTCCGCTAACTTGTTTTTTTCACTGCTTAAACGTTCAAACGTGTTAGTCGATAAGGTATGTAAAACTTTATTAGGATCAGTTAAGTCATTTTCAACTGCCATCAATGAAAATGAAAGAGAGTACAAAAAAGCAAAAACATAAATAAATAAGCGCATTAGTCGTCCTTATTAATAGAATAAATAAATTGTCCGATTAGATCTTCAAGTACTAATGCAGATTTAGTATCTTCGATCATATCGCCATTACCTAACATTTCTGTATCATCAAGAATAAAACCAGGTTTAATACCAACATATTGCTCACCTAATAACCCTGAGGTCAAAATGGCGAGAGAAGATGTTTCAGGGTAAAAGCCTTGTTTTTCAAACATAGAGAGCGTGACTAAAGGTGTATAAGTTTTAGTATCTAAAGAAATAGATTCAACACGGCCAACCACCACACCGCCTAATTTCACAGGAGCTCTTGGTTTTAAGCCTCCGATGTTACTAAAGTTAGCTTGTAACGTATAACTGCTTCCTTCACCTTTAAAAGATAACCCTGCAACACTAAACGCTAAAACAATAAAAGAGGCGATTGCTGCAACAACAAATAACCCAACCCAAATTTCTAATTTTTTTTGTGGCATGTTAGCCTCCAAACATAATAACAGTCAGTAAAAAGTCCATCGCCAAAACAAGTAACGAAGCTAGTACCACGGTTTTAGTCGTTGCTCTGCTGATCCCTTGTGCATTAGGAATCACATGAAAACCATTGTATAGAGCAACCCAAGTAACAATAAAAGCAAAGATAAGACTTTTGATCATACCATTGACAACATCTGGAACGAAATGAACACTGCCTTCCATAACAGACCAAAAAGAACCACCATCGATTCCCATCCAACTCACACCAACCAAAAATCCTCCCCAGATAGCCACTAAATTAAATATTAAGGTTAATAGCGGTAAAGTGAGAATACCTGCAATCAAACGAGGCGCGATAACTCGTTTTAAGGGAGAAACCGCCATCATTTCCATACTGGCAATTTGTTCTGTACTTTGCATTAGCCCTATTTCAGCAGTTAATGCCGAGCCGGCTCGTCCTGCAAAGAGTAAGGCTGCAACGACCGGCCCAAGTTCACGCAATAGAGATAAAGCAACCATACTGCCTAAGCTTTCTTCGGCGGCGTAGTCTACCAAAACATAATAGCCTTGTAAGCTCAGCACCATGCCGATAAAAAGACCAGCCGTAATGATAATAGGTAATGATAAAATCCCTAATTGATAAACTTGTGCAATACATAACTGAAATAGTTTGGGATGTGGCTTCGCAAATAAAGTACGGTAAAACATCGTTGTTGACTGCCCAATACTTTGTATAGATTGCAAAGTATAAGCGCCAATATTTTGTAATACTTGTGTAAGGTATTGACGCATTATCGGTTTACCTCTTCTAAATCAGCTTGGTAATCATTAGCAGGCATATGAAATGGCACCGGCCCTTGAACAGCACCTGCTAAAAATTGTTGTAATAATGCATTATCTTTTTGTGCTAACACTTCATCAACAGTGCCTTCAGCAATAATTTGTTTATCGGCAAAAACGTAAACGTTATCTGCAATCGATAAAACCTCATTAACATCATGCGATACGATAATAGACGTTAAACCTAATGTATCGTTGAGTTGTTTAACTAGCTTTAACAAAACATTCATTGATATAGGATCTTGTCCTGTAAAAGGTTCGTCATACATAATGACCTCAGGATCTAAAGCAATCGCACGAGCTAGCGCAACACGTCTAGCCATTCCTCCCGACAATTGAGATGGAAATAAATCTTTTGCACCACGTAAACCGACGGCATTAAGTTTCATCAATACTAACGTTGATAACAGCTTCTCGTCTAAATGTGTATGTTCACGTAAAGGGAAAGCAACATTTTCAAATACACTTAAATCATTAAATAGCGCACCACTTTGAAATAGCATCCCCATTTTTTTACGTGCTTGATAAAGTTCTTTTTCAGAACAAGCATGGATTGAAGTACCATTGAAGATAACTTCTCCACTATCAACAGGTATTTGACCACCAATCAATTTTAATAAGGTTGTTTTACCAATGCCACTTGGTCCAAGCACAGCAGTTATTTTACCTTGCTCAAATTGCATATCGAGCTTATCAAAAATTTTCTTTTGTTGGCGCGTGAAGCTAAGTTGATTAATTACAATGTGTTGTGTTGGCATAAATACATTTTTCTCTAAGAAAAAGAACGCTCAGTCTAATAACTCCACCATGAAAGGCAATTAATAATCGGACTAAATCGTAGTAAAATAGTAATTTAAATTGAATTTTACCTATAAAAAGGTAAATAAGCTAAATTTAGAAAGTACCAAATGTTACTTATGGCCTTTTTCTGACAAGCTATCTTTACGATAGTTTCGATAATTATGACATTAATAACGACATTAATACGGTTTAATCTATTTAATGGTAAGTAGTCTTGTTATGATTGGCACATATTTTGATTTTGAAATAAACAATGCTCGCCTTAATGTGTGTACTTTGATATTTTCATAATAAATCACTAGCATCTTAAAAAGAGTCAATAAATGATTGATACACCTTATGGAAAAGTCAGCAGTAATATTTTTGAGCAAGCACAAAAAATAAAACTCTTTATTTGTGATGTTGATGGTGTGTTTTCTGATGGTCGGATTTACTTAGGTAATGATGGTGAAGAACTAAAGGCGTTTCATACTAAAGATGGATTTGGCCTTAAAGCCATCATGCAACAAGGCATAGAAGTCGCTATAATAACTGGTCGACAATCTAATATAGTTGAAAACAGAATGACGGCATTAGGTGTTAAACATATTTACCAAGGTAAAGATGATAAATTAAGTGTTTATAAGTCATTATTAGAAAAATTAAACTTAACACCTGAACAAACAGCTTACATAGGTGATGATGTCGTAGATCTACCTGTTATGTTACATTCAGGTTTAGGGATAGCCGTTAATGATGCGCATCCTTTGGTTTTACAGAAAGCAGACCTAGTAACAACGGTTAAAGGTGGGTTTGGAGCAGTACGTGAAATGTGTGACTTATTTTTACAATGCCATGGACAACTTTCAATGACCCAAGGTAAAAGTGAATAAATGAATAAACGTAAGAGCATTCCTTTCATAGCGCTATTAGTTGCGTTTATGGTATGGGTATATGTAAAGCCAGATGTAGAACTCCCATCTCTTCCTGATCACCATCCTAGTTACATTGCAGATGATGTACAAAGCAACCATTATGATGAATTTGGCTTTAATGATTACCGTGTTTTTGCCGAGAAAATGACAAATTATCCTGAAACTGACACGACTTTGCTTGAACACCCTAAAGTAATTGTTTATATCAAAAACAAAGAATCAGAGGTTGTCACCACATGGCAATTAACCAGTACAGAAGGCACATTGACAGAAAAATATAACTTACTATTATCTGGTGATGTTTTAGTTGAGAACCTGAGTAAAGATCAATTAGTACAGACAATGTCTACAGCACAAGCGACTGTGCAGTTGGATAGTAAAGAAATTAGCAGCGACCAAAAAGTCACATGGATAGGACCACAAGTTAAACAAGAAGGTGTTGGGTTATGGGCATCGATGGTCACAGAAGAAATGAAACTTAATTCTAATATAAAAGCGGTATACCTTAATGAATCTAAATAAATTAACAGTTTTACTTACTATTTCGCTGTTTAATGTAAATGCTTCTGCATTAGAGTCAGACTTCAATCAACCTATTCATGTTTCGTCTATAAAACAACATGCAAGTTTGAAAACCAATACAGTCATTTTTACTGATGAGGTTTTATTAACTCAAGGCTCTATTAAAATTACGGCAGATAAGCTAACCGTCATTCGTGGTGCTAAACCAAATCATGAAATGATGATTGCAGAAGGTAATGTAGCGACCTTCCATCAAACTCAAGATGATGGCAAGCCACTAGATGCCCAAGCAAAAAACATAAGTTATGACGTAGCAAAAGGTAAAATAACATTATCTAAAAGTGCACAGGTAAAGCAATTAGATAGCCATGTAAATGGCGGAGAAATAGTGTATTTCTTAGAAAGCCAAGAACTGAACGTCACTACCGATCAAAATAAAAAAGAACGTGTACAAACGGTCTTTTTACCCGCTCAATTTGAAAAAGACAAAAGTACAAATTCGACTAAGTCATCGACTCCGAAAACAACTGGAGAAAAATAAATATGGCTGAACTACGAGCTACAGGATTAGTTAAAAGCTATAAAGGTCGTACCGTTGTAAATGGCGTTGGTCTAACAGTAAAAACCGGCGAAATCGTCGGCTTATTAGGGCCAAATGGCGCAGGAAAAACAACTTCTTTTTATATGGTTGTTGGTCTCGTTAAACAAGACCATGGCAGCATTGTGATTGATGATGAAGATATCTCTAGCGATCCAATGCACATTCGAGCACAAAAAGGCATTGGCTATTTACCACAAGAAGCCTCTATCTTTCGTCGTTTAACCGTAACAGAAAATATTATGGGGATTTTACAAACCCGTAAAGAGTTAACGCAACCACAACGAGATGAGAAACTTAATACTTTATTAGAAGAGTTCCACATCACACACATCCGTAATAGCAAAGGGATGAGTTTATCTGGTGGAGAGAGACGACGCGTTGAAATTGCACGCGCTTTAGCTACAGAACCAAAATTTATTTTACTCGATGAGCCTTTTGCAGGGGTTGACCCTATATCTGTTATTGATATAAAAAATATTATTCAGCAGTTACGTGATCGTGGTCTAGGCGTTTTGATTACAGACCATAATGTACGCGAAACATTAGATGTTTGTGAGCATTCATATATAGTGAGCCACGGTGAAATTATAGCGGTGGGCACCCAAGATGAAATATTAGCTAATGATCATGTTAAGCGCGTTTATCTAGGTGAAGAATTTAAACTTTAGGTCTTAACCATACGTTCAGGAAGATATGTTTTGATGAAACAGGGTTTACAGTTGAAAATGGGTCAGCAATTAGCAATGACCCCTCAATTACAGCAAGCAATAAAACTATTGCAGCTATCAACGCTCGATCTTCAACAGGAGATTCAAAACGCATTAGACTCCAATCCTCTTTTAGAACAAGATGATCAAACAGGTACAGAAGAGTTAATCAAAGAAGCGGATAGCAGTGAAGTTGATACGTCAGAAGCTATTTCCCAACAAGAGTTTTCAGATGACTTACCCGCAGAAAAAGAGTGGGAAGAGTCTTACAATTCGACACCGATTACAGGTACCACCTCTAGCGCAGTTGCGTATGATGGAGAAAGTACCGTCTATCAAGGAGAGTCATCGACTTCCCTACAAGACCATTTATTATGGCAAATGCAATTAACGCCTTTTACCGAGACAGATCAAGTCATTGCAATGGCTATTATCGACTCTATCGATGAATCTGGGTATTTGACGACTGATTGTGAAAGTATTCTAGAGAGCTTACAAACAGACTTAGAAGAATTAGAATTAGATGAAGTGGAAGTCGTATTAAAACGTATTCAGCACTTCGACCCACTAGGTGTTGCTGCTCGTACCACTCAAGAATGTTTACAAATTCAACTTCGTCAATTACCAAGTACAACACCATGGCGAGATGAAGCGATCCAAATACTTGAGCAATACATGGATCTTCTTGGTAATAGGGATTACAGAACACTTGCACGTAAAAGTAAGTTTAAAGAAACACAACTTGCAGAAATAATGCGTTTAATCCAAAGCTTAGAGCCTCGTCCTGGTAATGGCATTGAAACCAGTGAAACACAATATATTATCCCAGATGTCTACGTTAAAAAGATCCAAGGCCAATGGCGAGTATCGTTAAATCAAGACTGTGATCCTAACTTATCGATCAACCAGCAATACGCTAATATGTGTTCAGGTAATATAAGTAAAACCGACTCTCAATTTATTAAAGGCCATCTACAAGAAGCTAAATGGTTTATTAAAAGCCTAGAGAATCGTAATGATACATTATTAAAAGTATCTAATTGTATTGTGCAACAACAACAAGCTTTCTTTGAATATGGTGATGAGTCGATGAAACCAATGGTTTTAAATGACGTAGCCTTTGAAGTAGAAATGCATGAATCAACAATTTCCCGAGTGACAACACAGAAATTTATGCATACTCCTCGTGGCATATATGAGTTGAAGTTTTTCTTTTCAAGTCATGTTGCAACTGATGGTGGTGGCGAATGCTCATCAACCGCTATTCGAGCTTTAATTAAAAAACTGGTTGCTGCAGAGTTAACAACGAAACCTTTAAGTGATAACAAAATAACACAGTTACTGGAAGAAAAAGGTATTCAAGTAGCAAGACGTACTATTGCTAAGTACCGAGAATCATTAGGTATTCCACCTTCTAACCAGCGAAAGCAATTACTTTAATGAGTAAGCAACGCAAATAAAATTGGGATTAACTATAGTTATTTAATGCTAACCTGCTAAACTCGCGCGTCCATTAAGTACAGTTAAACTAAATATTATGAAAATATCTACTTTATTAAATCAAGATTCAGTATTCTGCCAAACAGCTTGCACGAGTAAAAAAGGGGCGTTAGAAAAAATCAGCCTTATTGCGGCTAAAGAATTAAACTTAGATGCGCAAGAATTGTTTGAAAGCTTAATTGCACGAGAGAAAATTGGGTCGACTGGCGTTGGGTCAGGCATTGCTATCCCACATGTTAAAATATCGAGTGAATTACCTGCAACCGCTGTATTTTTACAATGTGAAACAGGTATTGATTATGATTCATATGACGGTAATAAAGTCGATATATTGTTTGCTATATTCGTACCAGAAGATCTTTGTAAACAATATCTTTCTGCTTTATCAGAGATAAGCCAAAAACTATTAGATAAACAATTTTTACGTCAATTACGTAGTGCACAAAACAACCAAGAGTTATTTGAATTACTGACGTCATAAATCACAGGAGTAGATATGAAGTTAATTGTTATTAGTGGTCGTTCAGGATCAGGAAAAACAATTGCCCTCCATGTACTTGAAGATTTAGGTTACAACTGTATTGATGGCGTTCCGTATCAATTATTAGAACAATTAATTGATACGGTTGACCCAAAAGATAATAAAGTAGCAGTTACCTTAGATATACGTAATATGCCAACTAAAGTTGATGAAATTAAGCAGCTTGTTGAATCATTACAGAAAAAAGTCGAATTAGAAATCATCTATATAGATGCGCTCACTAGCGAACTAATTCGTCGTTATAGTGAAACACGTCGTTTACATCCTCTCTCCAAACAAAAACTTTCACTATCTCAAGCGTTAGAATTAGAAAAAGAAATGCTAGCGCCATTACAAGCACTCTCTGCTTTTTCCATTGATACAACCGCCCTGTCAGTTCATAATTTAAATGAACATTTAAAAATATACTTGCAAGGCTCAACCAAGAGTAATTTATTAGTTATTTTTCAATCTTTTGGTTTTAAACATATACACCCACAAGATGCTGATTATATTTTTGATGTGCGTTTTTTACCGAATCCATATTGGGAAAAAAACTTAAAAGAATATTCAGGTAAAGATAAACTTATTCAAGACTATTTAAGTGCTTTTCCATTAGTCAAAGAAACCATCACTAATATCGAAAATCTATTCTTAACTTGGCTTCCTCATTTAGAACAAAACAACCGTAACTATGTGACCATTGCTATTGGTTGTACTGGCGGCAGACACCGTTCTGTTTATATAACAGAGCAAATAGCGGCACGTTTTAAACATAAATACCAAATACAAATTGAACACAAATGTTTAAAGGAGTAATTCCTGTTGGATAAAATTAAGCAAACAATTACAATACAAAACAAGCTCGGCTTGCATACACGTGCAACCATAAAGTTAGTTGAATTAGTCAATGCCTTTGATGCGCAAATCACTATTACTCATAATGAAAAAAAAGCAGATGCCGGTAGCGTACTTGGCTTATTAGTACTGGAAACCTGTTTTGGTCAAGAAATTGAAATAGAAGCACAAGGTACACAAGCACAAGAAGCGATGCTCGCTGTCACTGAGCTCATCGAAAATAAATTTTTAGAAGAAGAATAACGCTAGGAGCAAGTATGCTGGAAAACACTAAAGTTGATAATACCCAGCTGCGACTTCAAGAAGTAAAAAAAGCGCTTGAACACGGTATGTTTGTATTAGCACGCAGCATTTTAGATAAAATGCCTGCTTGTGATGTTGCCTTTCTATTAGAATCCTCCCCTCCTGCCGATCGTAAAGTATTATGGAATTTAACAGACCATGATCAACACGGTGAAATCCTAGAAGAGTTAAATGAAGATGCTAAAGATGGCATCATTAATTTAATGGGAACAGACAACCTAGTCGCTGCGACAGAAGGCATGGAAACAGATGGTTTAGCCTACGTATTACGTGGCATCCCAGATAGTGTATATAGAGCCGTTCTAGAGCAAATGGACACCCAAGACAGGCAACGAGTCGAACTCGCCTTAGCATTCCCTGAAGACACTGCCGGTTCAATGATGAATACCGATACGGTCACCGTCCGTCCAGATGTCTCGATTGAAGTTGTTTTACGCTATTTACGTTTAAAAGGTTCATTGCCCGATACTACCGATGCTTTATACGTTGTTGACACTGATAATAAGCTACTTGGCGATGTTTCCTTATCTACTTTATTAACGGTAGAGCCAACCTCCATTATCAGTGATGTGATGAATCATGACACTGAACCACTACAAGTATTGATGGAAGAAAATGAAATAGCAAAGCTATTTGAGCGACATGATTGGATTTCAGCACCTGTTATTGATGATAATAAACAGTTATTAGGTCGTATTACCATCGATGATGTCGTTGATATAATTCGAGAGAATGCAGAACATTCAATGATGGGTATGGCAGGTATGGATGATGACGAAGATACCTTCGCACCAATTTTACCCAGCGCTAAGCGTCGTACGGTATGGTTATCAGTTAACTTAATTGCCGCTTTTATTGCCGCCTCTGTTTCTAATATGTTTGAAGCCACTTTAGAGCAAGTAGCAACACTTGCTGTATTAATGACTATTGTACCTAGTATGGGCGGTATTGCTGGCAATCAAACATTAGCCTTAGTTATTCGAGGTATCGCAGTTGGCCATATTAGCAGCAGCAATACGCGTTGGTTAATTGGTAAAGAAGCTGCTATTGGCGTATTAAACGGTATGATTTGGGCCGTGTTAGTCGCCACTGCCGTTGTATTATGGAAAGGAGATATGCAAGTGGGTTATATCATTGCAGGTGCAATGTTTATTAATCTTTCCATAGCAGGGATCGCTGGGGTTTGTATTCCGCTATTAATGCATAAGTATAAGATAGACCCTGCATTAGCGGGCGGTATGGCATTAACAACCGTTACTGATGTTATTGGCTTATTTTCATTCTTAGGAATGGCAACATTAGTCTTACGTCATTAATGCTTTAATATTATCATCATGACTAACCTTCTATTTCATACTATTTAGGGGGTTAGTCATTATGATTAAATAAATTCTAACCATGATTCAATTAAATTAAGAAAGTCTTCTAACCCACATTCAGCTTGAATCTCTTGGTCATAAAAATTTAAGTCATTCGCATCTTCTAAATCAGAATCTGATTGATGTAAACTATGATTAACAATAATCGCTTCTTCGGTATTTAAATCTAAAGCAAACTCATCACCGATTAATTTATATTCAGTAATTTCTTTGTTTTGTAACTGTGCAATCACAGTCAGTAATGCTTCAACCCAGTCTTTTTTTTGACCTTCTTGCTCTAACCAAGTACCAAAAGCTTCATGTCCCATCGATAACTTTACCGTTGCCTTATCGCTGAAATAGTCTTTTTTAAAGTCAAATTCCATTGTCTTAATCTCTGTTATTTAATTAATGCCAGCAGTATAAACAGGTTTTAATATTATACCAATTTAGTATAGAGAAGATTTAAATAGCAGGAATCAATAAACCAAAGTGCATACCAAACAATATTATTATGTTTACGTTTCGATTGATTGATTAATTGAATCATTAATGAAAAAAAAATAAAAAGATTGAATCTGCCAAGTCATTAAAAGTAGTTAATAGATAGGAATAGATAAAAGTAGATAGAAACAAAAAAGCCCTTACAAAATGTAAAGGCTTTTTATGAATGGTGAGCGTTAATTAAGAATTAACGGCCATTTTTAATTCAGCAGCAGCAACAACATTCGTTGGTACTAACTCGTAAGCTGCTTGTGGCTTTAATACTACATTTGATTTACTTGCAACCATTAGCATTTGTTTAAGACGGTTTGACTCAAAAGGTTTTAATAATAAACCTTGAACGTCTAATAAACTATTTAAACCTAATAGCTCACGTTGTACGTCGTTATGAGAGTTTAAGATGCTAATGTCAGCTGATGCTGATGTTTGACCTGTACGGATTGATTTAATTAACTCAATACCAGAACATTCAGGTAATAAAGCATCAACAATAATTAAGTCAAAATCTTGTAGTGCGATTGAACGTTCTGCTTCAAGTGTTGTAGCAACACCTTCAACGTAAGAAACATTTAACGCTTCTAACTGTTCAATTAACTGTATACGACCTTCTGCAGAACCTTCAACAATTAACACTTTCATGTTAGTAATTGCATTAGTAATGATCTCACCTTGTGCCATTGGTGAAACGGTATTTTCAGAAACAGTTAAACCTTCCATACGTGCAATGTAGCCACGTTTAGGAATAGTAGAGATATTTAAACCGTGAAGACTCAATGTGCCTACACTTTTACGTAGCTGAGAGATATGTTGGTTGATTGTATGGTCTGTAACTAAACGTCCCCAAACATGTTGAGCAAGATCTTCACGTGTAACAACTGTATTAACATTTTTACATAGGAAATGTAAAAGAGAAGTACGCAAAGGACCTAAATAAACTTTACGACTGCCATGAATTAAACTATTTTGGCTCGTATCAATGTGGAATTCGCCCACAACTAAACTTTTTTCTAACATAGTAGTACCCATTTTTGTTTTAATGTAAGTGCCAGTTCCAGTGGATAGGCAATTTTTTATTTTAATTTTCGGACTGCTTAAGCAATCTCTTATATATAAACGCAATCATATTATCAAATTAACATAAAAACACAAACGTATTCCTATCCAGTCATTAATTTGTAAAATTAACATCACGAACCATTACTATAGAGTAGTTTTTTTATCATGCCAATAAAAAATGCATATTAAATTCATTTAATAATATCAATTTTTTCTTTCTTTTTACTTTTACTTTTTATTTCGTTAAATAAATATGCATTTTATCATTAAACATAAGATCGTATTATTTTGAAATAATTGATCCAATTTTCATACATGAATATCAAATTTATACATAGAAGTTAATATTTAGTATGGTAAGTCGTTATTAAATTGATATCCCATCAAGCCGCATTAAAACTGATAATATTATGTTATAAAAACACAATACTAAATATCAAAATCGCTTTTATCAAAAGTAATCTACAGAAGAATTATTCATCTCGACTGTATATTCCTCTGTACCCAGCCTCTGTAGCATACATAACTAATTAACTAGTTATTCAATATGAATGATTAAAAAATCAACTATTACATTAATGTCTTTTATAAAAAGATAATAAGGGTTTGGACGGCTTATATATCGATTTATTGCTTCTGCTTGTGAATATTTGATAAGAGACTTAAAAGTAAGGAGTGGGTTAATTTAAATTAATCATAACAAAAGCTAATCGCAATGATACTTAATCGTTTTATTTTGTTGTTTATTATATTGTTTATTGAATATTGAAATGTAAAGCTTTGAGAGGATATGCATTGTTCTTGCTTATATCTAAACTTATAGCGGGAATAATTTAGTTAAAAATAGAATACAAAAAAGGCAGCTCAATGAGCTGCCTTAATATTAACAATTAGTTTGTTAAACTATTTACGTTTTACCGCTTTTGCATTTGGTAAATCAGTAATTGAACCTTCATAAATCTCAGCAGCTAAGCCTACTGATTCATGTAGTGTTGGATGTGCATGAATTGTTAATGCGATATCTTCAGCATCACAACCCATTTCAATTGCTAAGCCGATTTCACCCAGTAATTCACCTGCATTAGTACCAACAACAGAACCACCAAGAATACGGTGAGTATCTTTATCAAAGATAAGCTTAGTCATACCATCTGAACAATCAGATGCAATTGCACGGCCAGAAGCTGCCCAAGGGAATACAGATTTTTCGTAGTTAAGACCTTGCTCTTTCGCTTCTTTCTCTGTTACGCCAACCCAAGCCATTTCTGGCTCAGTGTACGCGATTGAAGGAATTGTTTTAGGATCAAAGTAATGTTTCTTACCAGCAATAACTTCAGCAGCAACATGCGCTTCATGCACACCTTTGTGAGCAAGCATTGGTTGGCCAACGATATCACCGATTGCATGAATATGCGGTACGTTAGTATGCATTTGCTTATCAACTTCGATAAAGCCACGCTCAGTTACTGTAATACCTGCTTTTTCAGCATCTAGTGATAAACCGTTTGGTACACGACCTACAGCCACTAATACTGCATCATAAGCTTTTGCTTCTGCTGGTGCATTTTTACCTTCAAAAGAAACGTATAACGCATCTTCTTTAGCTTCAACGCCAGTTACTTTAGTTTCAAGCATGATGTTGAATTTATTTTTTACTTTCTTAGTATAAACTTGCACGATATCTTTATCGGCAGCTGGCACTAATTGGTCAGCAAACTCTACAACATCAACATCAGAACCTAGAGATTTGTACACTGTACCCATTTCTAGACCGATGATACCACCACCTAATACAAGTAAACGTTTTGGAACAGATTTAAGCTCTAGCGCATCTGTTGAATCCCAAACACGTGGGTCATCATGTGGAATAAATGGCAGTTTGATAGGGCGAGAGCCTGCAGCGATAACCGCATTGTCAAACGTAATAGTCGTTACTTCGCCATCAAGATCTGTTGCTTCAATCGTATTTGGACCAGTGAAACGACCCATACCAGTAACACTTGTTACTTTACGCATTTTAGCCATGCCTTGAAGGCCACCAGTCAGCTGTGAAACTACTTTTTCTTTCCAGATACGGATTTTATCAATATCTGTAGAAGGCTCACCAAATAATACACCGTGCTCAGATAGTGCTTTTGCTTCTTCAATTACTTTAGAAACATGTAGAAGAGCTTTTGATGGGATACAACCTACGTTTAAACAAACACCACCTAGTGTGCTGTATTTTTCGATTAGAACAGTTTCTAACCCTAAATCTGCTGCACGAAATGCTGCAGAATACCCTGCAGGGCCAGAACCTAATACAACAACCTGCGTTTTAATTTCTTTACTCATGACGACCTCTATAAATAAGAACACTCGAATAGGATTTGTAGTCTATTCAAATGTTAATAGAATGTAAATAAATGGTCGACATAACTGCCGACCTGCTTAACAAAGATTATAGGATTAACGTACGTAAATCAGATAAGTGCTTATTAACGGCAGTAATAAAGCGTGCACCGTCAGCACCATCGATTACACGATGGTCATATGAAAGAGCAAGAGGAACCATCATACGAGGTTCAAATTCTTTACCATTCCATTGTGGTTTAATTGCTGATTTAGAAACACCTAAAATTGCAACTTCAGGTGCATTTACGATTGGTGTAAATTGAGTACCACCGATACCGCCAAGACTAGAGATAGTCATACTACCACCTTGCATATCTTTAGCCGTTAATTTACCAGCACGTGCTTTCTTAGAAATCTCAGCGATGTCACGACAGATATCAAAAATACCTTTGTTTAATACATCTTTCACTACTGGTACAACTAGACCGTTTGGTGTGTCTACTGCGATACCAATGTTAAAGTATTTCTTAAGAATCAAGCTTTGACCATCTTCAGATAGAGATGAATTAAAGTTAGGGTATTGTTGTAATGCTTTAGCTACCGCTTTCATCATAAACACTAATGGGCTAATTTTAACACCTAAGTCTTGTTTAAGCGCGATTGCATTTTGTTCTTTACGGAACTCTTCTAATTCAGTGATATCAGCTTCATCGAATTGTGTAACATGTGGGATAGTCACCCAGTTACGGTGTAGAGCAGGACCTGATATTTTTTGGATGCGAGAAAGCTCTTTCACTTCCACTTCACCAAATTTAGCAAAATCTACTTTAGGAGAAGCTGCTACAGCTAGACCGCCAGCGCCACCAGATTTAGCCGCTTGTAATTGTGCTTTAACGTATTTTTGTACGTCATCTTTTGTTGTGCGTCCTTTAGGACCAGTAGAAGCAATTACATTTAAGTCTAAATCGAATTCACGTGCGATACGACGAACTGATGGTGAAGCTTTAACGTCTTTGTTGACAGCAACTTCAGCTTTAGCTGCTTTTGCAGGAGCTGGAGCCGCTGCAGGTGCTGCTTTAGGTGCTTCTGCTGCTGGAGCAGGTGCTGCTACAGGTGCCGCAGCGCCTTGAGCTTCAACCAATAAAATTAATGTGCCTTCAGACACTTTATCGCCAGTCGCAATTTTAATTTCTTTAACAACACCACCGAATGGAGCTGGTACGTCCATTGATGCTTTATCGCCTTCAACAGTAATGATATCTTGGTCTTCAGTGATCGTATCGCCAACAGCAACTAGAATGTCAGTCACTTCAACTTCATCACCACCGATATCTGGAACGCATAGTTCTTTAACTGCAGTCGCTGCTTGTGCAACTGGCGCTGCAGCTTCAACTGGTGCAGCTGGAGCTTCAACTGGTGCAGCTGGAGCTTCTGCAGGCGCGGCAGCTGAGCCAGCTACTTCAACGATTAATACTAAGTTACCTTCAGAAACGCTGTCACCAACATTTACTTTGATTTCTTTAACAACACCAGCAACTGATGAAGGTACGTCCATTGACGCTTTATCGCCTTCAATCGTTAATACATCTTGGTCTTCAGCGATAGTATCGCCGACTGCAACTAAGATATCAGTAATATCAGCCGCATCAGCACCAATATCAGGTAGTAAAAATTCTTTTAATTCAGACATAATAATTTTCCTAATCAATAAAAGTCGGTGTTAGCTTTTACTAACACCGAGACTGATTTATGCAAATAATGGGTTGGTTTTGTTTACATCGATATCAAACTTAGCAATAGCTTCAGTAACGACTTTACGTTCAATATCACCACGTTTTGCTAATTCAGTTAGCGCAGCTACAACAACGTAACCCGCATTAACTTCGAAGTGACGACGTAAGTTTTCACGGCTATCACTACGGCCGAAACCATCAGTACCAAGTACTTTGTATGAATCAGCAGGAATAAACGCACGTACTTGCTCAGCATAGTTTTTCATGTAATCCGTTGCAGCAATTGTTGGCTCATCACCTAATACAGACGTAATGTATGGTGTTTTCTGCTCTGCTTCAGGATTTAACATGTTGTAACGTTCAACGTCTTGGCCATCGCGTGTTAATTCATTGAATGAAGTAACAGAGAAGATGTCAGAAGCAACGCCATATTCTTCACTTAGTATCGTCGCAGCAGCACGTACTTCGTTCATAATAGTACCTGAACTTAGTAGTTGTACTTTGCTCTTACCTGGTAGTGAAGCAAACTTATAAATACCTTTACGAATACCTTCTTCAACGCCTTCTGGCATTGCTGGCATTGCATAGTTTTCATTCATTACCGTTAAGTAATAGAACACATTTTCTTGTTTCTCGCCGTACATACGCTCAATACCATCTTGAACGATAACTGCTAGTTCATAAGCAAATGTAGGGTCGTAAGAAATACAGTTAGGGATAGTATTTGCTTGAATATGACTGTGGCCATCTTCATGCTGTAAACCTTCACCATTTAGTGTAGTACGACCAGCCGTAGCACCTAATAGGAAACCACGTGCTTGTTGGTCACCCGCCATCCATGCCATATCACCAATACGTTGGAAACCAAACATAGAGTAGTAGATGTAGAATGGGATCATTGGTAAGTCATTAGTACTGTAAGACGTTGCAGCTGCAACCCAAGAAGACATTGAACCTAGTTCGTTGATACCTTCTTGTAATACTTGACCCGATGTTGCTTCTTTGTAGTAAGAAACCACGCCGCGGTCTTCAGGTGTGTATTCTTGACCGTGTGGATTGTAGATACCCACTTGACGGAATAGACCTTCCATACCAAAGGTACGCGCTTCATCGGCAATGATCGGCACGATGTTTTTACCAATACCTTTGTCTTTCAACAATACATTTAGGATACGTACGTAAGCCATAGTTGTTGAAATTTCACGTTTCTGCTCACCTAATAGTGCTGAGAATTTATCTAATTCAGGCACGGCTAGTTTTTCAGTAAACTTAGGTAGACGCTTAGGTGTGTAACCTAATAACGCTTCACGTTTACCGTGTAAGTAGTTGTATTCTTCAGAACCTTCTTCCAGTGTTAAGTAAGGTAGTGTTGCCGCTTGCTCATCACTTAATAAATCTTGTAGACCTAAACGATCACGTAAGGTTTCGATATGCTCTTCAGTCATTTTCTTCACGCCGTGAGCAATATTTTTACCCTCAGCCGCTGCGCCCATACCGTAACCTTTAACAGTTTTAGCTAGGATGACAGTAGGTTTACCCGCTGTATCTTCTGCGTTTTTAAATGCAGCGTACAGTTTAGATGAATCATGACCACCACGCTTAAGTGCGAAGATTTGTTCATCTGTCATGTCTGCAACTAGTGCAGCTGTTTCTGGGTATTTACCGAAGAAATGCTCACGAACATAAGCACCGTCTTTAGATTTGAATGTTTGGTAATCACCATCAACAGTTTCTTCCATTAATTGTAATAATTTACCAGACGTATCTTTAGCGATTAGTGAATCCCAGTTGCCGCCCCAGATAACTTTAACAACATTCCAACCAGCACCTGTAAATAGGCCTTCTAGTTCTTGAATGATGCTACCGTTACCCATTACAGGTCCATCTAAACGTTGTAGATTACAGTTAACTAAGAAACATAAGTTATCTAGTTTTTCACGTGAAGCGAATGATAATGAACCACGAGATTCTGGCTCATCCATTTCACCATCACCTAAGAACGCGTAAACACGCTGTGCAGACGTTGGTTTTAAACCACGACCGTCAAGGTATTTTAAGAAACGCGCTTGGTAAATAGCAGCAATTGGACCAAGACCCATCGATACAGTAGGGAACTGCCAAAATTCTGGTAACAATTTAGGATGCGGGTAAGAAGGAAGACCTTTACCATCAACTTCTTGACGGAAATTATCTAACTGCTCAGCAGTTAAACGACCTTCAAGAAATGCACGAGCATAAATACCAGGAGAGATGTGACCTTGGTAATACACTAAATCACCGCCATCTGTTTCATTTGGTGCACGGAAGAAGTGGTTAAAACAGACTTCGTAAAATGCAGCAGCTGACTGATAAGAAGCCATGTGGCCACCAAGATCTAAATCTTTCTTAGAAGCGCGCATCACGATCATGATCGCATTCCAACGAATGATTGAACGAATACGTTGTTCTATTTTCAGATCGCCAGGGTAAGCAGGTTGATCACTTGTTGCGATAGTATTCACGTAGCTAGTGTTAATGCCAGTTGGCAAGTTAACACCTTCAACGCGTGCTTTTTCAATCACTTGTTCAAGGACAAATTGAGCACGTTCAGAGCCCTCATCTTCAAGAATGGTTGCTAATGCTTCAAGCCATTCAGAAGTTTCTTGTGCATCAATATCTTTTAAGATGTCAGTCATGACACTTTCCTTCTATATCACTAGATAATCTCAGCTCGAAAGCTAAGCGTTTTGTTATAATCATTTACATTAACCACTACCTGCTTTAAAGCACGTTTGCATGCCATTTCGGCAATAAGTAATCTAAATAGTTATGTATATAAGTATGTTTCACATTGTTGATTGTGTCCGCCACACTATAAAACGGAGGTTACTTTTAAAAACCACCTAACTCACGTTTAAAGGCACTTTCTTCGCGCAACATAACCAAGCGCGTTTCTTCAATATAATTAAGATGTTTATCTGACGCTTCTTTCGCTTTCATTGGTTGCTTAGATAAAATAGCATCCACCAACTGTAAGCGATGTTCATGTATTTTTTTCGCCACTTCTGGATACAAATACAACTGTTTAACGTTGTCTGAAATATTCTTTTGTAATAGAGGTTTAATACCGCGTGCTAAATGTAAAAAAACAACATTGTGCGATGCTTCAATGACCGCTAAATAAAACTCAGCAACTGATGCAATTTCAAGTTCAATATTACCAGTTGTGTTTGCCATATCAATAGCACCGAAACTTGTTTTTATTTTTTTAAAATCTTCAGAAGTACCACGTAAAGCAGCATAATAAGCAGAGAACCCTTCAATTGCATGACGAAATTCTAATAGATCATACTTAGACTCGGGGTGTGAATTTAATAATTCAAATAAAGGGTCGGTCAATTGCTCACGTAGTTCTTCTTTAACGTACGTTCCTCCACCTTGGCGACGTGTTAATAGGCCTTTTGACTCTAAACGTTGAATGGCTTCGCGCAATGAAGGTCGTGAAACGTCGAACTGTTTCGCTAATTCACGCTCTGGTAATAACTTTTCGCCAAGCTCTAAACTACCTTCTAAGATCATGCTCTCAAGTTGTGATTCGATCACATCAGCAAGTTTAGGTTGTTTAATTTTTGCGTAAGTCATAACAGCCTTATTTTAGTTAAACTTGATACTCTATTGCAGTGAGCAAATCACAGCAAATGTAAAATGGTATTACCAATTTAATATTTAACTATAGAAATTAACAAAATTAGCAATTTATGTCTAGATTTTTATCGTTTTAAATAACCGGATAAAGTTGATGGTCATTGCGTTAATCACCAATATGGCCCTTTAATATTGAGTTTAATCATGACAATTAAAAACCGACTATTTCATCTATTTAATATGTATGACTTAATAACCAATTTTTGCTTTTAATTAAATAAAAGATTCATTTTTTAAATAAAATCAAAACAAACTAATCAGTTAATAATTTAAAATAGTAACCCCAATCAAAACCAGTTCCAGGATCAGTTTTACGACCTGGCGCAATATCACTGTGTCCGACAATACGTTCACGTGTAATTAAAGGGTAACGAGTTTGAATATGCTTAGTCGCTTCAGCTAAGGTTTGATATTGCGCTTCAGTATAAGCACTGCAATCAGTTCCTTCCAATTCAATGCCGATAGAAAAGTCATTACATCCTTCTATACCTTGAAAAGAAGAGATACCTGCATGCCATGCACGTTGCTCAAAGGGAACATACTGCTCTATCGCACCGTCTCGACGAATAACGCAATGAGCAGATACTTCTAAACCTTGTAAATGAGTAAAACTAGGGTCGGCGGAGCAATCTAGACACCCAGTGAATAAATTTTTAATATGCTCTGTTGCAAACTGCCCTTCGGGCAAACTAATACAATGGATCACCAGTAAACGAATATTAGCTGTAGTTGGTCGTTGATTATAAAAAGGACTTTTAATAAAAGTAGCATTACTCAGCAAACCAAATGTATCGATCATTATTTTCCCTTGTTAAAGTTTAATAAATTAAAAACAAAAAAGGCGGCTAATAAGCCACCTTTTTATATTAAACCACTGCTTTAGTTTAAACAGTCATTATCTATTGATGATTATTCCCATTCAATAGTAGCAGGTGGTTTACCTGACACATCGTACACAACTCGTGAGATACCATCAATTTCATTGATAATACGATTAGATACGTGGCCAATTAGCTCGTAAGGTAAATGTGACCAACGTGCTGTCATGAAATCGATAGTTTCAACACAACGTAATGAAACAACCCAATCATATTTACGGCAATCGCCCATTACACCTACTGAACGAACAGGTAAGAACACAACAAACGCTTGGCTTACTTTATGGTATAGATCAGCTTTATGTAATTCTTCAATAAAGATAGCATCTGCACGACGTAATAAGTCACAGTACTCTTTCTTCACTTCACCTAAAACACGAACACCTAAACCAGGCCCTGGGAATGGGTGACGGTATAACATGTTATATGGTAAACCAAGCTCTAAACCAATTTTACGTACTTCATCTTTAAAGAGCTCACGTAAAGGTTCAACTAATCCCATTTCCATATCATCAGGTAAACCACCTACGTTATGGTGAGATTTGATAACATGTGCTTTACCATTTTTGGCTGCTGCAGACTCGATAACATCAGGATAAATAGTTCCCTGTGCAAGCCATTTTGCATTTTTTAGTTTTTTAGATTCTTCATCAAAAATTTCAACGAATACACGACCAATGATTTTACGCTTAGTTTCAGGATCGTTTTCGCCAGCCATTTGCTCAAGGAAACGGTGTTCAGCGTTAACATGGATGATGTTTAATCCAAATTTATCACCAAACATTTCCATTACTTGTGCGCCTTCGTTCAAACGTAATAAACCGTTATCAACAAATACACATGTTAATTTATCACCAATAGCACGTTGTAATAACATTGCAACAACAGATGAGTCTACCCCGCCAGATAAACCAAGGATAACTTCATCATCACCTACTTGCTCTTTCATTCGAGCAACGGCATCGTCAATAATTGATGCAGGTGTCCATAATGTTTCACAACCACAAATATCTACAACAAAGTTGCGTAACATACCTTCGCCTTGCGCGGTATGCGTTACTTCTGGGTGAAATTGAACACCATAGAAGCGTTTTTCTTCATTAGCAATAACAGCATATTGACACGTAGCCGTGTTAGCAACGGTAGTGAAATCAGCAGGAATAGCTGACACTTTATCGCCATGACTCATCCATACATCTAATAATGGTTTTCCGTCTGCAGATAATGCGTCTTGGATATCTTTAAGGAATGCAGATTCAGCTTGCACTTCAACTTTGGCATAACCAAACTCGCCTTCGCCTTCACCTTTGATGACTGCACCACCTAATTGGTGAGACATTGTTTGCATACCGTAACAGATACCCAACACTGGTACGCCAGCTGTAAATACGTATTCAGATGCGCGTGGAGATCCTTCTGCTATAACGCTTTCAGGGCCACCAGCAAGAATAATACCGTTAGGATTAAACTCTTTGATGTCCTCTTCATTAACATCCCAGCTCCAAAGTTCACAATAAACACCAATTTCACGGATACGACGCGCGATTAATTGTGTGTATTGAGAACCAAAATCTAATATTAGAATACGCTGTTCATGAATGTTCTTACTCATTATATTGTCCTTTAATTTCTTTTTATTCAGTTTCTAAAAATAATAAAAGACGATATATATCGTCTTTTATTTATAACTTAAGGAAGCAGAGCTAAGTGCTTATTTACAAAGAAATTTATCAATAAAACTTTTTATTCTCAATAGATAGTTACATTTCTATTTGCACATTAGACTCATTATTTACTTAGCTACCACTACGGTAGTTAGGTGCTTCTTTAGTAATAGCAACATCATGTACATGGCTTTCACCCATACCTGCGCTTGTGATTTTCACAAACATTGCTTTTGTATTCATTTCTTTAATCGTTGCACAACCCGTTAGACCCATAGATGAACGTACGCCACCCATTTGCTGATGGATAATTTCTTTTACTTTACCTTTATAAGCAACGCGACCTTCAATACCTTCAGGTACTAATTTGTCTGCTGCATTATCAGATTGGAAGTAACGATCCGATGATCCTTGAGACATTGCGCCTAAAGACCCCATACCACGGTATGACTTATATGAACGGCCTTGGTATAAAATAATTTCACCAGGTGACTCTTCAGTCCCAGCAAACATGCTACCCATCATGACACATGATGCGCCAGCTGCTAATGCTTTTGCGATATCACCAGAGAAACGAATACCGCCATCAGCGATAACAGGAATACCGGTGCCTTCTAATGCATCAACCGCATCAGAAATAGCAGTGATCTGTGGCACACCAACACCTGTTACGATACGAGTCGTACAGATTGAACCAGGGCCTATGCCGACTTTAACAGCACTACAACCAGCGGCAACCAATGCTTTAGCACCATCACCCGTTGCGATATTACCACCGATAATTTCTAGATTAGGATAAGCAGTACGAGTAGCTTTAATACGGTCTAATACGCCTTGAGAGTGGCCATGTGATGAATCAATTAATAATACATCAACACCTGCTTCTACTAATGCATCAACACGTTCTTCATTACCAGCACCAGCGCCAACCGCAGCACCGACACGTAAACGACCTAATTCGTCTTTACATGCATTAGGTTTTTGTTCTGCTTTACGGAAATCTTTAACAGTGATCATACCTTTCAATTTAAAGTTATCATCTGTTAATAATACTTTTTCGATGCGGTGCTTATGCATTAACGCTTCGATTTCATCTCGCGGTGTATTTGATTTAGCAGTCACTAACTCAGCTTTTGGTGTCATTACCTCAGAAGCAGGTCGAGATAGATCAGTTTCAAATAAAACATCACGTCCAGTAATAATACCCACTAATTCACCTGATGCTTCAACAACAGGATAACCTGCAAAACCATGTTGCTCAGTTAGTTCCTTGATTTCACCTAAGGTAGTAGATGGTGATACAGTCACAGGACTCGCGACAACACCGCTTTCATGGATTTTTACTAAACGAACTTGTTCTGCTTGCACTTCAATAGACATGTTTTTATGAATAAAACCAATACCGCCTTCTTGAGCCAAAGCAATAGCAAAACGCGCCTCTGTTACTGTATCCATAGCAGCGGAAACAACAGGGATATTTAACGATATGTTTTCTGTTAATTGGGTTCTTAGATCGGCAGTGTTTGGTAGTACAGTCGAATGGGCTGGTACTAATAATACATCGTCAAATGTTAACGCATCTTTTGCGATTCTTAGCATTGCAATATCTCACTTATAGTTGGGAGCATTTTTAGATATACCCAAAATAGCTTGGGTATGATATTGCGGTGGGATTTTAATCGTAATCAGCAATAAGTACAATACTATTTATGTTTTTATACTGAGTTTTTACTGTGTTAATATTTAGGCCCTGATTTATTTGGTAAAAAACTCTGTTATGGCGACTCAAAACAAAAATATATACAGCGTAAGTTCACTTAACCGTGCCGCAAAATCCTTACTTGAAACTGGATTAGGTGTTATTTGGTTATCCGGTGAAATTTCAAATTTGACCATCGCTGTTTCAGGACATTGGTACTTCACACTCAAGGATCATAATGCACAAATCAAATGTGCTATGTTTCGTGGTAATAATAGCCGAGCTGGATTTACGCCAAAACATGGCCAACAAGTATTAGTACGTGCCAAACTCAGCTTGTATGAAGCACGTGGGGATTATCAATTAATTGTTGAGACCATGGCGCCAGAAGGTGATGGTTTATTAAAGCAACAATTTGAAGAGTTAAAGTGCCAATTAGCAGCACAAGGTTTATTTTCAGAGTCATTGAAAAAGCCATTACCTGACATCATCAAACGCGTTGGCATTATCACCTCATCAACGGGTGCGGCTTTACACGACATACTCAGTGTATTACAGCGTCGGGATCCTCGTTTACACGTTATTATCTATCCAAGCCAGGTTCAAGGACAAGGCAGTGCGTTATCCGTTGCGTCACAAATAGCATTAGCTAACGCTCGCCATGAATGTGATGTGTTAATTGTAGGGCGTGGCGGTGGCTCCTTAGAAGACTTATGGTGTTTTAACGAGCCTGAAGTCGCTTATGCTATCCATCATAGCCAATTACCGATCATCAGTGCCGTAGGCCATGAAATAGACGTCACTATCAGTGATTTTGTTGCCGACGTACGAGCTGCAACCCCTTCTGCGGCGGCTGAATTGGTTAGCCAACACAAAACCTTTGTTTCAACTCAGTTAACCACGTTAGTTAATCGTCTTAAACAATCTATGCTGAATACGATGCAACATAAAACTCACCAGCAAAGTGTATTAAAGCAAACCTTATTACAACACGACCCAAAACATAAGTTACAACAACAAGCACAACACCTAGATGAATTAAGTTTACGATTGCAGCATGCGATGCAACAAAAAATGCAGTTTCAGAATAGCTTAACCACTCAGCTAAAAAATAGATTGCAACAAGCAAGTCCTGGCCACCACATTAATATTGAATTACAAAAACAACAGCAATTAAGTCGTCAGCTTACTCAAGCGATGGCGGCGAAGTTAAATAATACAGAGCAAAACTTGCATCATCAAATACAACAGTTAAATGCCTTTAGCCCATTAGCGACTTTAGCGCGTGGTTATGCAATTGTTAAAGATGAAAAAGGAAAAGTCAGTACTGATCCTGCAACACTTAAAGTAGGTGAAACCATTCAAGTGACCTTAGATAAAGGCCAACTTAATGCAAAAGTTATTTAGCGGAAGCAGTAGAAAAAAGAGTTAAAAACTCCAAGTTTCACAGAGGTAAATTCAAAATATAAAAAAGGGCTTGATACTATGTGTATCAAGCCCTTTTTTAATCGTTAGTTATTAAAACTAAGCAATACTCATTTTAAGAACGAATTAAGTTATCGCCTATACCAATCCATTTATAAGTCGTTAACTCAGGTAATCCCATTGGACCACGAGCATGTAACTTCTGAGTTGATACTGCAACTTCAGCACCTAAACCAAATTGGCTACCATCAGTAAAGCGCGTACTTGTATTTACATAGACTGCAGCAGAGTTAACGGCATTGATAAATTTGTTAGCCACTGTAAAGTCATTAGTCAAAATACCGTCAGAATGCTCTGAGCTATGTTCACGTATATGCGCTAATGCTTCACTTAAATCTGCAACAACTTTCACGCCTAGATTTAGAGATAACCATTCACGAGAAAAATCACCTTCTTGTGCAAGTTGTGCATCATCACCTAATATTGCTTTTGCCTTTTCTTCCGCGACTAACGTAACGCCTAATGGTAATAAGTGTGCAGCTAGTTTAGGTAAAAATGTTTCAGCAATATCAGCATCAACCAACAATGTATCTAATGCATTACAAACACTTGGACGTTGTACTTTTGCATTTTCAACAATCGCTAAGGCTTTTTCAACATTGACGGTTTTTTCAGCAAATAAATGACAAATACCGATACCGCCGATAATCACAGGAATAGTACTATTTTCTTTACAGAATTTTTGTAAACCAGAATTACCACGTGGGATAATCATATCCACATATTTATCTAATTTTAATAATTCACCGACTAAAGCTCGGTCTGTATTTTCTATGTATTGTACTGACGTTGTTGGCAAGCCTACTTTCTTTAACGCTGCTTGAATCAATTTAACCAGCACAAGATTAGAGTTAATGGTTTCTTTCCCGCCACGCAAAATACTTGCATTACCTGTTTTCAAGCTTAATGCCGCAATGTCGATGGTTACATTTGGGCGAGCTTCATAAATAACACCTAAAACACCTACCGGCACACGGCGCTTACAAAGTTTTAAGCCATTTTCCAATACTTTACCATCAAACTCTTCGCCAACAGGATCTGAAAGCCCTATTACACTGCGTAAGTCTGCGATAACACCAGCTAAACGTTCTTCGTTTAATAATAGACGATCTAATAACGCATCAGTTAAACCTGCTGCTTTGCCTGCTTCAATATCTTTATTATTTGCTTCAACTATTTCCGCAACATTAGCTTCTAGTTCAATAGCAATGGCCTCAAGAGCGGCATTTTTCGTAGTCGTATCAGTGATTGCCAACTCGTAACTTGCATCTTTCGCTTGTTGACCTATTTGTTGTAAATTCATTTCTACTCCTTTGAACAGATCCTACAGTAGATAGGATCTTAATTATAAAATAACTAGGTCATCTCGATGTATGACCACCGTGCCATGTTCATAACCTAATATTTCTTCAATTTTATCTGAGTGTTGACCTTTTATTTTATCGATATCTTCGTTTTTATAGCGAACAATACCACGTGCTATCTCTTTACCTTTTTGGTTATTAACTGAAACAACATAACCACGTAAAAAATGAGATTCAATAGATAGAATACCTTTTGCCAGTAAACTACTGCCACCATTAAGAATGGCTTTCTCCGCACCTTGGTCAACAACGAGTACACCCGCAGAACGAGATCCTGCAAATATCCAATTTTTTCTTGCTTCTAAACGGTTATTTTCAGACACAAATCGTGTGCCAACCGATATGCCATTTGCAGCATCAATGATAACATCTTTGCGTTGCCCAGAAGCGATCACCACTTCAATACCTGCTCGGTTAGCAACCGTAGCAGACTCTATTTTTGTCGCCATGCCACCAGTGCCTAAGCCACCAACGCTTCCACCAGCAAGGTTATGAATAGCATCGGTTATCTCTGTGACTTCTGTAATTAATTTAGCATCAGGATTATTACGAGGATCAGCTGTAAATAAACCTTGCTGATCAGTCAATAATATAAGTTGGTCCGCATCAGCTAATAACGCAACTAATGCTGATAAGTTATCATTGTCACCCACTTTAATTTCACGGGTAGCAACGGCATCATTCTCATTTATTAATGGAATAATACGGTGTTTTAACAATGTATTAAGTGTGTCACGCGCATTAAGAAAACGCCCTTTATCACCTAAATCGGCACGTGTTAATAACATTTGACCAACATGCAAACCGTATATCTTAAACAGATTTTCCCATTCTCTTATTAATTGCCCTTGACCAACAGCCGCTAACATTTGTTTGTTAGCAACAGTAGGTTCAATATCTGGCATATTGAGATGTTCTTTACCCGCAGCGATTGCGCCAGAGGTAACGACAATAATAGGATGTCCTTGTTTATGCAACATGGCACACTGCCTAACGATTTCGAGCATTTGAGCTCGGTCGAGCTTAGTGGTTCCACTCGTTAAAACACTCGTTCCTAATTTAACTACAATTGTTTTTTTATTCGCATTCATTCGTTTATGCTTCGTTTCTAAAAAATAAAAAAAGGCTCAATTTATCAAGAGATATATTAATAATAACCGCTATTGAGCTCAAAAAAAAACAGCAACTAAGTGAGTTGCTGTTTCTAGTATACCATTATTGCAGAAATGAAAGAGTCAAAATAAATACTCACTTTCATCGCACTAAGCAATATCAATTAAATATTTAAATAGGTTTTAGTTCGCAACCTACTTCAACATCAATCAAATCCGTTAATTTTGTGATAAAGACTTCAAAAGATTCATCAAGCTGTTTCATTTGTTTCTTATTGATTTTTTTATCAACCCAATTAGCTTCAATATCATACATTCCATTGAACCGTTCATAAGAAAATTTGTTATCATCACGCGTTACAATGATCCACCAACCGAGAAAGATTCTATTTTCAGGTTCTTCCTCTGCATCAATACAGATTTCTAAACAGTCGAAGAAAAATTTATTCTCATCGGACTGTAATTTACGGAAATAAGGGCCCATATCAGTAAATAACTTAAACAAACGACCACGCGATGGCCCTTTTATTAGGGTCTCAGGCATATCAGAAGATTCCTTTCTTGTTTTATGAAGAGTAAATAATTTACCTATCATTTACTCTTGTAAATGTTTTGTCAACCATTTAGCAGAGTATTCTAAAGATTGTAGATAAGAATCAAAAATAGGCGGCTTATTAATAATCTTAGACTCACTTTCATAGCTTGCTCTTGCAATCAATTTTAAATCCTGTTCATTGCACATAAGATCTTCAGCATGGCCAATGCTTAAAAGTGGTGTTTGGATACGCTTTCGTCCAAGTAACCCTTGTTTAATCAATGAAAATGGGACGCAAAGTTGATACAAATGATTTACATCTGAATGGTTTAATTGCATTCGACTCGCTAAACAATCTAAGGTCATTGCGGGTAGTTTATTAAAATTATCAAGGCTATCAAAGATACTACCAACAGCAGCACCAACACTTACTCCAGCCCTAACGAGTTTAGGCTCAACGTAAGCAAGACGGGTGAGAGCATTCCCTCCCATGCGCATGCCCATTAAAGCAACGCGTGATTGATCAACCCAAGGCACTTCAGTCATATACTTTAAAATAGCTTGATGTAAACGAGACGTATCTTGTTCTAATTTCAAATGGTTAGAAAACCCAACGCCCGGCATATCAACCGTTAACATTGCAATACCAGCAGGTTTAAGCAGCTTTTCAAACAAAGGCAACACATCACATTGCAGAGCATCAAGTCCTGAGCTAACAATCACAACGGGATGAATAACATCATCATTTGGTAAGTGTAAATAACAACGAATACTTTTACCTTCAAACGGCACTTGAATTTCTTTTAATAAAGCACTTTCATCATTA
The DNA here is from genome assembly GCF_947489755.1 of uncultured Psychromonas sp. Taxonomy (GTDB): domain Bacteria; phylum Pseudomonadota; class Gammaproteobacteria; order Enterobacterales; family Psychromonadaceae; genus Psychromonas. The sequence continues at coordinate 134,097 of NZ_CANLFB010000005.1, forward strand.
TCGAATGACTTTCGATAATTACTATAAGCTAAAGTCTGAGCTTGAATGCTACTCTCATCGCCTTTTAGATGCGGATAACTCGCGATACTGTAATATTGTGATGCCAAGTAATAGTATTTTTTAGCTTTTTCTTTATTGCCATCGCTAACAAATTCATTTGCTTGTTTCTGATATTGCATGGCTTTTTTAGACCATTCGTAACTCCAATTACCAGAGCGAAATCCAATCACGGTATCTAATAATTCAGGATCACTGCGTTTATTAGTAGAAGCACTTATTTTTGCTAAGACTTCATAACAGTCGATAATATCTAAACCTTGCCAAGCCCATTGTAATAATTTGAGTAATCTATACCAACCAGCTTGCTCTCCACCATCCATTGTTGAATTATGCAATTTTGTATTCTTTTTAGAACCGCTATGTGCAATGAGAGTGGAGGTTTCTTGAATATTAAATTTTTCAGAAAAGAGAACTTCAGATAGGTTTTTCGACATAAGTTCCTCGTTAAATAATAGGGTTTAACTTATCATTTGACTCTAAGCGATATAAGTCAGTTCAGTAAGGTAGAGAATAACATGATCCACATAAGCGACAATGCTAAAGAGCAACAATTAATACCTGTATTTAGATTAGGCTTTAGACCTTTTTTCTTAGCCGGCACGATTTTTAGCGTCATTAGTGCGTTAGTATGGGTTGCATTACTGACTGGAAAAACCACTTTACCTTCACAAATGTCCCCTAGTTTTTGGCACGCTCATGAGATGTTATTTGGCTTTACTGGTGCAATCATACTTGGTTTCTTATTAACAGCAGTGCAAAACTGGACAGGCTCCTCAGGCTTAAAAGGGAAAAAATTAGCACTACTATTTACCATCTGGCTGCTTTCTCGTTTAGCATTATTTATCCTGCCACCCTCATTATTTTGGATTACCTTTTTATTAGAAGTAAGTTGGATGCCACTCGCTGCTATTGCTTTAGCAAAATCAGTCATTTCAGCAAAACAATGGAAGAACTTATTTTTTGTTCCTCTCCTTATTACCATGAGCACATTGAATGCAATTAGTTTATTAGCAGTACATTCCTATCAATATATAACATCACAACAAGCCATATGGAGTATGTTCTTTCTCGTCTTATTTATTATTGCAGTGATGGGTGGTCGCGTTATTCCCTTTTTTACAGCAAAAGGAACTAACGCTGAAAAACCTGTTGTTATATTAGGCTTAGAATATTTATGCCTTGCCCCATTATTGTTACTTGCCATTATTATTTGGTTTCCATCGTTATCCGCGTTCTCTGTACCATTAACATTGTTATGTGGGCTTGCTCATTTAATAAGGCTATTACGTTGGAAGCCATTAACAACGCTCCCTGTCCCTTTGTTATGGTCATTGCATCTAAGCTACTTTCTACTTGCTTTAGGCTTGATTTTTTATCCATTAGGAATATTACTGCCTGGATTAGATAGTACGAGTATGATTCACATATCGGCTATCGGTGGCATTGGAGGGGTGATATTAGCAATGATAAGTCGTGTTTCTTTAGGTCATACTGGCCGTCCATTAAATCCATCTAAGTGGATGAACATCGCCTTTATTGCAACAGCCCTATCAGCATTATCGCGTGGATTTTTACCCTACTTATTACCTGATTTACCTTTAATGGCGTATGCAATTAGTGCGCTTTTTTGGTGTAGTGCATTTGTACTGTTTATTATTTTTTATGCAAAAATGTTATTTTCAGCTCGCCTTGATAAACGTCCAGGTTAAGTTAGTTAACTTCAATACTATTTTAAAGTATTTATCTTTTATTCGATAATTTCCTCCACTTTTAAACACAATGAAGCATTGTTATTCATTGTGTTTAAAAGGAAAGGTAGCACCTCTCGATTTAATGCCGAGCATTAAACTAACAGCAACATAAAAACCAAACGTAACACCTCACCTTTATTAATAAATAAATTACAAAACCCACTTCAAGCAACTGATTTAAAAGTAAACATAAAAAAACAAACCAAAAAATTCTTTTTAGATCAGGTCGAAATGACCTTTTTGATGCCTGAATTGGCACGAATATAGCTTAACCATAGATAGATATTAACAAATGCCAAATTACTGTCATTAACGCTATTAATAAAGGAAATAATATGGAAACTATCCATAATAATAAACACAGTACCTTAGGGTATCGTACCCCAGTATTCACTGTATTTTCTAATGAACCTTTACTAAGCGTTAAAGATAAACTGATAACACTAGAAACATTACAACAAAGTTTAGATTTAAAAGAGATGATGGACAATTTTGCCACCCTAGTGGCAACATTTAGCCGCCCTTTAAATATCCGTTTTCAATCTGCTTTTGGTTTTTTTAGTTTGCCTAAATCCCAACAAAATAATTTCACTAAAAACTTTAATTTAGGATCTTCAGGACAGTCACCAAGACTGGGGACGATGACATATCAAAGTGAAACCCCCTTTACAGTCCAAGAGGATAAATTATTAACCGAATTGCACACGTTGTTATTACCAAATTTAAAGCATGCTTTAAAATTTTCTGAATTAAGTGCGATGGTCTACAAGGATCATTTAACTAATATAGGCAATCGAGCGTACTACGAAGAAACTATCTTCCATGCTATCGAACAGAGCAACCGTGCTAATTTAGGTTTGTCATTGATGGTATTAGATATTAATCATTTTAAGGCAATCAACGATACTTATGGGCATTTAAAAGGCGATCAAGTTTTAAACAGCTTTGCACAAGTATTAACAAAAAGTATTCGAACATCAGATATTGTATTTCGTTTAGGCGGTGATGAATTTGTTATTATCTTGCAGCCATCAGCACCTTGCTCAATTGATAAGGTTCACCAACGTATTAAAGAAGAAATAGACAATAATCCGAGCTTAAAAGAAATTAACTTTTCAACAAGCATTGGATATAGCCATTGGGAAATAGGGACTAGTGCAACGCAGTTATTTGAGTTAGCGGATCAAAACCTTTATGAAAATAAAGCCTTAGCGAGAATACAACGATAAGTCCATGACAGGAATATTTGATACATTAGAGGCATTAGGTTGGCAGCGCCATAAACCAACAGCCTCAGTTAATTGATTATCTACTAAGATAAACACAACGTGATCTCGTAACCATGGCGGTACTTGATATTCATGCAACAACTTTTTAATGCTTCTTGCTTTATTACGCCCTTCTGGCAAACACGTTAACTTTGCATCAAGGTGTTGACGTAAACAACACTGTACATGATGTTGTTTAGCCACAGCAGGATCTACCTTAGAGAAATCGACCCCTAATCGTTCTTCGTCTAACCATAAAAAAGACTCACCTAGCCAAGTTACAGGTGCTTCAAGTGTTTTTATCGATTGCATAGGTACAATATAAAGTGCCTCTTGATAACGACAAATCGTATTAGATACTAACTGTAACTTGGGTTGTTTATCGACGTCAGCAAGCGCAACTTCCTCCCATAATATAGTCAATTGCTTACTACTTGGGTATTGTAATCCGTTAGACTTAAGCCAAAAGCGAATAATGTTATTACGTCTTACGCTACTAAATGCAGCAAGCGAAGCAATATCCAGTGTTTGACAAGATAGACGCTTAACCAAACATTGACCTAAATCTTGCTGCGCAACTTCATTTAATAACGTTTGCTGCTCTTGGCATAATTGTGCGGTTCTAGAAGCGGATTGAGCCATTGCAGGCCAACGCTGGATTAATAGAGGTGATATTTGATGACGAATAAAATTACGATCAAAATCTATATCTTGATTGCTCTCATCTTCAATCCACTGCAATTGGTGAAACTCTGCATAATCGACTAATGCTTGACGAGAAAAGATTAATAATGGCCTAACTAAGTGCCCATTAAAAAAAGACTGGGTGCTTCTAATCCCTTGCAATCCGGTACTACCTGAACCTCTTTTTAATGCTAATAATAAGGTTTCAAGTTGATCGTCTTGATGATGCCCTGTCAAAATAACGTCGTTTTTTAACATGTTATCTTTAAAGCATTGGTAACGAGCATCCCGCGCAAGCGCCTCTAAACTACTTCTTGATTTATTTTCTATTTTGACTGTCGAGCTTATAAAGGGAACATTTAATTTTTGGCAAAGCTCAGCGCAAAATAATCCCCAATGTTCTGCATTATCACTCAATCCATGATTAACATTATGCGCTAACACGCTATAAGCAGGATGATGTTTTTTAAAATTTGCGAGTAAATGTAATAGCACAACTGAATCAACGCCACCACTCAGAGCAACGATCAGTCTTGGTGTTTCATTTACTGCCTTTTCTGGTAATCGTTTTTCAGGTAAGGAAGCTGGAGAGTGATCCAACACAGAAGCATTTTCAGGCAAGTTACCTAATAACATATTCAAATGTTGATTAAATTTAGCCTCCATCTTATTGTGCATTTTTCATTTAACCTTGATCAAAATGTAAGGCTACGTTTTCTTCACCTAATAAACGCCCAAGTTCAAATAATAGGTCGTCACTAGGTGTAATAGACCACTCAATACCAAGTTCAATTTCTGTCTGTGCTTGATGGTTTTGATAATTAATAAACACAGGGCATAAACCACCCGAAGCAGGTGTTAAGATACTTTTTAAACGAGCTTCAAATTCTGGCATTGATCGATGTTGTAATATATTTGATGAAATATTCAAACGTAATTTACTGGCAAACCGCTCCCTTGCTTGATCGATACTCATGACTTCACGCGCATTCATCTTCAAACCGCCATTGAAATAATCTTCACTGACTTGACCTTGCAATACCACGATATTATCAGTAAATAACAAGGCTTCATGTTGGTCTAATAAATCAGCAAAAACAGTCACATCCATACGCGCGCTTTTATCGTCTAGGGTCAAAATACCCATACGCTTGCCAGCTTTTGTGACCATCATTCGCATCGCTAAAACCAAACCACACACTCGACTATTCTGGCCACGTCCATTAACGGCTAGATTCACTAACTTAAGACAATTAATAGCACGCAAATGAGGCTCATACTGGTTAATAGGGTGTCCTGTCAAATATAAGCCAAGCGTATCTTTTTCGCCTTTCAACCATTGTTTTTCAGGCCACTTTTCAACGACTGAAAACTTGTTCTCAATTTCATCGTCATCAGTTGTTAATACACCAAACAAATCAGATTGGCCTGATGACTCTGCTTTTTTATACTGAGAAGCGGCTGTTAACGCATCACTTAAATTCGCCATTAATGCAGCTCGATGTGGCCCTAAGTTATCTAATGCACCTGCCAGAATCAGCTTTTCAATAATACGCTTACCACAACGTTTCAAATCAACACGAGTACAAAAATCGAATAAGTCTTTAAATTTCCCACCTTCGGTTCTCGCTTCGATAATGGCATCAATGGGTCCTTCACCGACTCCTTTAATAGCGCCAATACCGTAAATGATACGTAAATCTTTATCGACATTAAATTTAAATAAACCTTCATTCACGTCAGGTGGACAGAGCGTTAATCCCATGTTCTGACATTCATCGACTAAGATAACAACTTTATCAGTGTTATCCATATCTGCAGACATAACCGCAGCCATGAAGTAAGATGGATAAAATGTTTTCATCCAGAGAGTTTGGTAAGACACTAATGCATAGGCAGCAGAGTGAGATTTGTTAAATCCGTAACCGGCAAATTTTTCTACTAAATCAAATATTTTCATGGCGAGCTCGCCATCAATACCATTCTCAATCGCACCTGATTCAAAAGTAGCACGTTGCTTCGCCATTTCTTCTGGTTTTTTCTTACCCATCGCACGACGCAACATATCGGCACCACCCAGTGTGTAACCAGATAATACCTGTGCAATCTGCATAACTTGTTCTTGGTATAAAATAATACCGTAAGTGGGTGAGAGAATTTCTTTTAGTGACTCATGCTGCCATTTCTCATCTGGATACGATACGACCTCACGACCATGCTTACGTTCGATGAAGTTATCTACCATGCCTGATTGAAGAGGGCCTGGACGGAACAAGGCTACTAATGCGATCATATCTTCAAAACAGTCAGGCTGTAGGCGGCGAATAAGATCCTTCATACCGCGCGACTCTAACTGGAAAACAGCCGTTGTTTCATAACGCTTTAGCAGTTCAAAACAAGCCGGTTCAGTAAGATCTATTTTTTCAATATAAATAGGCTCTTCACCACGTTCATGTTTGTGTGCATTAGCCATATCTAATGCCCACTGAACGATGGTCAATGTTCTTAACCCTAAGAAGTCGAACTTCACTAAACCAGCAGTTTCAACATCATTTTTATCAAATTGTGTTACAGGGTTATTACCTTCATCGTCACAATACAATGGGGCGAAATCAGTGATCGTTGTCGGTGAAATAACCACACCACCGGCATGTTTACCGGCATTACGAATAGTCCCTTCAAGAGTACGACACATATCGATTAATGCACGGACATCTTCACTGCCATCATAACGCTCTTGTAAACGAGGCTCTTCTTCAAATGCTTTTGTTAAGGTCATGCCCGGTGTCGGTGGAACTAATTTTGAAATCCCATCAACAAAACCATAAGCGTGCCCTAATACACGGCCAACATCACGAATAACCGCTTTCGCGGCCATCGTACCAAAGGTAATGATTTGAGATACGGCATCTCGTCCATAAAGTTCTGCTACGTGGTCGATTACCTCATCACGTCTATCCATACAAAAGTCGATATCAAAATCGGGCATAGAAACACGTTCAGGGTTTAAGAATCGTTCAAAAAGTAATTCAAACTCTAGTGGATCCAAATCCGTAATTTTTAATGCATAAGCAACCAGAGACCCAGCACCTGAACCACGGCCAGGCCCAACGGGAATATTGTTATCTTTACTCCATTGAATAAATTCCATTACGATCAAGAAATAGCCCGGAAAGCCCATTTTATTGATTACGCCTAATTCAATTTCTAAACGCTCATCATAGGGTTTTCTAATTGCAGGAAACTCTGGACTGTCTTTATCGAACAGGAATTCTAGACGTGCTTCTAACCCTTCACGAGACGCCTTACAGAAAAACTCATCCATCGGCATGCCGTTGGTTGGAAAATCAGGCAAGAAGTACTCACCTAAGCGCAAAGTCACATTACAACGCTTGGCTATTTCAACACTGTTTTGTAGCGCTTCAGGGATATCAGAAAAGAGTTCACACATCTCTTCTTCACTACGTAAGTATTGTTCTGGACTATAATCTTTAGGACGCTTTTCATCTCCAAGCGCATAGCCTTGATTGATGCACACGCGAATATCATGTGCATCAAATAAAGACTCATCAGCAAAGATAACTTCATTAGTCGCAACAACAGGCAGCCCTTGCTCAGCAGCTAAATCAATGGCTAGATGTAAATAATTTTCTTCATTAACTCGGTTGGTACGAATTAATTCCAAATAATATCGATCTGGAAAATGTGTTTTATAAAAAGTAGTTATTTCTGCAACGGCAGCTTGATTGCCTTTTAGTAACATTTTACCGAGATCACCATCTTTGGCCCCCGATAATATGATAACGCCTTTTTGATGTTCTATTAACCAAGACTGTTCTATTACCGCTCGTCCCTTAACATGCCCGCGCAAATAGGCTTTAGAAATAAGCTCAGTAACATTTTTATAACCTTCAGCATTCATTGCTAATGCGGTTAATCGGAATTGTTGATCGCCTAGCAGATCACTTTTAACCCAAAAGTCAGCGCCAATAATAGGCTTAATACCTGCACCATGAGCCGCACTATAAAATTTGACTAAACCACAAAAATTAGTTTGATCGGTTATCGCAAGCGCAGGCATATTTAATGCCGCAGTCTTTGCAATAAGCGGTTTAACTTTAGTTAAACCATCAACCATTGAGAAATCACTATGCACACGTAAATGTACAAATTTAGGTGAACGTTCTGATGCACTCATCATAGATACTTCATTGCTCATTTCTGGCATAACACTCTACTTTGAAGTTAAAGCTAGAATAGCTTTAACTGGTTTAAAACTTTGTCGATATCCAGCAATCACACCATGCGCTTCTATTGCCTCAAAATGTGCTTTTGTTGGATAACCTTTATGCTTCGCAAAACCATATTGAGGATAAAGCTTATCTAGTTCAACCATTTCACGGTCACGTGTTACTTTAGCAATAATAGAAGCGGCACTTATTTCAGCGACGCGTAAATCACCTTTAACAATCGCTTCACTTGGCATTGCTAAAGCTGGACAACGATTTCCATCAATAAATACAAAGTCAGGCGTAACTGAAAGACCTTCTACTGCTCTTTGCATTGCTAACATAGTGGCATGCAGAATATTTAACTGATCGATTTCTGATGGAGAAGCTCGTCCGATACTAACCGCTAATGCATTTTCATTAATAGCATCAAATAATAGTGCTAACTTTTTTTCACTTAATTTTTTTGAATCCGTTAAACCCGAAATCGGTTTATTAGGATCTAGAATAACAGCAGCTGTAACAACATCGCCTACTAATGGGCCACGCCCTACTTCATCAACTCCAGCAATATATTGTAAGTCAGGATAAATAACGTCGGGAAAATCTACTTTCATTTCTGGCGGTCTCAATGTTTAGGGCAAATATTTATTAAAAAATTAACGATTTAATAGCTTAATCACAGCATTAGCAGCTTGTGTATCTGCATCACAGCGAATTAGTTGATGTAATTCAGTAAAAGTATCAATCATTTTCTGTGCATCATGATCAATTAAACGTTGTAGCTCTTCTACAATGTTATCAACCGTACAGTCATGTTGATTCAATTCTTTTACCACTTCCCTATCTGCGATTAAATTAGGTAATGACGTATATTTAATATTAGATAATGATTTAGCAATTAAATACGTAATAGGTTTTACCTTATAAGCCACAACCATTGGCGCCTTAGCCAACATAGCTTCTAACGCAGCCGTTCCAGAAGCTAACAAAACCATATCGGCTGATTGTAAAATAGCACTAGATTGACCATCAAATAAAGTAATGGGCAACGAGGGTGAAAACTCGTCTATTTGTGCTTGAAACTGTACTTTACGACGATCATTAACCATTGGTACTATAAATCGATAATCAGTGTATTTTTGATGAATAATATCGGCGGCTTGTAAAAAGATCGGGCCGAGCATTTCTACTTCAGCTTTACGGCTACCAGGTAAAATAGCTAATACCTTATCGCCCTGTGGGATATTAAGTTGCTCACGAGCACCTGATTTATCACGAATTAAAGGCAATTGATCAGCAAGTGTATGGCCGATGAATTGACATGGCACATCAAACTTATCATAGAACGCTTTTTCAAAAGGTAAAAAAGCTAATACTAAATCAGTGGCTTTAGCTATTTTATGAATACGCCATTGCTTCCAAGCCCAAACAGAAGGGCTTACGTAATGAATGGTTTTAATACCTTGTTGTTTTAATTTAAGTTCTACCGTTAAATTAAAATCAGGCGCATCAATACCAATAAAAATATCAGGTGGATTATTAATGAAGTGTTGCGTAATTGATTTTCGAATCCGTAAAATACTGCGCAATTTACCTAATACTTCAACAAAGCCCATCACTGATAAAGCTTCGAGAGGATGCAATGCAGAACAACCTTGAGCGATCATTCGAGGGCCAGCTATTCCTTCAAAAATAGCATCAGGATATTGCTTTTTAAGTGCTTTAATTAAACCTTCACCCAGAATATCACCGGATGTTTCACCTGCTATTAATCCAATACGTAATGGTTTAGTCATTATTTTCTTCTTTTGTATAAGTAACGCAACAGCGTATTCATTTGTATATATTAAAATAAAAATCAGGTAAAAAAAAAGGCTCAAAAGAGCCTAGTTTTTAAGACGCTATCAACATATATTTTAACGAACAATACCGCGATTTTCATCTGAAATAAAATCTAACAATATTTTTAATTCAGGGCAATCGGCCACATTTTCTGCAATTTCAGCTTTTGCTTCAGCTAAAGTATTACCGTTACGGCATAATGACTTATAAGCACGTTTGATTTCCATAATCGTCGCACTACTAAATCCATGACGTTTCAAGCCAACAGAGTTGATCCCTTGAGCCTGAACGTAATTACCTGACGCCATAAAGTAAGGTGGAATATCTTTATTAACAGCAGAACAACCACCAATCATCGCATATTCACCGACACGCGTGAATTGATGTAATGCTGTTAACCCACCAATAATAACATTATTAGCCAGTTTACTGTGCCCCGCTAACGTTGCATTATTTGATAAGATAATGTTATTGCCAAGTATGCAATCATGAGCAACATGTACATAAGCCATTAACAAACAATTGTTACCAATTTTAGTCAGGCTTTCATCTTGAGCAGTACCACGATGAATCGTACAACTTTCACGAAATACATTGTTATCGCCAATTTCAAGGTAAGTCGTTTCACCATTATATTTTAAATCTTGGCAATCCTCGCCCACAGAAGCAAATTGGTAAATTTTATTGCCTTTACCCATTTTAGTGGTGCCTTTAACGACAACATGTGGGCCAATCCAGCAATCATCACCAATTTCAACATTATCGCCGATGATGCTATAAGGACCGACCTCTACGTTCTTACCAATAATCGCATTTTCATGGATTATCGCAGTTGGATGAATTTTTGCTGTTGAATCAATCATTAAATCTCTCTTCTTGCGCACATAATCATTGCTTGGCAGACTATGTCACCGTCAACTTTTGCAACACATTCAAACTTACCCATACCGCGGCGTTCTTTAAGATAAATAACTTCTAAATCTAGTTTATCACCAGGTACAACAGGCTTTCTAAAACGTACTTTATCAATAGATGCTAAAAAGTATAATTCATTTTCAGCAGGTTTGCCGTAAGTAGCAAAAGCGAGTACACCTGTTGCCTGTGCTAAAGCTTCTATAATCATTACACCAGGGAAAACAGGCGTGCCCGGAAAATGTCCTGTGAACTGAGGTTCATTAAAAGAGACATTTTTGTAACCAGATAATGTTTCACCAGGTACATAATCAACTACACGATCGATTAATAAAAATGGGTAACGATGCGGTAGAAGATCCATGATCTCCTTAATATCAAGACTATTTAATTCGTTAGACACGATTGATTTCCTTAGTTTTTATCTTCAATTTGTTTCTCAAGTGATTTAACTCGCTTGAATAACTCTTCAATTTTTAATGTATAAGCAGTTGTTTTACGCCACGCTTTATTTTCTTGAGCTGGGACACCTGAAGAGTAAACCCCTGCTTTTTTAATACTACGCATCACCATACTGTCACCAGTAACGATTACATTATCAACGACACTAATATGACCATTCATTGCCACACTGCCACCAACAATACAATTTTTACCGATGGTTGTACTACCTGCGATATTACTGCCACCTGCAATCGCAGTATGATCACCAATTTGTACGTTATGTGCAATTTGACATTGGTTATCAATTTTAACACCATTACCAATGATCGTATCTGATAATGCGCCTCTATCGATTGTGGTACTTGATCCAATCTCAACATTATCGCCGATAATCACTTTACCAATTTGTGGGATTTTAACCCAAGTTCCTTGATATGGTGCATTACCGAAGCCATCAGAGCCAATGACAGTATTGGCATGGATAATAACACCGTTACCAATTTGACTATTATGATAAATAGAAACATTAGGATAAATTTTACAAGCTTTACCTAAAGCTGTCCCTTGTGCGATCACAGTATTAGCAAAGATTTGGCTGTTATCGCCAACCTTAACATTTTCTCCAATTACTACATTTTCAGCAATCGCAACATTTTCACCAATGATCGCAGATTCATGTATTTGAGCCGAATCGGCAATCATGACCGAAAGGTTTGGTGTGGTATCAAATAAACGCGCTAACATTGCATAACCCACATAAGGGTTATCCATAAATAAAGCATTACCTTGATATGACTCTTTCGCTGCAGTCGGTAATACAATCGCGCTTGCTTGACACTCACTTAAACGTGCCAGTAATTTTTTATCGGAAACAAAAGTAATGTCGCCTTGTTTAGCACTATCGAAAGTAGCTAAACGGAGTATCTCTAACTCTCCGTCACCACCTAATTGAGCTGATAACTGAGTTGCTAAACTTGCTAATGAATAAGCCATAATTAAACCTATTTAGTACTGATTTCTTGAATAACTTTGTCTGAGATATCTAAACCTGGTTTTGAAAATACAATTTGCTCACCATTTAAAATAAGATCATATTGTCCTTCTTGAGCAATAGTATTAATAACATCACGAACCACTGCTAATGACTTTTGTTGCTCTTCACTTTGACGACGACGTTGGTCTTCTTCAAATGCCTTACGGCTTAATTTGTACTCAGATACTTTAACTTCAATTTGGCGTTGTAACCCAGTTACTTCACTTTTACCTAATAACTCGCCATCTTTTTTAATTTTAGTTTGTAGTTTTTTTATTTCTTTTTCTAAAGATTGAAGTTTTTCATAGCGTCCTTTGAATTCAGACTCTAGCTTTTTAATGATACGTTCACGTTGAGGAGACTCTTGCATCACTTTTGATGGGAATACCACACCAATTTTCTGTACGTCAGCAGCATTAGCCGCAGAAATTGTACCCATTGCAGTTGCTAATGTAATAACTTTAAAAAAGGTCTTCATGTTGTAACTCCGTATTAATAAAATTGTTATTTAAATAGATAAAAAGAAGTGTGCCAGAAAGCACACTATTTAGACTTACAGCCAGTCAATAATCTAACTAGAAAGTATCACCAATATTAAATGAGAATATTTCAGTCGTATCACCATCATATTCTTTTAGCGGAACGGCTAAAGTAAAGACTAATGGTCCTAAAGGTGAAACCCACGTTAACTGAGTACCTAATGATGCACGAAGACGACCTGGTTTAGAGTAGTCTCCAGCATAATCACAATTATACGAACAAATATCTTTGTAGGCATCATTATCGAACTCGGTATCCCAGACTTCACCAGCATCAACAAACAAACTACTTCTGACTTGACGAGCATAAGCTTCATCTAAGAACGGTACAGGGAAAATAAGTTCCGCACTCATTGTATATTTTGCATTACCACCAATAGCACTATCAGTATAAGTCGCCGTTGCATTACCACTACTTACACCAGAATAAATGGCGCGAGGTCCGATACTATTACTCGAAAAGCCACGTACTGTTCTGTAGCCGCCAACATAATAGTTTTCAAAGAAAGGTAAAATTTGATCATTGCCTTCAAATGTACCATAACCGTTTCCGTAACCTAGGCTACCTCTTAATAAGGTTGTCCAATCACCATTGTCAGTGATTCGCTGATAGTTACGAATATCAAAGTTCAATTTAAAAAACTGAAGGTCAGAACCTGGAACAGTAACTTTAGCGCGTAATGTATGTGACATACCTTGCGTAGCCAATTGCCCTCTATCTAGATTATTACGTGTCCAAGTAGCAGTAAAATCAAAGTTTTTAAAGTTTGCGCTGCCGTCTGAATCTTGTAGTGAACCGTAAATATCCCAAAACTTCTCTAACTGGGCATAGCCATTAACTTGAGAAATACCATTATTTTCCCAACCGAAACTAAACCCTAAACGGTTAATTTCGTTAATAGGAAAGCCCGTACTAAAGCTTAATCCATAAGTTGTATTAGTATAATCAACGATATTAGCCTCAGCAGCTTCAAATTTATCATAGTAAATACGCGCACCGCCACTTACACCATCTTTAGTTAAATAAGGTGTATCGTAACTAAGATCCGCACTCACACTATAATCATTAAATTTAGTTTGTAAGGAAACTTTATCGCCACTGCCTAAGAAGTTACTTTGTTGGATACCACCACTTAAACTAATACCAGAGTCAGTACCGAATCCTATACCAGCAGTGAAACTACCAGATGACTGCTCTTCTACATTAACATTCACATCCACTAAATCATCACTAACGCGGTCAGTATTGATGTCTACTTTAGAAAAGAAACCTAAACGATTTAAACGTGCACGAGACGTTTCAAGGGCTTCGCTAGATAACCAACCGCCTTCCATTTGACGCATTTCACGACGTAATACAACATCTTTAGTTGTTGTATTACCCGATATATTAATATATCGAACGTAACCTCTTTGGCCTGGATCAACAGAAAAATTAACCACAACCGTATTAGTTTCATCATCAATTTCAGGGTAGGTATTTATTTCAGGGAAAGCATACCCTAGACGACCAAAGTACTTACGAATGCTTTGTTCTGAAGCAGACACATCAGACGCCGCGTAAACATCGCCTTTTGTGAATGAAACTAAACTTTTAATGTCTTCATCGTAGCCAAGTAAGTCTCCAATAAAAGTCACATTTTTAACTTTATAAATGTCACCTTCATTAACATTAACCGTTACATAAACACCTTTTTTATTAGGTCTTAAAGACACTTGAGTTTCATCAATTTTAAAACGAATATAACCACGGTCTAAGTAGTAACTTTTAATAACTTCTAAATCACCGGCTAACTTTTGTTTTTGATAGTTATCATCTGCAAATAAATCCCACCACCCCCCAGAATCACTTAGCGTTAGTCGTTTCAATAATTGGGTATCGGTATAAACGTCATTACCAACAATATTAATTTCTTCTATTTTTGCAGTTAAACCTTCACGAAACACAAACTGCACTGACACACGGTTTCTTGGTAAAGGTGTAATGATCGTTTCAACTTGTGCACTGTACTTGCCGACACTGTGGTAAAAATCTTCTAAGCTTTTTTCAATACTGGTTAATGTTGTTCTATCGAGAGAGTCACCTACTTTTATTGATGAGGATTTAAGTGAATCTAATATCTGATCTTCAGATAATTTATCATTACCTGTTAACTCAATTGCACTGATTGTAGGACGTTCTTTAACTTTAAAAATAAGCACAGAGCCATCTCTAAATAACTGAATAGATTCAAAGTAACTTGTACTATATAATTTTTTAATCGCTTGGGAGACATCATAGTCATCAACGACATCACCTTCTCGTATTGGTAAGCTTAATAAGGCAGCACCTATCGTCACACGTTGAAGTCCTTTGAACTGTAAATCAGAAACAGTAAATTCTTCTGCCGAAGCAAAATTCGCAAAGCACCCTGTGACCGTTAGCGTCATCGCTAATAAATATTTCTTAAACATTATCTACAAAATCCTTTACTGCACTTTTGTGCAAAAAATAGTTTAAATGCACTCTTAATAGAGCTCAAAAACGACACAACTAAATGATAACAGCTATCATTGACGTTTTGTTCGTATTTTATAATAAATTAAAGTCATTCAGCAGTGCAATCGACATAAATGTCATTAATACAGCAGCACCTATTTTAAAACCAACTTCTTGTATTTTTTCAGAAACGGGTTTACCTTTTATTGCTTCAATAAAGTAATACATTAAATGCCCACCGTCTAAAACAGGTAATGGAATCAAATTCATAATGCCTAAGTTAACACTAATTAAGGCAATAAACCCCAGGAAGTAAGCTACCCCATAATCAGCGCTCATTCCAGCACCTTTTGCAATGCCAACCGGGCCACTTAAGTTTTTAACAGACAAATCACCTGTCACTAACTTAACAAGCGTAGAAAAAGTTAACTCTGTTAGTTGCCATGTTTTATCAAGGCCTTTAGTAAACGCCTCTACAACACCATATTTTAAACTAACTCTAAATTCATCAGGATATACATCTACTGTTGGTGCTAACCCTATATAACCTTGCAATGTACCGTCGGCAGCTTCACGGGTGTCAGGTAAGAGTGTTAATACTTGTTCATTACCTTCTCTTTCAATGGTTAATTTAAGTTTATTATTAGCATTTTTTTGAATAATGTTAACAAACTGTTGCCAGTCATTTAATGCAATGCCATCGATTGAAATAAGTTTATCACCTACTATTAAACCACTGCGTTGAGATGCACTGTCATCAGCAACAGAGTCAGCCACAAGGTAAACTTTAGGAGAATAAGGAATAAAACCTAAACTTCTAATAACAGATTCTTTTTTTGGTTCAAATTTCCAATTGTCTAATGAGACTGTATAAGTTTGGCTTGGTTCATTAACTATTTGTGAGTCTGACCTCATAAATGGTGTAATGCTTAGCTCGAAATTAGACTCGCCAATTTGATCAACAAGTAGTAGATTTAAAGCTTCCCAATCGTTAACAACTTGTCCATTAACTGATGTTATTTGAAATTGTTTTTGCTCGGAGATAATACTTGCAGGAGAGTTTTCAGTAACATGGCTGATAATAGGTTTAGCACTGTTTACACCAATCGTATACATCAAGAAAAAGGCAACAATGGCTAATAAGAAGTTGGCAATAGGACCAGCAGCAACGATCGCAATGCGTTGCCAAACTGTTTTTTTATCAAAGGCAAATTCAGATAATTCATCTGGTACCTCTTCGACACGTCCATCGAGCATTTTAACATAACCGCCCAATGGAATAGCAGCAATAACAAACTCAGTACCCTGTTTATCTAATTTTTTAAAAAGCACTTTACCGAAGCCAATAGAAAAGCGATGTACTTTCACGTTGCAACGACGGGCTACCCAGAAATGCCCATACTCATGAATGGCTACTAAAATGCTTAAAGCAATAATAAATGCAGCGGTATTCCAAATGAAATCTAACAAATCGTACCTCTATTAATAAACTCCATAGCAGAGTTCCTTGCCATTTTATCTATAACTAATAACTCGTCAATTGATGATACTGCTTGATGTGTTAATTGATTTAACACATGTTCGACTACAGTAGGGATGCCTGTAAATTGAATACGTTCATCTAAAAAGGCTTGTACTGCTATTTCATTAGCGGCATTGAGTGTTGTGGTTGCATGTTGCCCTTCATAACAGGCTTGTATTGCTAATTTCAGACACGGATAGCGACTATAGTCTGGTTCGACAAAAGTAAAGTTAGCAGAGTTAAAGAAGTCAAAGCCTTCTGCGCCACTTAGTATCCGCTTCTCGCCCCCCATTACATGCGCGATAGGTATTCGCATATCGGCGTTACCCATTTGAGCAATAACGCTACCGTCTTTATATTGCACCATTGAATGAATAACTGATTGAGGATGGATGATTACTTTTAGCTGATCTTTATTCGTGTTAAATAACCACCTTGCTTCAATGTACTCAAGGCCTTTATTCATCATTGTCGCAGAGTCGATTGAAATTTTAGGTCCCATCGACCAATTAGGATGTTTAATGGCTTCATCAGGGGTAATAGCACTAAATTCATTTAATGACTTAGTTAAGAATGGTCCGCCAGATCCCGTTAATAATATCTTTGAAACGCCGCCCAAACTTAAATCACAATGTCCAATGCTATCTTGTAACGTTGGAGACATTGATTGGAAGATGGCATTATGTTCACTATCCACAGGCCATAATTTAGCACCAGACTGCTTAACTGCATCAATGAATAACGCACCAGACATGACTAATGATTCTTTATTCGCTAAGAAAATTTCTTTCCCCGCATAAACCGCAGCAAGTGTAGTTTTCAGACCTGCAGCGCCTACGATTGCAGCCATAACGGAATCTATCTCAGTGCTGCCCAGTAGAGAAAGCACTTCTTCTTCAGGTAATACTTGGCAGTTTAATTTATTATGTTCTAGTTGCTGCTTTAGCTGTAAAGCAGATTGGTCGTTAGATAAGGCAACATAAGAGGGTTCAAACTCAATACACAGAGCTAACATCTTATCAACATTAGTCGCCGCATATAAAAATTGAACATTGTATAAACTAGGGTTATGGCGACATACGCTTAACGTACTATCACCAATAGACCCTGTTGCACCCAATACCGCTAGATTTTTCATCATTAAATTAGCCAGTAGATATATATAAAGGCAAATACAGGAACAGCAGCTGTTAAACTATCAATGCGATCTAATATACCGCCATGCCCTGGTAATAAATTACTACTGTCTTTTAGGCCAGCTTCTCGCTTAAATACACTTTCAGTTAAATCACCTAAAGCAGAGACTAAAGTTGTGATAATTGAAGCGGCAAAAAATACTGCCATTTTTTCAGATGAAATAGCAAAGAAAGTACTCGCGAAATAAGCGACAACAACCGCACTAACTAAACCGCCCACAAGCCCTTCAATTGTTTTACCAGGACTCACATTAGGCGCTAATTTATGTTTACCAAATTGTTTTCCTGCAAAATAAGCACCAGAATCAGCAGCCCACACCAATAAGCACACGTACATTACAAGTTGCGCACCAAAATAGAAGTCATGATGCATATTCATTGAGCGTAAAACAACAAGTCCCCAAAAAAATGGAATTAAGGTTAACAGGCCAAAAATACCTTTTATTACCTTATTTGATCGCCACAGGGTTGCCGAGGTTGGGTAACGTACTACCATGACTAAAGCAATACACCACCAAGCAGCAGCAACTGAAAGTCCATAAATAATATATTGGTTTGGCAATTCACCAGTCCAAATAGCACTTACTGGCATCAACATTAATGTAATACCAAGTATTAGACCAAAAATATAAAGGATGGCAGAAGAAGGTTCCTTACTCACAAAACCAGCCCATTCTTTACTTGCAAGTAAAAAGACACCCGCTGCAAATAACATAAAGAATTTAAGTGGTAAAAAGAAAATAGCCGCAATGGCTAATGGCGCTAATACAAGCGCAGTTATAATTCGTTGCTTCACAGAAAATTCCCGTTTTTTTATCTGTAGGCTATAAAGTTGCTTCCGGTAAAATTAGCAGTTAACTTGTGCGCTAGTTTGTCCAAAACGTCGCTCTTTACCTGAAAATACATCTAATGCTAATTGGAAGGCTTCACCATCAAAATCTGGCCATAATACATCGGTAAAATACATTTCTGCATAAGCAAGCTGCCACAATAAAAAATTACTAATACGATAATCACCGCCAGTACGAATCATTAAATCAACATCGGGTAAGTCACCCAATGTTAATGTCTGACCGACTAACTCTTCATCGATATCATCAATATTTAATTCGCCACTTTGAACCTGAGTTGCGATTTTTCTAGTCGCATTAGTCATATCCCAACGACCACCATAGTTAGCAGCAACATTTAATGCTAACCCTGTATTATTTTTTGTTAGCTCTTGGCCTTCATGCACTTTTTTTTGTAATCGGTCACTAAAACCAGATATATCACCAATGATATTTAGCTTAATGTTACTTTTATGCAGTTTTTTTATTTCGCGCCCTAACACAATAAAAAACAACTCCATTAACATACTGACTTCTTGTTCAGGACGTTTCCAATTTTCACTGCTAAAAGCAAAAATAGTCAATGCTTCAAGTTCATTATCTCTTGCGAAAGTAATTGTTTTACGCAGGGCTTTTACACCGTGTTTATGCCCAAAAATACGGTGTTTTCCTTGTCTTTCAGACCAACGGCCATTCCCATCCATAATGATAGCGACATGTTTAGGGAAATTATTTTTAGACGTCACAGTAATCCTTTACAAAAAATAAAATGCACCAAATACCGAGTAGAAGGTGCACTAATTAAATATGATCTAAAACTAAACTTCTAACAATTCAGCTTCTTTCACTGCTAATACTTCGTCTACTTTCTTGATGCTTTCATTAGTCACTTTCTGTACTAACTCTTCACCTTGACGTTGCTGATCTTCACTGATTTCTTTTTCTTTCTCTAGATCTTTAAAATCACCATTGGCATCACGACGAATATTACGGATAGCAACACGCGTGTTTTCTGCTTCACCACGAACAACTTTGATCAAGTCTTTACGACGCTCTTCTGTTAATGGTGGTAAAGGAATTCGAATAACAGTACCAGCAGACATCGGGTTTAAACCTAAGTTAGAGCCCATGATTGCTTTTTCTACCGCTGCGATTAATGTTGCATCAAATACAGTAATCGTTAATGTACGAGCATCTTCAGTAGATACGTTACCTACTTGACGTAATGGTGTATTAGAACCGTAATATGGCACCATAATGCCATCAAGTAAACTTGGGTGAGCACGGCCAGTACGTACTTTCGCTAATTGGCTCTTAAATGACTCGATACTTTTATTCATACGAGTTTGTGCGTCATCTTTGATTTCGTTAATCATATCTACTTTCCTAACTTATTGGTCATTATCAGACTTTGTTACTCATTTTGGCAACAAGAATTGTTAATAGTTACTTATTTTAATTAAATATTTTCTGCAGCATGAGTGATCGTTGTACCTTCGTCACCACCTAATACTACACGGCTTAATGCACCAGGTTTATTCATGTTAAACACACGAATAGGTAAACTGTGGTCTCTTGCTAACGTAAAGGCAGCTAAGTCCATTACTTGTAATTCTTTTTCTAAAACGGTTTGGTAGTCTAAAACACTGTATAATTTAGCATCTGGGTTTTTAACTGGGTCTGCATCGTAAACACCATCTACTTTTGTCCCTTTCAATACCGCATCCGCTTCAATCTCAATACCGCGTAAACAAGCAGCAGAGTCAGTTGTAAAAAATGGATTACCTGTACCAGCGGCAAAAATAACAACCGTACCTAGTTTCAAATATTTAATAGCTTCAGCCCAGTTATAATCATCACAAACACCATTCAATGGAATAGCTGACATTAAACGAGAATTTACATGTGAACGATGTAATGCATCACGCATTGCCAATCCATTCATCACTGTTGCTAACATGCCCATGTGATCACCAACAACACGGTTCATACCAGCTTGTGCTAGACCTGCACCACGGAATATATTACCACCACCAATAACTAAACCAACTTGCACACCAGATTCGATTAAAGATTTAATCTCTAATGCCATACGATCCAATACTTTAGGATCAATACCGAACCCTTCTTCACCAACGAGTGCTTCGCCACTCAATTTCAATAAAATACGACGATAAGCAGATTTAGGGTTAGTGCTCATAATTTCATTCCTTAAGTTGAAATAATACCGATTTTTTAAAAAAAT
Source organism: uncultured Psychromonas sp. (assembly GCF_947489755.1). Lineage (GTDB taxonomy): Bacteria > Pseudomonadota > Gammaproteobacteria > Enterobacterales > Psychromonadaceae > Psychromonas. Next base: position 155,134 of record NZ_CANLFB010000005.1, read on the forward strand.
TATAAAAATAAATTTAAAAAATAGGTCTTAAACTGGCCATTAAACAGGCAAATTATCTTACTTTTTAATATAAAAGAACCGCAGCTATGCCGCGGTTCTTATTTACAACGGTTCAATGCTAAAAAACATCACCTATTGCACCTGAATAAAATTACTTAGCAGCGGCCATTGTAGCAGCAACTTCAGCAGCAAAATCTTCAGTTTTCTTTTCAATACCTTCACCAACTTCTAAACGGATGAAAGAGACAACGTCTGCATTCGCACCTTTAAGAAGTTTAGCAACAGTCATTGATGGATCTTTAATGAAAGATTGACCAGTTAAACTTACTTCACCAGTAAATTTAGCCATACGACCATTAACCATCTTCTCTGCTATCTCAGCTGGCTTACCGCTTTCGATTGCAATTTGTAATTGAATTTCTTTTTCTTTAGCAACTACGTCTGCAGGTACATCTTCAGGTTTAACAAACTGAGGAGATGCAGCAGCAACATGCATTGCGATATCTTTAGCTAGGTCAGCGTCACCGCCAGTTAACACAGAGATAACACCGATTTTACGGCCATGTACGTAAGCGCCTAGGTTTTCACCTTCAACGATTTGTAAACGACGTACAGAAATGTTTTCGCCAATTTTAGCAACTAAAAGTTCACGCGCTTCTTCAACAGTTGTTTCGTCGTAAGCTTGTGAGCTAAGTGCTTCAACAGTATCAATTTTGTTTGCAAGTGCGATATCAGCTACTTTTTCAGCAAATGCTAAGAAGCTTTTATCCATAGCAACGAAGTCTGTTTCACAGTTTACTTCGATGATTAATGCTGTAGTACCATTAGTTTTTGCAAAAATTGCACCTTCAGCAGCAATACGGCCTGCTTTTTTAGCGGCTTTGATTGCACCTGATTTACGCATGTTTTCAATTGCAAGCTCGATGTCGCCATCTGCTTCAACTAATGCTTTTTTACAATCCATCATACCCGCAGCTGTGCGGTCACGAAGTTCTTTAACTTGCTGAGCTGTAATAGCCATTGTTTGATTTCCTATTTTAATTCTATAAAAAAAGGGGCCATATAGACCCCTGATAACCAACCAATGATTGGTTAATAAGAGCTTCTATTATTAGAAGAACTTATTTTTCAGCTGTTTCTTCTTCAACGAAGCCTTCAGCTACTACTACTTCTGCAGTACGGCCTTCTTTAACAGCTTCAGCAGCTGCATTTAAGTAAAGCTTAACTGCACGGATAGCATCATCATTACCAGGTACGATGTAATCGATGTTATCAGGACAAGAGTTAGTATCTACAACAGCGATAACAGGAATTCCTAGGTTATTCGCTTCTTTAATTGCAATGTGCTCGTGATCAGCATCGATTACGAAGATTACATCTGGGATACCGCCCATGTTTTTGATACCACCAAGTGTTTTTTCAAGTTTCTCTAATTCACGAGTACGCATAAGCGCTTCTTTCTTAGTTAACTTGTCAAAAGTACCGTCTTGGCTTTGAACTTCAAGATCTTTCAAACGCTTGATTGATTGACGAACTGTTTTCCAGTTAGTCAACATACCACCTAACCAGCGGTGATCAACGTAGAATTGGTCACATGCGATTGCAGCTTCTTTAACAGCTTCTGAAGCTGCACGTTTAGTACCAACAAAAAGGACTTTACCTTTTTTAGATGCTTTAGCTTCTAGGAAGTTAAGCGCTTGGTTAAACATAGGAACTGTTTTTTCAAGGTTGATGATATGAACTTTATTACGAGCACCAAAAATGAATGGTTTCATTTTTGGGTTCCAGTAACGAGTTTGGTGACCGAAGTGAACGCCTGCTTGTAGCATATCGCGCATTGATACTGTTGCCATTTGAATTTCCTTTTAGGGGGTTAGGCCTCCACACATCCCATACACTCGACCATTAATTTCTTAAACAGAAAAAGGCACCCCGAGTGACGTGTCGATGCGTGTGTGTTATTTAAGTAATAATCCTTTATATTCAACACATTACATGTGAAGAATGGATTATCCTGATTATTTAAGAAAGCGACTAAAAAATTAATCTATCAATCTCGGAGCGCTTTATACCACAGCCAACCGATTATCTCAATAAATAGTGTGTTAATTAGCATATTTTTAAACGTCTTTTCTTTACTTAAAATACTCGCTGGTTGTGAGGGTTTGTTAGTATTATTTTATCTAGCACCGAAGGCTAAAACTCTTTATAATTACGGTATAAACATTTTATTCAAAGTATAGAGATATCACATGTCTGGACTAATTAAAACTGCTCAAGAAATAGAAAAAATGCGTATTGCTGGCCAACAAGCTGCAGATGTATTAACCATGATTGAACCTTATGTTAAAAAAGGTGTAACCACTAACGAACTAAATCAGCTATGCCATGATTTTATCGTTAATGAGCAAGGAGGGATTCCAGCTCCATTGAACTACCACGGATTTCCTAAATCTATCTGTACCTCATTAAACTATGTGGTATGCCATGGTATTCCCAACGATAAGCCTTTAAAAGAAGGTGATGTATTAAATATAGATATCACCGTTATTAAAGATGGCTACCACGGTGACACATCTAAAATGTTTATGGTTGGAAAACCCTCTATCTTGGCAGATCGTTTAGCGCGCGTAACACAAGAATGTTTATACATCGGTATTAAAATGGTTAAGCCTGGTGCTCGTTTAGGCGATATCGGTGCTGCTATCCAAAAACACGCAGAAAATCACAACTATTCAATCGTACGTGAATATTGTGGACACGGTATTGGTGCAGGATTCCACGAAGAACCACAAGTATTACATTACGGTAAGAAAGGCACTGGTGAAGTATTAAAAGCTGGTCAGTGTTTTACTATTGAACCAATGCTTAATGCGGGTAAACGTGATTGTAAAGTATTAAAAGATGAATGGACTGTTGTGACTAAAGATAAAAAATTATCTGCGCAATGGGAACATACATTGTTAGTGACTGAAACAGGTGTTGAGATTTTGACACTGCGCCCAGAAGAAACAATTGAGCGAATCATTAACCCAGAATAAATATGAATTAAGCCTGCTTTCTTAGCATAATTTTTTAGCATAAGTAATGCAGGCTTCAACATTGAGGCTTTAAATGGACTTTGAACACTATTCCCCGCTACATATTCAGCAACAAGATCTCACCATTTCTTTTATCAAACAACACCTACAACAATTTTCAGACTGGCAACTTGAACAATTCAAAGCTAAAAAGCACATTAATGAAATTGTATCAATGCGTGCACTTTATGTTGACGAATTATTAAGCCGTTTATGGGATTTAGTTGGGTTAAATGAAAGCTTTGATTTAAGTCTACTTGCAGTTGGTGGATACGGACGAGGTGAATTACATCCGAAGTCTGATATCGACTTATTAATTTTATCAGATCATGGTTTTAGTAAAGAATCTGAAGATAAAATAGGACAACTGATCACCCTACTGTGGGATTTAAAACTCGATGTTGGTAATAGTGTTCGCACAATAAGTGACTGCATAGAACAAGGTAAAGCAGATATTACTATCGCAACCAGCATGATCGAATCACGCTTAATTAAAGGTAATGAAAAAACCTTTGAAAAATTACAAAGCGTTATTGGTGAAAGTGACTTCTGGCCGTCAGCTCAGTTTTTTACGGTTAAAAAAGAAGAGCAATTTGGACGCCATAAAAATTGCCGAGGCGATGGCTACAATCTAGAACCTGATATTAAAAATGGCTGTGGCGGACTACGTGACATACAAACTATTGCATGGGTTTCAAAACGCCACTTTGATGCTCATAGCCTTTTAGAATTAACGTCATACGGTTACATTACTCAGGGTGAATACCATGAAATAAGTGACTGCCAGTCGCAATTATGGACAATTCGATTTGCCCTTCATACAGTGACAAACCGTCCTGATAACCGCTTACTTTTTGATTTTCAAAGTGATGTTGCCAAGTTATTAGGGTATACCGGTCAGCGCAATGAAGCCGTAGAACAGATGATGAAAATGTTCTATCAAACTATTCGTCGCGTCAAAGAGCTCAATGAAATGTTATTACAATATTTTGATGAAGCTATTTTGGGCAATGTGGCCACAGAGTTTCACGATATAGACGAACACTTTAGAATTCGCGGCAATAAAATAGAATTAACCTCTTCAGGTCATTTCCAAGATAACCCAGAATCTATTTTACAATTATTTGTACATATCGCTGATGATAAACGTATTAAAGGCATTTACTCGAGTACCTTACGTGAGCTTCGAGAAGCAAGACGCTGTTTAACACACTGGCTACAAAACATTCCAGAGTGCCGCACTATTTTTATGGAAATTATTAAGCACCCTCGCGGCATGGGCCTCCCTTTTACATTAATGTATGAATATGGTGTGTTAGCCGCTTACATTCCGCAGTGGAGCCGTATCGTTGGACAAATGCAGTTTGATTTGTTCCATGCTTATACCGTTGATGCTCATACCCATAAGCTTGCTAAATTTATTTACAACTATCCAAACAGTAAAGGTGATCATCCTTTAGCTCATGAAATCTATGGTTCATTAGAAAAACCAGAATTATTATTTTTAGCGACAATATTTCATGACATAGCAAAAGGGCAACAAGGCGATCACTCAACATTAGGTGCCGTAGATGCCTTAGCTTTTTGTGGGTTACATGGTTTAACACGACATGAAAGTAAAGTAGTTGCTTGGTTAGTTGAGCATCATTTAACCATGTCAGTAACCGCACAACGCCGAGATATTAGCGATCCAAATGTGATCATTGCGTTTGCAAAAACAGTCAGAGATGAAAAGCACCTTAATTTATTATACTGCCTAACTGTTGCTGATATTTGTGCTACCAATGAAGATACTTGGAATAGTTGGAAAGCCTCTCTTCTACGAGATTTATATTATAAAACGCTCACTATGTTACGACGCGGCTTAGAAAATCCACCTGATATTCGTGATCGCATTCGAGATCGCCAACTTAAAGCATTGGGTATTCTAGCGGGCTTAGGCATTAGCGAAGAACAAGTAAAACCCCTGTGGAAATACTTTCGTTTAAATTACTTTTTCCGTTATACCTCAGCGCAAATTTGTTGGCATACTCAACATTTATTAGCGCACGAGGATTACAGTAAACCACTAGTATTGATCAGTACTAAAAATGCACGTGGTGGTAGTGAGATCTTCGTTTACAGTAAAGATGTACCAACGCTTTTTTCTTCTGTCGTCACTGAGATAGATAATAAAAAACTTAGTGTTCATGATGCAAAAATCCTTTCAAGTCGGGATAATTATTCACTCAGTACCTTTACGGTATTAGAAGAAGATGGCGAACATATTGATAGTGATAAAATTCAGCGGTTGCGTGAAGCCATTGTTGATACATTGTTAAAGCCTGATGTTATTAATTCAAACTTAATTCGCTTAGAGCGCGTTAAAAGACCTTTTAAGTTTGAGCCTAAAATAACGTTTTTACCGACGCGCCGTAAACGTACGCAAATTGAAGTGGTTGCTTTTGATGCCCCTGGTATTTTAGCAAATATTGGTACTGTTTTTGTCGATCATGGCTTAATGCTTGATACCGCGAAGATATCCACTATTGGTGAGCGAGCAGAGGATTTGTTTATCGTCTCTACTGCTGATGGTGACTCATTAACGAAAGAGCAGGAAGAAAGCTTAAAAGCCAGTTTGATGTACGAGTTAAGTCCAAGTACTTAACTGCATACTTAATCAAACGTTTAATTAAGTAACTATATTGAAATAACAAAATTGAAATAACAAAAAAGCCCGTTATGTTCTTCACATAACGGGCTTTTTAATGATTAACGATTAATGATTAACGATTAACGATTAACGATTAACGATTAACGATTAACGATTAAATTATTAATGCTTAAGACTCAAAAGTAACAAAATCATGATTTAAAACAGTTAAGGTGACTTTATCTCCCACCTCAAACTGCAAACAATCATTGCAATGATTGCTGTGCCTAATAATAAAAGATTGCTCATTAAACTGAACTGTAATTTGTTGCAATGCCCCTTGAAAATCGACTTGTTTAACTATCCCTAAACCCGCTAAGTCTGGAACGATATTGATATGTTCAGGACGCAATAATAAGCGCAACTGCTTGCCAATGCTTTCTTCTATTACATCATTACTAGTCAACAAACCAAAACAACTCTGGTAAGTACATTTATCAGCAACAGTGACATCAATATAATTTGACTGCCCCATAAAGTCAGCAACATAAGCAGAGCTAGGCTGACGATATAATTTTTGTGCCGTATCTATTTGCACAATTTTACCAGCTTGCATTAAGGCAATACGATCAGCAAAAGCGAAGCCTTCTTCTTTAGAGTGTGTCACAAATAACGCGCTCATTTGATGCTGTTTAAATAACTGACGAATTTCATGGATAAGTTGAAAACGAACATGCTGATCTAAATTAGAAAAAGGTTCATCTAATAACATTAATTCAGGCTGATAGGCGAGCGCACGAGCAATGGCAATACGCTGCTGTTGACCACCTGATAATTGATGTGGAAAACGTTTAGCTAACTCACTCAATTGAACCAATGATAAAACACTTTCAACACGCTGCTGTTTCTCAGCTTTAGATAGCTTATTAGTCAGTGAAAAAGCCACATTATCAAACACATTTAAATGCGGGAAAAGTGCGTAATCTTGAAAGATAAGCCCTATTTTTCTTTGCTCTGGCGGCGTATAGGTTTTCTCATCATTCAACACCTTTTGTCGAATACTAATTTTACCAGTGAGCTCTGCTTGTAATCCTGCAACAGCCCTTAACAACGTTGTTTTACCACACCCACTTTCACCTAATAAACACACGATTTCATTATCATTCAAGGTCAAGTCTAACGATTCTAAAACGGCGGTTTTTTGATAAGAACAACTTAGGTTTTGAATATTTAACGCACTCATTAACGCTTTTTCTCCAGCAAACGATTCACAACAATAAATGGAATTAAGCCTAATGCGATAATCATCAAAGCAGGCAGCGCAGCATATTCTATCATTTCATCTGAAACAAATTGATAAACATAAGTTGCTAAGGTTTCAAAATTAAATGGGCGTAGCAGTAATGCAGCTGGTAGTTCCTTCATTGCTTCGATAAACACTAAAATGAACGCGGTTAGCATACCCTTTTTAATTAAAGGAATATTCACGCGCCACAAGGTTTTAACAGGGCCATTACCTAATGTTCTAGAAGCAAGTTCAAGTGATGGGGAGACCTGTACTAAACTACTGTCAACACTACCGACAGCAATAGCACTAAAGCGAACTAGGTAACCTAGTACTAAAATAACTAATGAGCCTGACAGTATTAAACCAACGGGTGTTAAATCCCAGCTTAATAAGAAGTCATTCAACAACAAATCAAAACTGGTTAATGGTATCAACACACCAATAGCGACAACAGTACCAGGCACAGCATAACCAAGAGATGATAAACGTATCGTTGATTTAGCAGCAAAACCTGGGCTTAGACGTTGATAAAAGTTAACAATAAGCGCGACTATTAGCGCTAAGATAGCCACCAAGAATGCTAACCATAAACTGTTCATCGTATAATTAATTAAGTCATCATTTAATGACTCTGCAAAATAATGAGCAGCGTAATACATTAAAGTCACAATCGGAATAAATAATGACAGGCTGACCAGAGACCAAGTAAAGGCTAATACGCCCCACTTCTTCCATCCTGTTAATACAAAACGAAGATCTACATTACCGTTATTATTACGCTGATAAACTTGCTGTTTACGACGGCTATAGTTTTCCAATGAAATAAGAATGACGATCGCTAATAGCATCATTGACGATATTTTAGCGGCGGTCGTCAAACTGCCTAGTTCTAACCAAGTATCATAGATTGCAGTCGTCAGGGTATGCACTGCAAAATAATTAACCGTAGCAAAGTCGCCTAAGGTCTCCATCGCAATCAATGAAATACCCACAGCCATAGCAGAACGAGATAAAGGAATACTGACTCGCCAAAATGCTTGTAATGGAGAAAGGCCAAGGGTTCTTGCAGCTTGAAATAACCCTGCTGACTGGGTTAAAAAAGCACTGCGTAATAACAGGTATAAATAAGGAAAAAGTGATAGCGCTAAAATGACGGAAGCACCAAAAATGGTGCGGATATCAGGAAAGTAATAATCATCAATAGACTGCCAACTAAACAGCCTTCGCAAAGCAAGTTGTACAGGCCCGGTGAAATCTAATAAATCTGTATAAACGATAGCAATAATATAAGGCGGCATAGCCAGAGGCAGCATTAATGCCCATTGTAGTTTTTTACGTGAGGGGAAATCACAACAAGCGACAAACCAAGCACTGGGCATGGCGAATATAATACTCAAAAGAACAACGGATAAAATAACCAGAATGGAATTGCTAATGTAGGTGAATAAAACGGTATCAACAAGGTGTGAAAAACTGCCACTTTCATCGATGACAAAAGCACTTAAGAAAATAGCAATTATTGGACATAATAAAATACAAGTTACTCCCCAAGGCAGTAACTTGTATAAGTTTGAAGACTTAGAGATCAAATTTCACTTCATCCATTAACTTAATAGCTGCTTTATGCTGCGCAGCAATATCAGATAATTTGATATTGTCTTGCTTAAACTCGCCCCAAGATGCCACTAATTTAGACGGTTTAACATCTTCTTTAACAGGATATTCATAGTTAATTTCAGCGTACATTCCTTGTGCTACGTCACCAGATAAAAATTCCATCAGTTTGATCGCATTCTCTTTATTAGGAGAGTATTTAGCTAAAGAAACACCACTTACGTTTACGTGTGTACCCGTTGTTGCTTGGTTCGGGAAGTTGATGTGAACCGCTTCAGCCCAAGAAACTTGTTTAGGATCGTTTAACATTTTACCTAAGTAGTAGCTGTTAGTTAATGCGTAATCACATAATCCTTCTTTAACCGCTTTTACTTGAGCACGATCATTACCTTGTGGTTTACGTGCTAAATTAGCTTTTAAACCTTCTAGCCATGTTTTTGCATTAGCTTCGCCTTCGTGAGCAATGATAGAGGCTAATAGTGAAATATTGTAAGGATGTTTACCAGAACGCATACATACCTTGCCTTTAAAAGCTGGCGTAGCTAAATCTTGGTAAGTAATATTTGGTGTAGGACCAACACGTTCAACTGAAGAATAGATGCTACGAGCTCGGCTAGTTAATGCAAACCACTCTTTGCTAGCACCGTGGAATTTACTAGGGATATTTTTATCTAGCACTTCACTTTCAACTGGTTGCGCTAAGCCATCTTCAGTAAATAAAGCTAAACGGCTGAAGTCAGATGTTAGCATAAGGTCAGCTTTAGATAAGTTGCCTTCACGTTTAATACGTTCGATTAAACCTTTTTTAGCAAATAAAATATTTACTTTGATGCCCGTTTCAGCAGTGAACTCTTTCATCATTGGTTCAATTAAAAACGGTTGGCGATATGAATAAACATTCACTTCTTCTGCAGCAAAAGACATTGAACTTGTTAGTACTGATGCACCAGCAAGTAAAACCGTTAAACCCTTTTTAATAGACATATATTATTCCTTTAAATAACCATAATTATTAAGAGCAAGCATTGTAATGATAACAATTATTATTTACAAGCTTAATATTTATAACTATTTATGATAAGAAATAAAATAAAAATATCGACAACGATAAACGTCGAAGAGGTAACAACTTTAATGCCAATGCATAGTGCCGAACATAAAATGTAGGACTTATAATTTATTATTTCAAAATCAAAGGGTTTAGGCAGGTAAAGCAATACCTTGCTCTTTCATTCGTGCAATTTTATAACGCAAGGTCCGAGGGCTAATACCCAATAATTCAGCGACGTCTTTACGCTTACCTCGACAAGTTTGTAATGCATCTAAAATAATTTTTTGTTCTTGCTGTTTTAACCCTTTACCTAATGCTTCCTCGACAATGGGTTTAATTTCTTGTGTCACGTTGACAGTAGAGCCACTAATGTTGTTATCTATTACATTAGATTTAATCTCTGTCACTTCGTCAACTGTATGTTTAGTCTCAGTAAGAAAGGTTTCATTGGTACCATTTGCTATCGAACTTTGAATAGCGCTATTACTCTCAGATCCTTTCTCAAAACAACCTTGATCACTCACTGATTGCAAAATATGTTCAAACTGTTGATCTTCTAAAATAAGCGCATCGCAATCAATGACCTGATGACTTGATAAAATTAATGCACGTTGCATAACATTATCAAGCTCACGCACATTACCAGGCCAAGCATAACTAGCAAGGCACTGTTTCGCTTGCTCAGATAATACAGGGATAGGCGATGATTGTTCAGAGGCATGATGCGCAAGTAAATATTCAGCTAGTGGAAGAATATCCCCTTTACGTTGTTGTAATGGTAACCACTGTAGTGGGAACACATTCAGACGATAATATAAATCCTCACGAAAAGTGCCTGCTTCTACTGCTTTTTTTAGATCTCGATTACTTGTTGCTAAGACTCGCACATTTAATTTAATTGTTTTACGAGAGCCTAAACGCTCTACTTCTTTTTCTTGTAAAACCCGTAATAATTTCACCTGCAACTCTAATGGCATTTCTGTAATTTCATCTAATAAAATAGTGCCGTTTTGTGCCTGCTCAAATTTACCAGGGCACGCCTGAATCGCACCAGTAAATGCACCTTTTTCATAACCGAATAAAGTAGATTCGAGCATAGTATCTGGGATGGCACCACAATTAATCGCGACAAACGCTTGATCATGTCGTGTCGATTTATCATGTATGTATCGAGATAAAACTTCTTTTCCAGAACCACTCGGACCAGTAATCATCACGGAAGCATCAGTGACAGCGACTTTATCTGCCACTTTAAATAGTGCAGCTGTACTCGAATCGCCAAAAACCGGTGTTTGTGACAAGACTTTATAGACAGGTGCATAGCGGCTAACTTGATTTAATAACACTTCAGGTGAAAAAGGCTTGGCAAGATAATCAATCGCTCCATCACGTATTGCTTTTACTGCATCATCGATAGTGGCATAAGCCGTCATAAGCAATACAGGGGTGTCGGGATATTTATTTTTAATGTTTTTTAATAACGCTAAGCCATTCATCCCCCCCATTTGTATATCGCTAATCACTAAATCGTATTGTGACTTGTTGAGCGCGGCATGATTAAGTTCAACCAATGCCGACTCAGCACTGTCGACTTCTTGGCAGTCATACCCAGCTAATAATAAAGTATCAATTAATGCTTCACGTAAACCCGCATCATCTTCAACAACTAATAATTTACCCTGTGCCTTCGCATTTAACATACTAAGCCCCTATTACTTTATTGAGTTGAGTATTAAATTGCTTAGATTCGCCAATACGATGCAATGGTAATACGAGTGTAAAGCAACTACCTTTACCCACTTCAGACTTTACTTCAACATTGCCTTTATGTGACTGAACGACTCCTTGTACCACTGCTAATCCCAGACCTGTGCCTTGCGCCTTTGTGGTATAAAAAGCTTCCATTACTTTTGCTAAGCGTTGTTTTTCAATACCTGGACCATTATCCATTACCGATATCTCTAACTTATCTTCACCTCTTTGTACTGCACTAATATAAAGTTGAGCTCCTTTCCCAGTTGCTTCAACCGCATTAGAAATGAGGTTAGTCATTGCACTGGTTAGCGCGTTTTTATTGGCTAAGATAAATAAATCTGGATTAGGCAATTTACATTGTAAGTTACCTTCAACATGACTGATCATTGCATCACTTGCATCTTGTACTTCTTCTAACAATGTCGCGACAGAGACTTCTTCTACTATTTTTTGTTCTCCGCTGCGTGCAAATAACAACATGTCATTTACCTGCGTTTCTAAATCCTGCAAACGATTCATTAACTTACCTTGAAAACGAAGACGAGAACTTTCATTAAGCGTTTTATTGGCTAAATTAGCACCATATAACATAGCAGCAGATAATGGAGTACGAATTTGGTGAGCGAGTGATGCCACCATTTTGCCTAGAGAAGATAAACGCTTTAAGGTGGCCACATGTTCTTGTAGTTGACGAGTATGCGTTAAGTCCGTTAATAGAATAAGCTGGCCTGGTTGGCCTTTTAATGAAGAAATTGACAATTGAATACGACGACCATTTTTTAATGATATTTCATGGCCATCATCATTTTTAGGACTAAATGAGCGTTTAATGATATCGCTCCAACGCATATTTTCTAGCGGCTCACCTAATAATTGCACGGCAACACGGTTTGCTTGCCCAACGATGCCATTTCCATCAATAACAATAAGCCCAGAAGGTAATTCATTATACAATTGCCCCATGTAATTAGCTTGTGCACGCAATTGCTCAAGCTCACCGACATAGCTTTCTGTTTCTAATGATGGATTGTTCGTTGATTGATGGATTGTCATAGCAACACCTAAAAATGAGTATAGATATCACTACTAAGCACTTATTATGCCAATCAAAAAATATCATTACTTAACAGTAAGATAAAAGTGATCTGCCATAAAAATGACAGAAAAAAGCCGTGTCATAGGTTAAAATAACACGGCTTTCAAGTATATTTTTAGACATGAAGATAGGTAAGCTAGCCTTCTTTATTTAACCCATATTTTTTCATTTTTTCAACTAACGTCGTACGGCGCATGGATAATAATTCAGCTGCATGTGAGACAACACCATCTTGTGAATCAATTGCTTGGCGAATCATTTCCATTTCAAACTCAACCAATTTATTTTTCAAATTCATCCCTTCGGCAGGTAAATGACCTAAAAATCCTTGCGACTCTTCATCACTTTCATCAGATAAAATCGGAGCATCTCCAAACATACCCGATAAAGCATCACGTTCAAGTAGCGCTTCTTCTTCTGGGTTATATTGAATATGGTCAACCATTTCACCTTGCTCATCAAGATAACGATATTTAACAGGTAACTCATTAATATCGATGATTTTATTACTATGTAATATCAACAAGCGCTCTAATAAATTAGATAATTCACGTATATTACCAGGCCAACTATGTTGCATTAATGACTCTAACGCACGCTGAGTAAAACGCAGTGTTGCTTTGTGTTCGACTTCTAAGCGAGATAATAATTCTTGTAAAAGCAGTGGAATATCTTCTTGGCGATCTCGTAATGCAGGTTTTTCGATTGGGAATACATTTAAACGGTAGAATAAGTCTTCTCGGAATGTTCCGGCGATGATCATATCTTCCAAATGTCGATGTGTCGCAGCAATAATACGTACATCTGCTTGTAATGATTTAGTGCCGCCAACACGTTCAAAGGTTCTTTCTTGTAATACTCGTAATAATTTAACTTGCATTGGCATTGGCATGTCACCAATTTCATCTAGAAATAAAGTGCCACCTTCGGCCAGCTCAAAACGCCCTTTACGAGCAGTAAATGCACCTGTAAAAGCCCCTTTCTCATGACCGAATAATTCACTCTCTAGTAATTCCGCAGGAATGGCACCACAGTTAACAGGAACGAAAGGCCCTTTATTACGATTGGAGACTTCATGAATAGCACGAGCAACAACCTCTTTACCTGTGCCTGATTCACCTAACACTAAAACATTCGCGTTACTTTCTGCAACTTGCTCCACTAAATAGCGAATTTCTTGGATACGTAACCCTTTGCCGACTAAAGAGGAGATCAAATATTTATTGGCTTTATTTAATTGATGATTAGGCATTTGAAAAGTTTGGCAATAATGCAATAGCTGCGTTAACTCTGAATAAACAATAGGTAAATTAAGCACGCCAATATGGTTACTATAATTATTGTCGACTTCTCCAGCTAAACTAATAAATGGCACCTTCGGGAAGTTGGTAACAATTGAAGAAAGATTATTATCTTGGTTACTATAAATCACAGCTGAAGGGGATAATTGATTTACGTGCTTACCTAGATCATCAACATTAACAGTTAGATAAGACTCACCTACAAAGTGTAAAACAGTTTGTAGTATCTCAGCTTGTTGCGTAGTTGTATCCACTAAATAAATGGGCGGTCTTTGCTGCATAATCAATATCCATAAAAATTAAACTAACTTTAGTGTAGAGTATTTTTTTTTATTTGTATTAAAAATCGTCAAAAATATGACAATGACTATTAAATGGCACTTTAATGTTACCATTTAACAAAATACTTCTAAAGTAATAGGTGAAATAACCGATAAAAATAGTAGGCTCAAATATTGCTTAATCACTAAGATACTGACTAACACAGTCATAAATCTGACGATGAAGTTATACAAAGTAAGGTGTAATAAAAAGCACCATCAATAATAAAAAAGTGACAACAAATAAAAGTGCATTTATAAAAAGTAAAAGCATGCTGTTAATAATAAATTAAACTTTGCAAGGAAAGTACTATGCGTGGCTCGGTCCAAAAATATCAGAACTCAAACCTAAATAATATCGAACAAGCAGATCCACACACCCTTATTTCTTTAATAATGCAGCATATACAAGGAAACTTAGCAGGAGCTAAAGGGGCAATTGAGCGTAAAGATATAGAAAATAGAAATAAAATGTTAACCAAAGTTATCGGATTAATTGGGGAACTACAAAACAGTTTAGATATGAAAAAAGGGGGGGAGATATCAACGAACCTTTATGACTTATACGCTTATATGATACGCCAAGTAAACCAAGCGACACGTAAAAACAATGCAGAGCCTTTAACTGAAGTGCTTAAACTGATAACAGAAATCAAATCAGGTTGGGATGGCATTCCACAAGAGATACGTCAGCAGTACAATCGTTAACGGTACCTTCATTTAGAGATAATATCGCTAATAAATCTAGTTAGCGGAGGTAACAATGACTAATATCCAAGCTAAAATCGATATTTTATTCGAATTTAATAAAAAGCTGAATCAACTACTTGATGAAGAAGAGTATGCCGATTTTTTACAACAACAAAATCTTTTCGGAGATCAAGTTAAAGATTGTCTTAATAGCTATTCAGAAGAGGAGTTATTAACCGTCATTGAGTCATTAAAACGTTTAAAGGTAATGGTAAAAGAATTACAAAACAGAGCGGACCAATGTACTAAGCAACTTAAAGAAAAGTCATTAACACTGCAACGCAACAAAAAGAAAATAAAGGCTTATAAATAAAAAACGAGCCTTACTTGTTAATGCCGTTCACTTAAGGTGAACGGCATATTTGCTTTTAGCTACTGGATATCTATTTTTAGATGATTTTAAACACCTCGGATAACTTCGTTCTCGCCTTCCCTCTAACTTAAATTGCGCTGCATTTCTTTCTATATCAATCACTATCTTCGGTACATTACCAGGGGCATATATCGGCATCATCGTCAGTGTATGGATGATATGAGAAGAAGCATCTCTAAAACTTAATTGGTTCGCAAAAACGCCCTTAAGGGATTTCGCCATCAATATCATTTTGTAACGAATTAAATTGTAAGCGAGTAAAACACCCCATAGTTCTTGATGAATTAATTCAGGTAGATTACTACGTAACGTAAAACGACTTTCAAGCATATGCTGCTTCATTTCGCGATAGCCTAATTCTATTTCCCAACGATGCGTGTATAAATCAACAATTTCAGCACTAGGGTAAGCCATATTATCTGTCATTGAGGTCAGTATTTTTACTTCTTTTCC
>NZ_CANLFB010000006.1 GCF_947489755.1 uncultured Psychromonas sp.
GCTAATACTTGCTGTTGCCAAGCATTCATTGCAACGCGAATCACCT
Source organism: uncultured Psychromonas sp. (assembly GCF_947489755.1). Taxonomy (GTDB): domain Bacteria; phylum Pseudomonadota; class Gammaproteobacteria; order Enterobacterales; family Psychromonadaceae; genus Psychromonas. The sequence goes on from NZ_CANLFB010000006.1 coordinate 47, forward strand.
CTTTTATGAAATCAACAAATTCAGGCTTACTGAGTTGATTATGAAAGGGTTTATATTGCACATCAGTTTCTGTTAACTTTACAAAATAACGGTGTAAATCAGCGACGGTATCAACTGATTTATCACCCAAAGCGGTGATCAGTGACATTAATAACTCAAAGGGTTTGATAACTCTTTTCCGATTGCAAAAATTAACGTTTTTACCTATTTCATTAATTTTTAATTCACCAAGGACTTTTGTTATTTGTTGTAACTCAGTATTATCTATACACATGCTCTGATTTGCTCTTGATATTGGTTTGGCGATTACTATCAGATCAAATTCAGAGCATGTTTTCAATGTATTTTTTTCTTAAGATCCAACCTATGAATAAAAACTAACTTTAAAATCTGAAGTTCAGACAGCTTGTTACAAATGAAGTTCAACACCCACTTTAGCGGTCTCAGAAAATAAGCTATATGAAATGAAAGTATGAGCAAAATAACCCACAAAAAAATGATAAGCGAAAGTAAGAAATAAAAGTAATGAAATGGGCGTCACTTATAATGAACTTGTAGAGGTCGATTCACTAAATCCATGTTTTTATATTCATCTAATAAACCGACATCCACTCCTATCGGCTTTTGACTATCACGATCTTCTGCCTGTGAATTTGATTGATAAGCAGCATTCATACGCTGCTTCTTGAGTAATGGTAAATTATCTAGCAGTTCTTCAGGGAACTCAACACCTTGTTGCTTTGATAATATTGCTTCATTGGTGATTAACTGTTTAAAGCGAATATCAATTAACTTCTTTTGTTGTAAATCATTATTTAATTCAGCTAATAATTTTTCTGATGGACCTTCATTAACTAAGGGCTGTGGATTAGGTAATTCAAAGTACGCGCGTAAATCAGTTGTTTTTTTCAGTAAGTTTTCTTCTGATTTTATTTCAAACTGAGCGAAGTCTCGAGCGTCATCTGACAAAAAGCTTAATAGCAGATTAAATTTATCACGCGCACCACTATGGACAGCAGTATTTAACTGTTGCCCTAGCTGCCATTCGTTGATAACGATCTGTTGATTAAGATGCTCAATATTCATACGAAAAAATACTTTCTCACGCTTGTTATTTAATAAAGTATTCTATTTATCGGCAACAACCTGATTTTATTTAATGTTTTTTCAATTTTAATCTTCACAAGCGATCATTTTCTGATATTATGCATCTCGAAATAACGGAGGGGTTCCCGAGTGGCCAAAGGGAACAGATTGTAAATCTGTCGCGAAAGCTTCGGTGGTTCGAATCCACCTCCCTCCACCATTTCATCTTCAAATAACTTGAGGCCATCAAGTTTCAATACTCTTCTTAGATATTCCAAATATTGTTGTTTAAACTACAAACCACCTCATGATAAATTGACTTTTTTGCTATTTTTATGACTTTTAAAAAGTTATTTATGAACAAAAATACTCTACAATCCTAGTCATACCAATCATATTAAATAGCATTTCTATTTTAACTGTTAACAAAACCGAATTTTGATTATAAATTTACAATATATAACAATAGCTTACATTAATTTATGTCCTGAATTTAATTGTTGCTTCGGTATTAAATTGAGAAGATACACTTAATATAATGAGTCTCATAATTTTACAGCACTAGCTTTTTTGCTATTACAACACTGCTTTCTACAGGCATTTTTAATGGCACTTTTCTGTTAAGTGAAAATATACTATTTAAGGTAATCGCTAATATGCTCTTTTTCTCGTTAACCTTTACAGCGTATTCAGTTATTAACATGAGTTTTTCTTAGTCTTTTTTGAATTTTTAGCCTTTTGTTTAACTTGGCCGGTACCCATTATGTTTCATTATCATGATAAAAAAATCTTAATAGTAGATGATCAAAAAGCATTTCATGTGATGCTTAAAGCCATGTTAACCAACCAAGGTGCCAAAAATATTACGTTTGTCGATACCATCGAACAAGCCGTTAAAATAGCAAATGTGGTTAAATTCGATATTTACCTTTTAGATTACAACTTAGGCTCTGGGAAAAATGGCGTACAGCTATTGGATTATTTAAAGAAAAACGATCTCATACCAGACCATGCTCTGTGCTTTATTATCACAGGTGATAGTAACAAAAGAATGGTCTTAACAGCGATTGAAAAGTCACCCGACGATTACCTAATGAAGCCTTTTTCTCCTGTTCAATTAAGCACTCGCTTAACCGCAGCAACACATCGTAAAGTAATGCTACAAGCCATTTATAGAGCGATTGCAGATAAGAAATACGAATTAGCTATCTCACTGTGTAAGCAAAAAATTGACCAAGCCCCCGAGTATAGAAACCTATGTAAAAACTTACTCGCAGAAATATATATTCAAACTGAAGACTTTGAGAATGCGGATCGTATTTTAAAACCTTTAATTGAACTGAGACCGTTAGTGCGTCCTTGTATAAGCTTAGGAAGATCCTATTTTCTGCAAAAAGAATATAAAAAATCAATTCAGATATTAACGCGCTTGATAGAAGACTCTCCATTACAAATGGAAGCTTACGGATGGCTGGCCCGCTCATATAAAAGAGACGGTCAATTAAGTAATGCGTTGAATATATTAACTAAAGCGGCGAATACCACTCACCATAGTATTGAACGTCATCAAGAAGTGGCCTTATTAGCGAATGAAATGGAGGAGTATGTTGTCATGCTCAATAGTTACTACTCTATTTTACATTTAAGCCGTAGCTCTTTTTACCCTGATCCTTGCCATCTTGCTAACTACTTACGCAGTATTATTGATTTAGCGAAACAAGAAAAAGACATAGGAGAACGAAGACTCATATTGAAAAAAGTGTCTTCAGCTCTATATCAAAGCCGTTTTGAAGAAGGAAAAAATAAAGACTTTAATTTTAATGGCTTCGATGAAATATATCAGGCTAATGTTCATTTCGCACTGAATGAGCCACTTAAAGCGAAACGACGTATATTAAGTACCTTAAAGAATACCAATCAAGCAGTTATCGATTTTGATACGACCTTTTTAATAGAAAGCGCATTCTCGTTATTAAATATCGGTGAGTTTGATGAGGCAGAACCGCTCTTAGAAGAGCTCAAACAACGACATATTATTGACCCAACGACAGCCATTAATATTAAGAAACATACTGGTGATTTATTAAAGCAACGCATTGAAAACTTTAAAGGCTACAATAAAGCAGGCATTGAATTTTTTACAGCCAACGAATATCAAGCTGCATTAGATAGTTTTGAAAGAGCGTTAATATTAGAGCCACTTAATTCAGGTGCCATATTAAATCGTTCTCAAGTGCTTATTCATATGCTACAAGAAAAACCTGTTAATAAAGATGAGTTAATAGCACAATTTCAAAGTAGTATTGCCTTATTAAACAACACTCATTTGCCAGAAATGCATGCGGAGCGATTAAATGCGTTACGTCATGAACTCAAAAAGATTAAAGGGGTAGCGTAAAATTTTCGCACCACCTTTTATATCTAATTAAATTAAGTCACTTTATTAAAGAATCAATATTAGACGCAGAAGCATGCTGACATAATCAATTAATAAGTGACTTTGATATTAAAAAATCCCTCAAAGAGACTTAAGCTAATGTTTTAGAAGGACCAAATACTTCATAAAATATTTGATCATCATTAACATCTAATGCTTTCAATTGTTTATATACTGCTTTCATCATCGCTAATGGCCCACAGATATAAAACTCAGCGCCTGTTAATGGTAAGTCTGCTTGAATCGCATCAATATTAATAAGACCTTGATGGGTATTCTGTGCTTTAGATGACACTTCAATATTTTCATAAAAAGTATGAGCTTGTACTTTCCCAGAAGCCGCTAATACATCTAATTTACCCTTAAATGCATGGTGTAATTCATCCAATGCGCCATGTACAAAATGTGTTTCACGTGATGGAGTTTGAGCCGTTAATGTTTCTAACATGGCTTGCATTGGTGTAATACCTACTCCACCGCTGATTAGGACGACTGGACGTTGTGTTTCCTGTAATACAAACTCACCATAAGGATTAGAAACTTGTATCGTACCGCCTTGTTCAAGTTTCTCATGTAAGTAGTTAGAAATTAAACCATCGCCCTGTTCATTCTGCTCTTTTTTAACGGAAATACGATAGCCCGCGTGATCAAACGCGCCAGATAAACTGTATTGACGAATTTGATGATTTGGAGCACCTTCAGGATGTAAATGTAACGCGATATATTGACCTGCTTTATATGAAGAGACTTTACCTTGGTCGCTAGGTTGCAAGTAAAAAGAGGTAATTAAGGGTGTTTCCTGCTGTTTTTTTACCACGGTAAATTCACGTGTTGCTGACCATCCGCCCTCTTTTTCTGCACTCTCTTGGTATAGTTCTTTCTCTCTTTCAATAAACACATTAGCCAAGATACCGTAACCACTAGCCCAAGCTGAAATAACTTCTTCACCTGGATTTAATATTTCTTTAATTGACTCTAATAAAGCAGCGCCAACTAATGGATAATGTTCAGGCTTAATACCTAAACTTGCATGCTTTTGGGCGATTCGTTCAACATCCCCTAAAATAACTGATAAATTATCAACATATTTTGCAAATGCATAAACGGCCATGGCTAACGCTTGTTTTTGATTACCGCTTTTTTGATTGGTCATATTAAAAATATTTTTTAGTTCAGGATTTTTCTCTAATAATATTTGGTAAAAACGCCCAGTAATTTGCTCTCCGTATTCAGCTAACGCAGGTGCACTTGATTTTATAATTCTAATTTCATTGTCAGTTAACATAACTCGCCCTTTAAGTTGCATTTAAAATACTTATTTAAATTTATAACTCGCATATTAAATACTTATTTCAAAAGATGCAAATAAAATGCATAATTAAAAAACTAAAAATAGCTTCTACGCTACAATAGAAAATATCGATATTAAAACGAAAATAAACCAATAAAAAAGAAGACGGTTCGCTATCCATAAAACGTAGCTTAACGATGAAAATAAAAGGATATACAATGAAAAGGTCGAAACATTGCAATTAACTAAGCATACGGATTATGCAATTCGTGTTTTAATTTACCTCAATACGCAGCTTGAACGAGAGTCATTATCTAAAGCGACAGATATTGCTACACTTTTTGGTATCTCATTTAATCATTTAACCAAAGTTGTGCACCATTTAGGGAAAGCAGGATTTATTCAAACGGTGAGAGGAAAAAGTGGTGGTATTAAATTAGCTAAACCCGCTGATTTAATTAACTTAGGTGACGTTGTTGCAATCATGGAGAACACGCTTGACCCCATCAATTGTGCAGAACCCCCTTGTCGATTACAAAGTGTTTGCCTTGTTAAGCCAATTTTAAATAAAGCCATGCAGGCATTTCTAGATGAATTAAATAAACACACCTTAGCTGATATCTGCCTTGCAAAAAGTAACGATGTGTGGACATTGGATCTCCATGCCCCTATTAAACTTTAATGTCACTATCGTTTTAGTATCGTCTGAACCGAAGCAAAGAGCATCAAAATACTATTTCAATACTTGTCGAGCATAGCTAATAACTTGCTCACTCAGCTCCTGCATTAATTCCCCACCTAATTGCCAACAATGCCAGTACAAAGGAACACGTACTTTATGATCAGGCAAAATATCCACCAGCAGCCCGCTTTTTAAATGTGCTTCAACACTAAAATGACTATTAAAACTATAGGCGCCGCTGGCTAACGTTAAATCAACAAACGCTTCTGATGAACGTATCGTATGACAAGGGTATTGCCCCATTTCCAAATCAAAATGTTCTCGTAAAAAAGCTAAATGCATATCGTCATATTGATCAAAAGACATTGCTGGCGCATGTTGCAGAGTTTGCCTATTAACGCCTTGTTTAAAGAAGCGCGCTATAAAGTCAGGACTGGCAACACAGATATATTCCATATAACCTAAGAAATGGCTATCGCTACCACTAATCGCTTTTGCTTTACTGCTTAAACAAGCCAGTGCTTCTCCACTACGCATTCTTTCCCAAGTCGTCGTCTCATCTTGAACAAATAAGTTTAATTGAATATTTTTACTTTGTAATAACGGACTTAATGCAGTAATTAACCAACTTGCCAAACTATCTGCATTAACCGCTAACGGCAGCGTTTGTGCTTGATTGCTTTGTAAATCTAACTGTTGATTGAGCTCCATCTCTAATTGTAGAACACGTTGATAGTGCCCTAATAATAAACGCCCTAAATGCGAAGCTTGTGGTGGTGTTGAACGGATCAATAACGGCTCACCAAAATGCTTCTCAAGTAATTTTATACGTTGAGATACTGCCGATTGCGTAATAAAAAGACGTTGTGCAGCGCGATCGAAACTTTGTTCCATCACCACGGCATCTAAGGCTTTTAACAGTTTATAATCAACATTACTTAAATCCATACCATCACAGCCTTAATTTAAAAATCATATTATTAGGAATTTAAAGCGAGTACATTAGTCAACATCGCCAGCTGCGTTAGTAACGTAGATCCGCTGACATTAACAATATTTACACGCCACATTAGAAATTTTAATTAAACATTAAATTTATTAGCTACACTAACAGTTCAAATGAAATTATAGTAGCCCTCTCTTTTTGACCACCTATCTATTATGAGTATCTATGTTCAGCACTTACTTTACCGGTTTAACCTTAATGGCGACCTTAATTATGCCAATTGGCATGCAGAATGCGTTTGTATTAAATCAAGGGATCCGTCGGCAACATCATTTGTTTGTGGCGACATTTTGCTCTCTTGCCGATGCTATTTTTATGTCCGTCGGAGTATGGGGAGGCGCGAAGGTATTTACTACTTTCCCATGGCTGTTAACCAGTATTGGCGTACTCGGTGCAATTTTTATGTTCTATTATGGTTCTTTATGTTTTAAGAGTGCGTTTGCAGGTGGTAATAATTTACAAACTGACGACAAGAATAGAAACTTCAAAGCGATCGTATTAGCTTGTTGTGCATTTACAATTTTAAATCCACATGTGTACATTGATACCATTGTTATATTAGGTGGATTTGCTGCTAACTTAACTACTGAACAGCGTCCTTGGTTTGTATTCGGGGGTGTAAGTGCTTCATTTATTTGGTTCTTTGGGTTGTCTTTATTGGGTCAAAAATTGGCACCTATTTTATCTAAGCCTAAAAGCCAACAAATTATCGACTTTGTTATTGCTATTATGATGTGGGTGATTGCAGCTTATTTACTATATTATGTTGTCACAAATTAAATGATTACTTTAAAAAATCAACGTAATCACAATGCTATTACTGCACTAATACTATTAGTGTAGTAATAGCTAAAAGATAAAAGTTAAAAAATAAAAGGAAGTCACCCGTGAGCAATCTATCAAACACACGTAATGTCAGAGTCAATGAAGTCGATATATTACGAGGTATGGCGATTGTATTAATGGTGATATTTCACTTTTGCTATAACCTTGCGGCTTTCGACTGGTTAGATATAAGCACCAATAAAGATATTGAATGGCGTGTATTTAGAGCCGTTATTGTATCTGGTTTTTTATTAGCGGTAGGCATGAGCAGTTATTTAGTCTATTCAAAACACGTCAACTTAATCAAACTAAGTAAAGCAGTGGCGAAATTAATTACCGTCGCTTTACTGTTAACGGTCGGTAGTTTATTTATGTACCCGAATGCGTGGGTATATTTTGGCATCATTCATTTTATTGCAGTGGCTTTGCCCATCTCAGTGATATTTTCGCGATTCCCCACTGTTGCATTAATTATTGGCGTTGCATGTTTAGCCGCTTACCAATTAGATTGGATAAGTATGCGACCTATCTGGTTGTGGTCAGTAGAGCACTTATCTATACCACGAAAAACCACTGATTTAGTCAGTTTTATCCCTTGGATTTCTCCTGTATTAATTGGTATCTATTTGATGCACAAGTCGTTATTTAATATCAAAATAAAAGATAATGTTATCAGTAATAAACTCGCCTTTCTTGGACGACACTCATTAGCAATTTATCTCATTCATCAACCTATCATGTACGGTGCAATGCTAGCCATTAGTAAACTATAAAAGCTATTTATATCGCCGTCATTAATATATCTGCATATATAGTAGTAAATATAGTTACAAACATAGTAGTCAAAATAGTGGTAAGCTTTGCCACCGTTTAAAATAAAAAAACGGCTAGTTATAGTAAAAATATAACGACACGTTACAATCTAAAAATCAAAATAACTATTTATTTACTCATTAGGAACTCTATTTTGCATAGTATTGCACAACTTAAAGCAGGAAAATTAACAGGCATTAAGCGCTTACAACTATCCGAAAATTTAACGGAATTTCCAATGGAGATTCTCACCTTAGCAGATAGCTTAGAAATATTAGATTTATCAAATAATCAATTAAGTACCTTGCCTGATGAAATAAAACAACTCATTAATCTCAAGATTATTTTTGTTTCTAATAATTGCTTTAAAGTACTCCCAACGGCCTTAGGTGGCTGTCCATTATTAGAAATGGTTGGTTTTAAATCAAACCAGATCCAAGAAGTACCCGCTGAATCATTACCACACCAACTACGTTGGTTAATTTTGACTGATAATCAAATAACCAGTTTGCCAGAAGCATTAGGCGAGCGAACGCGTTTACAGAAACTCGCCCTTGCAGGAAACCAACTGAGTCGATTACCAAAAAGTACCGATCAGCTAGTTAACCTAGAGTTATTGCGTATTTCTGCAAACCAGATGTTAGCTTTTCCGATACAACTATTAATTCTGCCTAAGTTAGCTTGGTTGGCTTTTTCTGGTAATCCATTCTGTGAAACGGATGTAGAGATAAAATCAGTTCCTAAAGTTGCTTCGACAGATTACCGTTTATTAGAAGTATTAGGGCAAGGCGCATCAGGCATCATTTATCAAGCTAATTGGACTGATACCGCGAATCAAGAAAATACTTTTCCAGAAGATATTGCAGTTAAAGTATTTAAAGGGGAAGTCACTAGCGATGGGTATCCTCAAGATGAGTTACAAGCTTGTTTAAAATTAGGTAATCATAAAAACCTAGTGAAATCAGTCGCACAAGTAAATGAAAGTCATTATTTAGCATTGGTAATGGAGTTGATTCCAACTCACTTTAAAAACTTGGGGTTACCACCAGATTTTCAAACCTGTACGCGTGATACTTTTGAATCCGGTTTTAGTTTATCGATTAATAGTATTAAAAAAATAGTAGAACAGATGCAACAAGTGTTTGAGCATTTACATAATAACCAAGTGTGTCATGGCGACCTTTATGCGCACAATACCTTGTTTGATCAGCAATCAAATATTATTTTTGGTGACTTTGGCGCAGCCAGTATGTACCACATGCTGCTACCCGTCGTTAAAGAGAGTATTAAAGAAATAGAACAGCGTGCACTGATGCATTTTATTGATGACTTATTAAAGGTTTGTGACGTTGAAGATAAAAAGTCATCAGACTATAAAACGCTAAAAGCGTTAGTCGATGTATAAGTGGGTTGGAATATAAAAAGTATTTAGATATAAAGCTAACGACTTGAACCTAAACTAAAAATAAATCGAAAAAAGCCTAACCAGTTTAACTGGTTAGGCTTTTTCATTGATAAGCTATTAGCAGTGATAGTGTCGACTAACGTAGATCGTCAACCACCGCTAGCATTGCGACTAATGAAGCTTCGCCTAATTTAACAGAACGCTCTGGTGACCACCCCATGGTTGGGTCGGGTACATTATCATTATCTTTAAATGGCATTTCTAATGTATTTGCAAGGCAATCGAAATGCTCAGCAACCCAGTTTGTTGCGACCGTCATATTCGCTTTACCCGGTGCATCAACGTCATAACCGAAATCAGACTGGAAATCTGCACTAGCGAGTTTGAATACTTCAGAGAATCGTTCACGTAATGTAGCCAAACGATCGTTATAACTTGGTGTCCCTTCAGATCCCGCTAAAAAGACAAAAGGTAATGCCTCATCACCATGCACATCATAAAAGAGGTCAACGCCAGTTTCTTTCATTTTATTAATCACATGAAATACTTCAGGGCTTTTATCTAAGCTTGGATTTAACCATTCACGATTTAAGTTAATACCTGCAGCGTTAGTACGTAAATGACCACGTACACTTCCATCAGGGTTCATGTTAGGCACGATATAGAAGTTTGCTTTATCCAACAGCAATTTACCTGTCGCATTATCACTGTCTAACAAACTATGCATCAAACCATCAACTAACCATTCAGCCATTGTCTCACCAGGATGTTGACGTGCAGTGATCCAGATATTGCGTTTATTAGTATCGCCGTCGCCAATTTTAACTAACGTTAAATCGCGTTTATCTAATGTTTCACCTAGATGCTCAAGGCTCACAAGTGGGTGCATTTGTACGGCAGCAAGCAGGTCTTGATGACGTTCATAACTGTAAGGTGCAAAGTAAGCAATTTGAATAGTTTCACAATCCATATCAGCTACAATCGTTAACTTCCCCTCTTTATAGAATGTTGGTAAACGGAACCAATGCTGGCGATCATAAGAAGCCACCGCTTGATAATTGTCCCAACCTTCAAGATAAGAAGCTTCGCCGGCATTAAGAATATTAAGAATATATTGTTCGCCTACTTCACCGTCGATACGAAAGTTAAACCATTGAAAAAACTCTTCGCCAACATCGGGACGAATAGCCAATTGAATATCTTTTTTATCGTCTAAATTAATAACCTCAATATTGCCTGCATCGAAATTAGCAGTGATACGCATAGCTTTTCCTTAATTAATATTTTACGAGTTCCTCTGAGCATAAACGATCCTAAACAAACAACAAAGCAGAGTTAATCGATGACTGACAATTTAAGCGAATAACGGCAGTTGAGTGAGTGATTCAGAACCGAATTAGCATCCATGATCTAGTGAGTCATAACCTAAGCACAGCCATTCACAATACTTTATCTTTCCAATAAAAGAATTTATTAATAAACTCTATCGGTGTTTTTCAAGACAGTGGTACTAGAAATACCAATATAAAGGAACGGTAACGTAAAAAATGTAGACCCTTATTAAACGGACTGATATTAATGCAATAGCGTTGTGTAATTTAAGACAAGGAAAGCAAATGAATAAGGTCAACACTATCCAAGGCTCATGTCATTGTGAAGCCGTTCAGTTTGAAATTAAAACAGATTTTATCGAACTGACAACATGCGATTGCTCTATTTGCATCAGGAAAAATGCATTGATGGTAAAAGTGCATGAAAGTGCCATGCATATTATGACAGGGAAGGAGTATCTAACCACCTATCAGTTCCATACGAACACTGCAGAACATTACTTTTGTAAGGTGTGTGGTATATACCCTTTTCACCGTAAGCGAGTAACGCCTGATTATTTTGGCGTTAATGTATTTTGTTTAAAAGAATTGGATTTAAAAGGCATTGATTTAGAAGATATTCCTATTCGTTCTACCGTTGGCGCAGGAATGAAGTGAAGCCTTAATAAAGCTTGTTACAATGAGCAAACGTCATATTCTGGATCCAGCTATAGGCTTATGCAATTTGGCTGTGCCCTAGCTCACAATGCAATAAAAAACGAATGATTGATCCATAAAACCAGACTAAATCCACGCTATTAACTTAACATTCATGTTATTTTTTAATAAATACTACAATACCACATAAGGTTATTTTAATGAAAAAACAACTACTTGCTATCTCAACACTCATGGCAATCTCTTCTTTTACCAATGCAAATGTTCAGTTTTCAGATCAAGATGGCGCATTAGGTGAGCCAGCTAACTACACGCAATTTCAACATGTTTTAACTGAATCTGAGCTACAAATTTCAGATGCTGAAGGCAAAAAAGGGAACAAAGAATATTTTGCATTAGATGGTGACTTTAGTGGGATTGTTAATCAATATTTCTACGTTGATAAAAAAAGTGAAGCACTTGTTTTCAAAATGAAAAATGACCACCTTCGCAACGAAGTCCGCGTTCATAAAAATTTCCGCACTGATTTACCCAATAAGCTTTATACATTAAGCGCTGAAGTTGAAATGATTGATCCGGTTGGTTCAATGAAAAAATCAGACTCTAAACAAAATGAAATTACATTCCTACAAGTACACAACAAAGGGTTGGATAACCAAGGCACGCATAATGTGCCACATCCCCTACTTCGTGTTGTTTGGAAAGAAGATGCTAATTCAGTAAAAGGCCACTTCTGGGCATTAATTAAAAATAATGCAGTGATTTGTAAAGGGTCGTTTGGTAAAAAGAATAAAGATAAAGAGATGTGTAAAGCAGATGTTGCTTACAAAAAGTATGATTTAGGTAAAGCCCCATTAAATAAAGCAACCGCTTTTGACATCACTGTCGGCAATAAACAACTACTAATTAATGTAGATGGTAAACGTATTGTTGAACATGATATTGATTACTGGCGCCACCTGTTAAGCTACTTTAAAGCAGGCGTATACAATCAATTTACCAATGGTATGAGTGAAGCGCACTTTTATAAGCTTGAATATAAAGCGTCAGACACTAAATAAACTTAATGACCAATCACAATAAAACTAATCACAATAAATAGCTTAAAGGCTTAACTCACAAAATAGGCTCGCCATTAAATAATGGAGAGCCTATTAAGAACGTTTATTTTATAAAGATTACGATGATAGATCTCGTACCAGCCATTCACTTCACTTCACTTCACTTCAATATCAAAATAAGAAATAGTCAGTAAAAAACTAATCAATCTGCAAATATTTATGCATTTGTACTGACAAGCGCCAATTACGCTCAATACATACTTTCATACATAACGCAGTGGCTTTAGCCTTTTGAGAAATAGGCTGTAAGCTGATCGTTTTATCTTTGATAGCTGTTACTTTCGATAATAAAACATCGAGTTGTTCAATGTCTTTTTCAGTACCCACTGGATGCTTGATTTCATTAGCGCGCTCTAACGCCTCTTTTAATACTTCTTTTTTACCGCGCATATTCACTTTAGGTGACAAAGTAACCCAGGTTTGTGCATCGACTAAAACAGGATAAGTTCCACTGGTTTCTATTTGTATCGTAAAACCAAACTCATGTAGTACTTGAGTTAACTCTCGTAAGTCATACATACAAGGCTCACCGCCAGTGATCACAATTAAATTCGCGGTGTAACCTAAGCGCTTTATTTCATCGACAATGTCTTTAGCTGAGCTATCTGCCCAACGGTCAGACTCATTACTCTTATCGGTCACTAATATTAAGTCAGATTTTTTAGCCGGATCAATTTCCCAAGTATGCTTAGTATCACACCATGCACAGCCAACATCACATCCCTGTAAACGAACAAAAATTGCAGGTACACCTGTATAAAAACCTTCCCCTTGGATGGTTTGAAACAGTTCATTTACTTTATAGTTTTGTGTCATTGACGTAAAATGCCTTATTTGATCTTGCTCACTCTTTTAGTGGGCTGTTTTTATACCCGTGATATCGAAAGATGTAAAGTCAGCAACGTAAATAGTGCAATTAAATAGCTATTGGACTGGGCTTTATAAAAATCGACAGATCACTTCGCTATCAAGCAATACAATAGGAAATACAGTGTCATGAGCAAAAAAGTAGTGGTTATATATTCTGGTGGGATGGACTCATACACTGTTTTACACAAAGCCATTGAAGAAGGTTTAACACCTTATGCGTTAACCTTTGATTATGGACAACGCCATGTTAAAGAGGTACAAGTTGCAGAACAGGTATGTAAAGAACTAGGTGTTCATCATAAGGTGATTGATATTACCTCAATCAATCAAATTATTGGTGGCTCTTCTTTAACGGATAGTTCAATAGAAGTGGCACAAGGTGATTACGAAGAAAGTAATATGCTTAATACTGTCGTGCCAAATCGTAATATGATTTTATTATCATTAGCGATTGGTTATGCCGTTTCGTTAAAAGCGGAGCAAGTCTATTACGGAGCGCATTCTGGTGACCATGATATTTACCCAGATTGCCGTCCGGTTTTTCTTGAAAAAATGAACGATGTTGCTGCCGTTGCTAATTATGAAAAAACTGAAATACATGCCCCTTATTTACAAACAGATAAAATAGGTATTTTAAAAGATGGGATTAGAATGGGTTTAGATTATAGCAAAACATGGACCTGTTATAACGGTCGTGAACAAGCCTGTGGTCAATGTGGGAGTTGTGTAGAACGTTTACAAGCCTTCGAAAAAAATGGCATAACAGATCCTATTACTTACGAAGCTTAAATAAAATGTACTTGTGCATGCACTTTTAAAGGTCAGTTGTCATGATAAAAGGTAAACGCTAATGAAAGATATTAACCTCGACTTTAGTAAAAAAGTGGTCATTGATACGCAACAGCAACCTTGGGTCAAGAGTCCAATGGTTGGGGTTCGACGTAAACCATTAGCGAGATCAGAAGATCAAGTACATGTTACCAGCATTGTTGAATATGCAGCGAACTCGTATTTTAGTGAGCACACTCATCCACAAGGTGAGGAGATATTTGTATTGGAGGGTATATTTTCAGATCAAGAAGGAGATTACCCTGCCGGCAGCTATCTACGAAACCCGCCTAGCAGTCAACATGAACCTTTCAGCGAATTTGGTTGTCTCATCTTCGTTAAACTAAATCAGTTTATTCCTACTGATTTAGAAAGTATTCGAATAAATACAATGACAACAGAATGGTTGCCGGGTATTGGTAATTTGCAAGTAATGCCTTTACATAGTGTTGAAACACAACATACCGCCTTAGTGAAATGGCCTGCAGGAGAGCATTTCCAGCCTCACAGACATTTTGCAGGTGAAGAAATATTAGTGATTTCAGGTACTTTTAAAGACGAATTTGGAAGCTATCCCAAACATACTTGGATACGTAGCCCTCACATGAGTCAACATGATCCTTTTGTAGAGGAAGAAACAGTCATATTAGTTAAAACCGGTCATTTGCCACTCAATTAATACGATACACAATGTACTGAAAGTTAAGCGTTACTTGTGATTTGCACATTATTTGCGCTTTGGCTATTCCCTAACGTCATTTTTTTTTATAAAATGTGAGGTTAACCCTATATTTTGCACAATTTATTCCACCCCAATACGTTTTATATTAGAGAGCTGAAATGTTATTAGATCCATATTATATCCAGCAAGATAGCAGCATCACAATTAGTGCAGAGCAAGCAAGTACTTTTGCGAAAAAAGAATGCCAAGATTTTAATCCGATTCACGATCCTGATTCAAAACGATTTTGTGTTCCTGGCGATCTATTATTTGCATTAGCATTGAAAGAATACGGTGTTAGTGAGTCAATGAGTTTTACTTTTACCAATATGGTTGGGGGTAATGTACCACTCAACTTCCCTGCCGCGACAGATGAGAATATTATTGTCACTAATGCGCAAGGTAAAAGTGTTTTAGAGATAAAGCAAACAGGTAATACAAGCCACGACCCTGTATTAATTGAAACATTAATAAAAAATTACGTCGAATTTTCTGGTCAAAATTTCCCAACTTTATTAATGCCATTAATGAAGAAACATCAAGTGATGTTTAACCCTGCTCGTCCATTAGTCATGTACAACAGCATGAACTTTGAATTTGATAATTTAAGTTTAAGCAATCCATTACGTGTTGAATTAGCAGAAAGCGTATTAGAAGTAGAAACAAAACGCGCTAATAACTTTTTAAATTTTGATATTTATGAAGGCGATAAGATCATTGGCCGCGGAATTAAAACCATGGTGATAGCTGGTTTAAAACCTTATGAACATGAATCTATTACCGCTTTCTCAGATGGTTATTTAGCAAGACGAAACGCTTTTTAAGCATTATTAATGCAATATAGTTATTGATAGAAAAGGGGAAAACAGATGTTTTTCCCTTTTTTATTCCCTTCGCTTTAGTTTAGTTTCCCCATTAACCCCTTAGTTTTCAAGACTGAAGATCAATCCCACTTTGATTAAGCTTCAGTTGTACGATCGTATTTAATTTATTAAGCAACCGCTGAACATGACAAAATAGTCATCTTAGTGTTGGTTTTAGGTCATCTGCTATCACGTATTATGAATTCATTGAAACGCAGGACTCACCTTATATAAGAGTCTTGATACATTAAAATGACTTATAAGAGAGAGAACAACATGAAAATGACTACAATTAAAACTGCACTTATCGCGTCTACAATGGCTATCCTAAGTACACAAGCATTTGCTTACAATACGACATCACACCAAGCGACTCGTACAATAACAACAGCAGACATGACAAGCAAAGCGGCAGCTTACGACCTAGCCTTTGATAAGTTAGCAACCTTAAAAACAGCGTCACCGACTGAGCTAAATAATGATTTAGGCCGTGTTGCATTTAATTATCCAAATAGTGTAGAGCTAAATGATGGTGCTTACATTACCGTGGCAGAAAAAATAAATGCAAATGGTAATACTGTCTACACCGGGTTAGTAAACGTCGGCGTTACATTCGACATGGTTGATTAAATTTAAAAAATCACCTGATGCTAGCCACAATCAATGTGCCTGGCACTCAGTTTGACTTATAAAAGCAATCTAAGAAGGCTACCAAAACGGTAGCCTTTTTTGTGTTTAATCGCCGAGTAAAATGAGCACACTTGATCTTCAGAGAATGATAATTTTCTATGCGGATAAAAATTAGCGTATAGGTAAGAAGTAAAAGTAAACAAGTAAACAAGTAAACAAGTAAACAAGTAAACAGCTTATTTCCGTTCAGGTTACCTTTGCAATAAAAAGAACAAGAGAATTTAAAAGAAATTAATGAACATGACAAAATAGTCATTTTCATGTTGGTTTTAGGTCACCTATCATCGCGTATTATGAACTCATTGAAACGCAGGACTCACCTTATATAAGAGTCTTGATACATTAAAATGACTTATAAGAGAGAGAACAACATGAAAATGACTACAATTAAAACAGCACTTATCGCGTCTACAATGGCTATCCTAAGCACACAAGCATTTGCTTACAATACGACATCACACCAAGCAACGCGTACAATAACAACAGCAGAAATGACAAGCAAAGCGGCAGCATACGACTTAGCCTTTGATAAACTAGCGACATTAAAAACAGCGTCACCGACAGAGCTAAATAATGACTTAGGTCGTGTCGCATTTAATTATCCAAACAGTGTAGAGCTAAATGACGGTGCTTACATTACCGTGGCAGAAAAAATGAATGCCAATGGTAACACCGTCTACACAGGGTTAGTAAACGTTGGCGTTACTTATGACATGGCTGATTAAACTTAAAAAACACTTGGTGACACATGCAATAATTTTTGTGACCACTCAGTCTAAGCGCTAAGAATAACCTCACTAGGCTACCAAAACGGTAGCCTTTTTTGTATTTAATCGCAGTGTAAATGAGTAAAACTTATCCTCAGTGGTTGATGATTTTCTATGCAGATAAAAATTTGTATATAGGTAAAAAGTAATAGGTAAGCAGATAAATAGCTTATTTACGTTCAGATTACGTTTGCAATAAAAGAACAAAGAAATTTAAAAGAAATTAATGAACATGACAAAATAGTCATTTTCATGTTGGTTTTAGGTCACCTATCATCGCGTATTATGAACTCATTGAAACGCAGGACTCATCTTAAATAAAGGGTCTTGATACATTAAAATGACTTATAAGAGAGAGCACAACATGAAAATGACTACAATTAAAACAGCACTTATCGCATCTACAATGGCTATCTTAAGCACACAAGCATTTGCTTACAATACGACATCACACCAAGCGACTCGTACAATAACAACAGCAGACATGACAAGCAAAGCGGCAGCATACGACCTAGCTTTTGATAAACTAGCAACCTTAAAAACAGCATCACCGACAGAGCTAAATAATGACTTAGGTCGTGTCGCATTTAATTATCCAAACAGTGTAGAGCTAAATGATGGTGCATACATTACCGTGGCAGAAAAAATAAATGCCAATGGTAATACTGTCTACACTGGGTTAGTAAACGTCGGTGTTACATTCGACATGGTTGATTAAATTTTAAAAATCATCTGATGCTAACCACAATCAATGTGCCTATCATTGAGTTTGACTTATAAAAGCAATCTAAGAAGGCTACCAAAACGGTAGCCTTTTTTGTGTTTAATCGCCGAGTAAAATGAGTACACTTGATCTTCATAGAATGATAATTTTCTATGCGGATAAAAATTAGCGTATAGGTAAGAAGTAAAAGTAAACAAGTAAACAAGTAAACAAGTAAACAAGTAAACAAGTAAACAAGTAAACAAGCTTATTCCCGATCAGATTACGTTTGCAATAAAAAGAACAAGAACAAGAACAAGAACAAGAACAAGAGAATTTAAAAGAAATTAATCAACATGACAAAATAGTCATTTTCATGTTGGTTTTAGGTCACCTATCATCGCGTATTATAAACTCATTGAAACGCAGGACTCATCTTAAACAAAGGGTCTTGATACATTAAAATGACTTATAAGAGAGAGAACAACATGAAAATGACTACAATTAAAACTGCACTTATCGCGTCTACAATGGCTATCCTAAGTACACAAGCATTTGCTTACAATACAACATCACATCAAGCGACTCGTACAATAACAACAGCAGAAATGACAAGCAAAGCGGCAGCTTACGACCTAGCCTTTGATAAATTAGCAACCTTAAAAACAGCGTCACCGACTGAGCTAAATAATGATTTAGGTCGTGTCGCATTTAATTATCCAAACAGTGTAGAGCTAAATGATGGTGCTTACATTACCGTGGCAGAAAAAATAAATGCAAATGGTAATACTGTCTACACTGGGTTAGTAAACGTCGGTGTTACATTCGACATGGTTGATTAAATTTTAAAAATCATCTGATGATAGGCTAAATAAATGCGCCTAATACTCAGTTTGACTTATAAAAGCAATCTAAGAAGGCTACCAAAATGGTAGCCTTCTTTGTGTTTAATCGCCGAGTAAAATGAGTATATTTAATCTTCAGTGGATGATAATTTCCTATGCAGATAAAAATTCGCATATAGGTAAGAGATAAATAATCTCAGATCTGAATAAGCAAAGCGATACAACACTATAATTTCTACGTTAAATTACCTCTCAACAATCAATTATTACTTCAACAATTCCCTCTGAACTACCCAAAACTAACGACACCGTACAGTCAAAAAATATAATTTTATGATTTTGAATACAATTCCGCTTTCATTAACCAGAATTTAGGTTATGTAAGTTATGTAAGTTATTCGCGCTCTGTTTACGTTTTTAATAAAAATAAAAAGGGTATTTAAAGCAATAAATCAACATGACAAAATAGTCATTTTAGCGTTGGTTTTAGGTCATCTGCTATCGCGTATTATGAACTTATTGAAACGCAGGACTCATCTTAAACAAAGGGTCTTGATATATTAAAATGACTTATAAGAGAGAGCACAACATGAGAATGACTACAATTAAAACAGCACTTATCGCGTCTACAATGGCTATCCTAAGCACACAAGCATTTGCTTCAAACACAACTACACACCAGGCGACTCGTGTTGTACCTACTGCTGATATGACAAGTAAAGCTGCAGCATATGACCTAGCTTTTGATAAGCTAGCAATATTAAAAACAGCGTCACCTACTGAGCTAAATAATGATTTAGGTCGTGTCGCCGTTAATTATCCGAACAGTGTGGAATTGAATGATGGTGCTTACATTACCGTGGCAGAAAAAATGAATGCAAATGGCAACACCGTCTACACTGGGCTAGTGAATGTTAGTGTCACTTTTGACATGGCCGATTAAATTTAAAAATCACCTGAGACTAACCATAATCAATGTTCCTAGTACTCAGTTTTATTTATAAAAGCAATCTAAGAAGGCTACCAAAACGGTAGCCTTCTTTGTGTTTAAAGATTTTCAATTGTGGCAGACTGCGCTTTATAGCCAGCCCTTCAAAATATATTAATACCGATTAACCCGGTATTAATAGCTAACCTCTGTATGCGCCCCACTCTTAAAGCAGGCATTATTTGTTTTTGTTGATAACAAATGTAAAGGACGTTACTTGATTACTAGAAGCAACAGAAATAAAGCCACCATGCGCTTTAGCAATAGATTGTGTAATAGCTAAACCTAGCCCTACTCGCTCAAATGAACACCCAGTTCTTGCTTTATCCGCTCGATAAAAACGGTCAAACAAATGAGGCATTTCTTCAGCTGGAATACAACTTTCACCATGATTAATAACGTCTATCGCCGTGCCTTGTTCATGTGCTCTAATGTTCACATTAATTTCACTTCCTTCGGTACTATGATGTATTGCATTAGAGATTAGGTTGTTAAATGCGCGACGTAGCATCAGCCTATCTCCCTGTACTTCTGCACTGCCTTTCAACACGAGACGAAGATTACGATCTTCTGCAAGCGCATCATAAAACTCAAATAAATCTGCAATCTCTTGCTCTAAAGTAATTGTCTCATTAGAAAGTAATAGTTGATCATTGTCTGCTTTGGCTAAAAATAACATGTCAGTGATCATTCTTGCCAAACGCTCAAATTCCTCAACATTGGAGCCAAGCGCCATCAGATATTCATCTTTATTACGTGATTGAGATAAAACCACTTGAGTTTGCATCATTAAATTATTAATGGGTGTACGAAGTTCATGAGCAATATCAGAAGTGAAGTTCTCTAATCGTCGAAAAGATTCATCTAATCTATCTAACATATTATTTAATGTTTCAGATAGCCCCAAAATTTCAATCGGTAGGTTATCAACAGGCATCCGCTGTTTAATATTTGTACTGGTAATTAATTTGGCTTTTTTAGATAACATTTTTAACGGTCGTAAACCATGGTAGGTCAAAAACCACTGTAAAGCGCCACTAATTAAAGCAGCAATAACAGTAAATTTAATTAATGCACTTTTAAATGCATTTAAAAAACCTTTACGCTGGCTAGTGTTGATTGCGACCGTCGCAATCACAGTCGATTGTTCATTATCATCGAAGATAAAACGAAATTGCATTCCTCGGTAAGTACTTCCTTTATCTTCCCACTCTAATATTTTTTCTTCTATTTCGTCGAGCGGCATGTTTTTTATACGCTTAGTCGGGTTCTGTTCCGGTATTTCTTGATTTACGTCATAACCAATAAATTTATTGTTTTCCTCGTTAATTACACTGTCTGGAAAGCGAATGTTATCAGAGGCATAAAAAATCACTTTATCGCTCGGATCACGTACTCTAATAACCACTCCTTCAAGTTCTTCGAGTGTTTTAACAATGGAAGAAAACTGATTATTAAAATTATTTTGGGATATAACGTCTCTCATAATATACGCTTTGTTTTGCAATTCATGCGTATCTTCTGCTAGAAAATAATTGTACATTTCATTCTTTAAAAATAGAGAAAAACAAACAAGCCCAGTAATTGCAGCAACCGAAAAAAAGCAAGTTAGTCGTAAAGTTAATGAATGTTGCAATATCATGTTTTTTTCCATAAATAAAAGAATGTCACGGATTGATTAGGTTAGTATAACCTTATCAAATTAGACAAGGCAGTGTTACTTTCCTAGATGACATAAATACCATTTTGAGGTAAATTTTACGTTGTATCTAAGAAATTTCTTTCTTAAACTCAGTATGGCACCTTTCCTGATTTACTTTTCAACGAATAAATCAGCCTAATATTTATCACTACTTTTCAATAATAACGAGAAAGCAATGAGATTATTAATTGTCGAAGATGAGAAAAAAACCGGTGAGTACCTTAAAAAAGGATTAACTGAATCTAGCTTTACCGTAGATTTAGCTGACAATGGCCTTGATGGTTTGCATCAAGCAATGAGTGAAGAATATGACCTTATTCTTCTTGATGTCATGCTACCTAAACTCAATGGTTGGCAAATTTTACAAACATTACGCAGTAGCGATATTGATATCCCAGTATTAATGCTAACAGCGAGAGATCAAGTAGAAGATCGCGTAAAAGGACTGGAACTAGGAGCCGATGATTACTTGGTAAAACCCTTTGCTTTTGTTGAACTACTCGCTCGTATTCGTAATATTCTCAAAAGAAACAATACTTCAGTACAAAATGACACAAGCATGCAAGTTGAAAACTTACAATTAGATCTGCTCGGCCGACGTGTTTATCGAGACAATGAATCCATTAACTTAACAGCAAAAGAATTTTCACTATTAGAGTTACTGATGCAACGAAGAGGTGAAGTATTAAGCCGTTCGTTAATTGCCTCTCAAGTATGGGATATGAATTTTGATAGTGATACTAATGTCATTGATGTTGCCATTAGACGGTTACGTAATAAAATAGACAAACCTTTTGAACCCAAATTGATTCACACTATTCGTGGTATGGGTTATGTACTAGATGTCATGGATACTATTGATGACAACGAAAGTGAGTGAACTTGATAAGCAGTGTTATTGACAAATAATCGACTCTATTTCTCATAGTGCTCAATACACAGACGATAAGGCATCGATTGGCTAGAATGTCGAATTAATTAGCGAGGTAATAATGCCTTGCTTCGGCTTTTGATAACATATCATTCTTGAACCCAAGTCACTGGTAAGGTTCGGTTCTTAGCTGTTGCTTACCAGGATACTCGCATCTTCATTAAGAAATAATGATTAGCCTACCGCGAATAACATCATACCTCATGAATTTTTATCGATGTTCACCAATGAGCATAAGTTAAATTACCTTTCCATTAACTCAGATTAAGATTAAATAGAAAGGCTAAATAAATTAAGCAATACACTTATGCAGTGAACTCAAAAAAGAGAAATGCCAACTTAAGTGCGAAAACGTAAATTATCACTCGATAGCTGGTCGATAGACGTCTTCCCCATTAACTTCATATCTCGCTCTAGCTCAGCACGCATTAATCCTAAGGCTCTTTCAACGCCTGGTTGCCCAGCTGCGGCAAGAGGATACAAATACATTCTGCCAATACCAACTGCTTTAGCGCCTAGCGATAATGCTTTTAATACATGTGTACCACGCTGTATGCCGCTATCAAAAATAACATCTATTTCATCACCGACTTCAGCTACTATTTCAGCTAATTGATCAAAAGAACTGCGGGAACCATCCAATTGACGCCCACCATGATTAGAGATAATGATACCCGTACAACCAATTTCAACGGCTTTTCTAGCGTCTTCTCGGCTCATAATTCCTTTTAAACAAAATTGCCCATTCCAAAATTTAACCATCTCCGCTACATCATCCCAATTCATTGAAGGGTCTAACATATTAGTAAAATAATCACCGATCGACGTAGCGCCTTTTCCCATATCTACATGCTGTTCAAGTTGCGGTAAACTAAAAGGCTCATGAGTAATATAGTTAATACCCCACATCGGTTTAAGTACAAATTGCAACATACCGCTGAGGTTTAAACGAAATGGGATGGAGAAGCCCGTACGCAAGTCACGCTCACGATTACCGCCCGTGATTGAATCAACCGTTAACATCATCACTTGCACGCCAGCCGCTTTTGCCCGTTCCATCATCGCTTTGTTTAATTCACGGTCTTTATGAAAGTAAAATTGATAAACCTGAGGTGTATTGGTTTGTTTCGCAATGTCTTCCATACTCACGGTACCCAAAGATGATACGCCAAACATTGTGCCATATTTTTCAGCCGCTCCAGCGACCGCCCTTTCACCTTGGTGATGAAATAAACGCTGTAATGCAGTCGGTGAACAATACACGGGCATATCTAGTTTTTGTCCCATCACAGTGACCGATAAATCCACATCCTTCACGCCCGTTAATACGCTTGGTATTAAATCACAGGTTTCAAAAGCGGTGGTATTGCGTCTGTAAGTAGTTTCATCATCAGATCCACCATCGATATAATTAAAAATAGGACCAGGTAAACGCTTTTTAGCCAAGGTACGAAAATCTTGAAAATTATGACAATCCTTTAATCTCATTAGCATCACTGTAATATTCCTTATCTTTTACTTATCTGTGAGTGGGATCTTATGACTTACTATAGTCTTTGATTGATTTACAATAAATACGACATAAAATAATAAACTATTTCCTAAAACGGCCTAATAAAATTGAACTCAGCAGATCTCACTTTATTTGCTTACGTCGCGGATACTGGCTCTTTCAGTAAAGCCGCACTACAAGCTGATTTATCAACGCCCGCGCTCAGCAAAAGAATTACTAAACTAGAGCGCTCTCTTGGCGTACAACTTATTCACCGTACGACGCGTCGTCTCAGCTTGACCGAAGCAGGCGAAAACCTTTATGTTCATGCTAAAAATATAGAAGGCCAAGTCAGCGATGCGATTGCTTCTGTCTCAGCCTTTAGCCAAGGTTTAAGCGGGCACATTAAATTATCCGTGCCGACTATCTCTGGCGAGCTATTACTATCCGAGGCGATTGCTGATTTTTGTCAACAATATCCTAATATTAGTGTCGACATGCGCCTTGAAAACAACTTCGTTAATCTTGTTGAAGAAGGTCTCGATTTAGCAATACGAACAGGCATATTGGAAGACTCTAGTTTAATAGCAAAGCCATTAATTCAATCTAACTGGGTCGTATGTTGTTCGCCAAGTTATAGAGATAAATATGGTGAAGTGACGACCATTGAAGCGCTCAAAACACATAATTGTCTTGCTTATACTTATCAGGCGCAGGGATCATTTGATTGGCGGTTCACGAAAAATGGAATAGAAGAAACGGTTCGTATCAGTGGTAGTTTAGCCACCAATAATGCACAAGCATTACGTAAAGCAGCCTTAGCCGGTTTTGGTATTGTTTATGTGCCACGTTGTTGTGTTTATGAGGATCTACAAAAAGGAAAGTTAATCAGTATGTTAACTGATTATACGCCAAGGCAACTCGGTGTTTATGCCATCTACCCTTTTACTAAACATTTACCTGAAAAGTTAAAGCTTTTAATTCAACATCTTAAACAAGCTTATACCGATAAAAAAGAATACTTTTAAAGTACTTACAACATTAAGTAATGAGTTTTTGGGTCAGCTATTCTGGTTTAAACATAGCAGGACACTTTCTTAAAGGATTGTTCAAATTCAATTAGCGAATGAACATCACTCACTGATTGTATCCTAACGCTTAGCGTCACCTAACATTGTTTAGCTAAGCAAAGGTGAAATAGCCAATACTAACGATACTACAATAACGACAAAACCAATTAACACATAAAAAGACGCAACGAGAAATTCAATAGTAATAAAGTGTCTCTGACAGCGATACTTTGGTTCGTTTAGATTGAGCTATAATAACCAGCCTCCTGCCAATAAAAAAACGGGACCACTAAAAAGTAGATTGCTTTTAAATATTTGCCCATAGGTGTAGATACCCTGTCTTTTCCTTGCCTTAGTTCGTTTTGGCATGAAATAAAAATATACATTTATGATTAATTTTAATATGTATTTATGACATATAATGAATCTACAAAGTTCTTTTTAAATGAGTTCTTTTTAAATTAATTATTTTTTGTATTACTTGGTTATTTACCTAAAAATACACATATGAATGATTACTTATTTAATCAAATTAGGGTTTGATAATGACAAAAACAAATTTAAAATTACTAACGTTGGTTGGAATGACCATGTTGATGGGCTGTGGTAGTAGCAGTGCTGATGAAACTGAGTCTACCAGCGCTATTGACTCATCTGAAACAGTGATCCTAGAGAGTGAATATACCGCTAATTGGATGGCCGGTTCTTGGGGCATAACTCAGCGCGTAGATGGCGGTAAAAAACTCGATGCTTCTATAGAAACTGGAAAATATGACTGGGTAGCTGGCGCAGAAGAAATTGTAGCTAACATACCCGCTGCTGATTATGTCATCACATCATTTACTCACCCTGCTCATGCTTATCTATTTACATTACGAACCAATAATAATGTCGATGTATCCACGATTCACCCGGATATGGTACCAACGCTAGAAAATGAACAAATCATTCTTGATGTTATTAATATTTATCGCGCAGCAGGAAAAAAAGTCATTCTTTATTTAAATGCAGCAGGCCCTTCGATGGCAGAAGAGCGCGGCGATCCTGAAATTCAAGAAGCATGGGAAACATACTATAACGATCAATGGGATGGGGATGAAGCAGCTGCTTGGCGTAATTTAGTACTGGGATATGCAGAACGATTTGATGGTTTAGTTGATGGTTACTGGCTAGATAATGTATCTAACCTACCTGGACAAGTCTCTGACTTTGTCGCAATGCTACGCAGTGTTGATCCAACTTTAGTTATTGGCGTCAATAAATCAAAAGCCTATTTCACCGATGACGATGGTAATTATCTATATGTTGATAGTGATGGTTTAGATGATGAAGATGAAACAGATTATAAAATTATAAAACATGTTCCAGTAAATGAATATGGCGACTTTACAGCGGGTCATGTGACACCATTAGGTCAAGGAGCTCCCCCTAATTCTTGGGGATATGATGAATATACCCTTCCCAATATGGCAGAAACACCTTGGGAAAGTTATGACGGAAGTAACTATACGCTTAAACACGGATGGTTTCCTATCAGGGACTCTTGGAGCGGTTCAGGTGCAGAGCTTATGTTTGAAGTTGAACAAGCTTATCGATTTGTTCGCACTATTACTGATGGTGGTGCAGCAATGACATGGTCAACCACTCAAAAAAAGGGCTATATGACAGCAGATGAAATGGATATCATGGTTGAAATTAACAACAGAATGACACAAGACCCTAAACCAGATTACGAAGCTTATGAAAGACCAGAAGGCACCTATTTGGTTGGTGAAATAGAATAAAAATAACTATGTAAGATACGTTCGTAATACTAAAAAATAATGGATACTTACCAGACATATATAACTGGCAAGTATCCATAAATAAAAATGCAATATAGCTAAAAATAACAGCAAGAAAATAGCGAATGTAAAGCGGTGCTTAAATTATTAACCTGAGTCGTTATCTTCACCACATAAAAAGGCACAACAAATAAATACGACGAAAAATACAATGGTAATAAGGTGTTTCTGACAACGATAATTGGGTTCGTCTAGATGGCACAATAATAACCTACCTCCTAGCAACAAAAACGTCATCACTAAAAAGTAGATTACTTTAAATATTGCTCAAATATTTTGATACCCTGCCTTATCTGCTCATGTTAATACATAGCAATAATTTCTTTGGTTTAACCTCCCTATTCCATTACTTTCAACAAAAACTATGTGAACAAATCGAAGCCGAATGAACGATTAATAATGGCTAAATACAGCAATGTTTATGGATGAATGATACTTTTAAAGTGTGGGTACCAACTATTTATTGGCATGTAATAACAACATGATAAAAAGATAGAATTAAAAATATCACACTTAAGTTATTAGGTGCTGCACACTTTCTCTTTTGAACACCTGTTTTGAAAATTATTTATAGTATAATTAAACAACTATTAGCCCATTACAGAATAATTTTGAATATTAAATAATCTTGATGCTTACAATCCACAACAATATTAATATAGGGAAATAAATATGAACGAATCAAATGAATTGATACCTTTACTCTTAGCGCTTATTGCCGGCGGCCTCATTGGCTTTCTTATTTATCATTTAACACTCGGCAAAAGTAAATCATCTAAACAACAAGAAGAGCTTGATAAGAACAAAGTAGAATTAGAAAAATACAAAGCACAAGTAAATGATCATTTTAACAGTAGCGCAGAACTAATGGGACAAGTGGCAAGTAGCTATCAAGCGCTTTACAATCACATGGCAGACCAATCACAATCTCTATTAGGTGAAACCGCAGCAACTCAATTTCCATTATTAAAAGAAGCAGATAACGCTGATGAAGAAATTGAAATAGCTGAAACTGAAGTTAAATCGGAAGAAGCTGAAACAATCGAAACCGAAGTTGAACCAGAAAAAGCTGAAACAACCGAAACCGAAGTTGAACCAGAAGAAGTTAAAACAACTGAAACTGAAGTTGAACCAGAAGAAGCTAAAATAACTGAAACTGAAGTAAAACCAGAAGAAGATGAAATCATTGTAACTGGAGTTAAACCTGAAGAAACTGACATGGCTGAAGCAACTGAAACTGAAGTCAAATCAGAAGAAAACAGCAAAAAAGAAGAAACAAAATAAAGTTAATATAAAACTTGTAAACATGTAGTCGTAATTGAAATTACGACTACATCGCCTTTGTAAATTATTCTGAGACTGCAATAAAAACTGTTTATAGCGTATTTAAGTCTAGTCGAAAGGTTTGGATGTCTTGTCTTTTTACTCGAAGAAACACCTTGTTATAAAACTCTTAGCGTTCCTATGGGGTTGTGCATTTCATGACCGCCTTAGGTTGAGATCCAGCACGCCATTGCCACAAGGTTTCATTACTCAGAGCAATGGTGTCACGACTTCCAGCTGCGACAACACTAGCACTGTTCATTATCTGCTTTGGTTCAAGTCCCGCATGCCTTCCCCAGCCCCACAAACTTCCGTTGCGCTTAATAGCAAAAGTGTGACTACTGCCAGTCGCAATTGCCTTTATATCATCAACTATTAGTCCCCACTCAACTGCTTTGTCACCGATACCATGGCTGCCTAACGGACCGTATATATTGCCACCCGTTCCCCACACAGTTCCATCCTGTTTAAGTATTAACGCATGGCCAGTATGCGCAACAACCTGTGTTACCTCTGTAGCAGTTTGTACATAACCCTCGGTTGAAGTGAGTTTGCCGTCACCATATTGCCCGCGATGAGCAAGACCATAGACAAAAAGTTTTCCGTCACGGGTGACATAATAGTTGGCACTATCACCAACTGACGCAGTGAGAATGTTGTTAGCAACTTTTCTTGAGTCTTCAGTGATGTTTTCACCAAATCCGAAAAGGGTTTTCGTATCAAACTGCCATAACGTACTGTCATGTCGTATTGCAAACAAACCTGAACGACCCGCATAGAAAGAGCTTACTTGATCAGTTACAACTGTTGGCTTATCTGGATTGTCACTCCATGCTAAAAGCTCACCTTTTTCCGTTAAAGCATAACTATTGCTTCTCCCAACACCCACTTGCTTTATGCCAGTCATGCGTTTAATTGGAGTATCAACGCCTTCCCATTCAAATACGCTATCACCGCTAACGCTAGAAAGCGATCATAATAGGCAGCAAGCCGAGGCCCAGAACTATCCGCAGCAGTAGGCATCGCAACGAGCAGACTCGATATAAGCGGAAGAAAAAGTGCTTTATTCAGACAAACTTTCATTATATTGCGTCCTTTCATGTGTATCGAAATCTAAATTGCCTTAGAACGTCCACTTAAGCAGACAAAAATCACGGACTAAAATTGAGAAGCAATGCTCATTTTTTAATTATTGTTGAATTTTTTTATTAGCTATTTTTAGTTAGATAACCAAGCAAAGAGCAAGATTCCTGCAGTAAGCTTCTTCGTTTATCAAAATCATCAGTGCTTTGAAGGTGATTGTATATTTCTATGTGTCTTTTTTTCATTCTTTGAAACTCAAAAGATGAATATAATTCTTGAATCCAAGCTAAATCTAATTCTGTAACTGCATTTCTAATTTCGTCAGGAAGATCTTCGGCATAAGAAATGCCGGCATAATTAGATGAATGCCATATATCTTGTTTTTCTATATGCAATTTGAGTAATTTTGGAATCATGTAAATATTATCAAGCATTAATTCTGCAAGCATAAACTTTGCTTCATCACTTTTACCCATTCGATATAAGCTTAAAGCCCAGCAAAGCTTCTGAATCGGTTCTCCAGAATCATCTGAGCATTCACTTTTATACCACTCAAAATATAAATTGGATTTAGCTAAGTCGTTTAATAAAAAATAAAGCCAAAATAATAAGTACCTTTTTCCACTTCCATCGCTTACAACTCCATATTCTTTCTTTTCTTGATTAAGAGATGATTTATAGCTAGATATTCTAGCTTTCAATTTCTTTTCTGTATCTGGAAACGTATTCATACATGCACCATGTAAATAGCTAACGAGGCTGTAGAATTTCTCATTCTCAGCCCGAATTTTAATTATAAAAACACACTATTTTATATTTACTTGAGATTCAAATAGATTATTGGATTTTCAATAAATGATTGATTAAATTGAGTTGTAAAGACGTTTATGAGGGTAATTAAACTATATTATTGAGGCTAAAGGGCTTTGCCCTTGGCTTAACGGAAAAGTGCGGACATCCACCGATTTAAACCATTAAAAATAAT
Source organism: uncultured Psychromonas sp. (assembly GCF_947489755.1). Lineage (GTDB taxonomy): Bacteria > Pseudomonadota > Gammaproteobacteria > Enterobacterales > Psychromonadaceae > Psychromonas. The sequence continues at coordinate 30,406 of NZ_CANLFB010000006.1, forward strand.
CTTATTTCTATTATCAAAACAGTAACATAAAATTTTTTGATAGTAGAAAGTCATAAATTAAGAAAGGTTTTACGTAAATAATGGCTTTTTTAGGTATGGCTTATTTTAGCCACTGCTAATAATATATTTATTTTTTAAATAAATTTTATGGATGCTGAGATGGTCACTCCACGAAGGCATCACAATGTGCCAAGATTGGATAAGTGTTCAGCAAATCAATCTAACCATGGAGTGACCAAAATGAAATGTAGCGTAATTAGTATCGACCTAGCAAAGAATATTTTTCAAATATGTGTATTAGATGAAAATAGAAAAGTGCTGTTTAACAAAAAAGTAAAACGCTCTGAACTGTTACACGAACTAAGGCAATTTGAACCTACGTTAGTCGTGATGGAAGCTTGTTATAGCTCAAATCCATGGGGAAGAAGAATTGAAAAGCTAGGGCATACCGTCAGATTAATTCCGCCTTTTGTCGTTAAACCTTTTGTGATTGGCAATAAAAATGATGCCAATGACGCTCTCGCTATTGCTGAAGCCTCATTAAGACCAACAGTTCGTTTTGTTGCGGTTAAATCTACTGAGCAACAAGACATTCAATCACTACAACGGATTGCTGAACGATTAGTAAAAACAAGAACCGGTGACGTGAATCAGTTAAGGGGTTTATTGTCTGAATACGGGGTAGTGGTTGGAACGGGTATCACGACTTTGATGAAGGCAGTACCTGATATCGTTGAAGATGCGAAGAATGAATTAACGTCGATAGCACGCAGTTTTATCCTACGTATTTATCGTAATATACAACGAATAAGTGTTCAAATTGAAGTAGTAAAAACAGAGTTGATTGACCTAATTAAAGACAAAGATGAATATGCATTGTTACAAAGCATACCCGGTATCGGGCCTATTATTTCAGCTGCTTTAATGGCATCAGTCGGTGATGCGGGGGCCTTTAAAAATGGTAGGCAGTTAGCCGCTTGGATTGGCCTAACACCCACACAATATGCCAGTGGTGAAATGAATCGAATGGGCAAAATAAGTAAGCGGGGTAATAGTTCGCTTAGAAAGTATCTAATTCATGGTGCGCGCACGGTACTGAACTGGTGTGAGAAAAAAGACGATGTATTGAGTTGTTGGCTGAAAACGCTAAAAGAGCGAATGCATGGGTGTAAAGCAGTGGTTGCTTTGGCGAATAAGTTAGCCAGAATAATTTGGTCGGTATTAACGACTAAACAGCCCTTTGATGTGACTAAAGCTTGTGCATGATAAAGCACAATGAACAGATAGAATATGAAAAATGATTTAATTAATCCACCACCCTAAACGGTAATAAGCATTGATGATTTAAAACGGTTTGTCTTATTCGGAACCTCAGCTGGACTTCTGCCTTTTAAGGCATAATGGGTGCAAAGGCGAGTAAGACTTCTTCTGGAATTCAGGAGGGCGCGGCTTCCCATAAAGTAGCCATTAAGACGCCGGATATATGTCAAGAAACCGTTATCTCTATGATGTAAAGAGCAGTTTAGACAAAGGTGATTTATCGGCTAAAACGATCCTGTACAAAAGACAAGTTTAACCAGGAAAACACCCCTTTATTAATAAGGGTGACGAGTCTTTTGTACGTAATCAATTATTAAACAGAAAATAAAAATCAATCTAATCTTGATTTACAAAGAGTGACCATATATGTCCAATAGTTACATCCGATACATCCAATAGTTACACGGAGTCCGTTTGAGCAGTTTGTTAGCTTTGGCTAGATCAAAATGCAGAACTTGAACCCTCATATTTCTTTAGTTTCTCTCGCTTTTTAACTGCTTCAATCTCAGAGTCCATTTTGGATTTGAAATCACTTACATTATACGATAAGAGCAAATCCAGATTAGGCCAGCCTCTTTCCAATTTAATGGTGACGCCATTTTTATACCAATAGTGAGTCACTTCACCAAGGTGGGCAGAGCCATATGAGCTATCGGGATAGCCGTACTTTTGAGACAAAATATCCCTAATTTCATCTATGTACCATTTGCTAGAGGAACGAAATTTGTATTGGATTTGCGCTAAGTAATCACCTGATGACCCGTAATCGTTCCCATCTGACTCTTGAGAATAAAAAGCTAGCATTTCGTATGAGCCTGGCATTACTTGCCTAGAGTTATATGTATCAGCAAAGTAACTGTACTTTTCCCTAATTACAGTTGCTCCAGCACTTTTGATCGCTGACCGCATTTCATCTCTGGTTGCTCCATAAGTATGGATACCAAAAAGCTTTGGAGAATTTGGGTATTTTTTCTGAATAGCCAACATTTTTTCTAGGCTTTTTAGATTGTTAGCAGCTAGCTCATTACCTGCATCAGCCGCCAACTTAAAAAGCTCCTTGGCCCTTTTCAGGTCCCGATCACCACCCTCACCGCGCTGATACATAAGAGCTAAATTGTTCTTTACAACACTTTCTTCAGGATCTTTAATCAATGCTTTTTCATACCATTTCCTAGCCGCAATTAAATCTTTGGTTACCCCCTCCCCCTTCGATAAGAAATAAGCCACATAAAAATATGCACTGCCATAACCTTTATCAGCTGCTTTCTTGAAGTATTTATATGCTTCACGAGTATTCTTTGATACCCCCTGTCCATCATTCAATAAAAGAGCTAACCGATAGGACTCATAAGCGCCATCTTGATCTGCTGCTAGGCTGTACCATTTTGCAGCCTCAGAATAATCAGGCGCTCCAAGTTTTCCTAGCCTATATAAATCACCCAGATAACCTTGGGCGTCGTAATGCCCTTCTTTGGCAATTGGCAACCAAACTTTAAGTGCTTCAGAATAATTTTTACTTTCATAAAGCTTAAGGCCTCTTTTGTAATCATCAGCAAAGATTGTGTTTAAAGAATTTTTGCTATATTGATCACCGGCTGTTGAGGCTTTTTTAAACCAAGAAACGGCTTTATCTGTGCTAGCGGCCACACCTAGCCCGTAGTAATAGATATTTCCCAGCTCTCTCTGTGATCTGACATTATTATGACTGGCCAGTATCTCAAAAATCTCTTTTGCCTGACCATAGTTTTTATTTTTCTTTTCAGAGAGCGCCCTTTCTAGATACTCTTTTTCGGCCTCTTTGTATTCCGAGCCATAGGCTCTGCGAGCTTTATAAAGTAGCCCTAAGCGTTTTAATTCATTACCCTTATCGTGCTCAATCTTTGACAGATAATAATAGCCATCAGAATTACCCCAGCCTGAAATTTTACCGCATACAGCCTCTGCGGTTTGTTTATCACCAGCCTTGTAATATTCTGCACAAGATTGAGCAGTTGGATTTTCAAGTGGATTGGAAGCACAACCAGCCAAAATTGCTAGGATTCCGAATCCCAAAAACATCCTCTTCATTTCTTCTCCTTTTTGTTTCTGCATATGCACGTTCTAAAGCTAACGCCGTTTTAAGTTGAAAAGTACGGTGGGATATAATCGCGAAGCGATGGCCCACTGTAATTTTTCAACTTGAAAACTCTTGTTAGTTTGGTATGAACGGCTTTGGTTTACAAAACCGAAACGACATCAAACCAACTTCAATTTTTGTTTTTACTTAGAAACCATTCCATCAGATTCTTAACATTAAAATTCAATGAAACTGCCCAATTGCCAACAATATATTTAAAAGCAGAAAATTACCAACTAAATGTAAATTAACTAACCAATTTTAACACCATAGATTCCAAAATATTGCCCCGTTTCAAACAATGAAGCAGGGAACAAACTTGTAAATTCAAAGAAGAGTCGAGCAGCGCAAAAAACAACAAGGGAAATGGCGATGGAATTTTATAAATAACAAAATTACTGAATACAAACTAACGCCATTTTAAGTTGAAAAGTACGGTGGGATATAATCGCGAAGCGATGGCCCGCTGTAATTTTTCAACTTGAAAACTCTTGTGATATTGCTTATTGATAAACCACGTGAAATTTCTCTAAAACAAGCATCATTTCTTCACATGGTTGGATATGCAGTTCTTCACATTCTTTTGCAAAGAAATTCCAGTGGGCTTTTCTCCACCACTCTAATGAGCGATCTCCTTCGCCTTCTTGAAATGCGAATTCAGCAGTCACATCTGAATACTTACATTCTTCAACTGAAATGATCTCAACTATACAAATAGGTGTACCATCCCAATTTGTGACAACCATCAAATGACCAATAGCAGGCATTGGTTCATCATCAGATTCATACCAACATTTTAAGCTACAGGTCGCTGTTTTTTTGACCAACACTAATTAATTCAGCACATAAATTTGCATTTATTTCATCCGCGCAGAAGTAATCTGCGCTAAATGAATGATACTTGCTCCGTTCAGATTCTATTAATGAATCAAGGTAATTATCTAAATATTCTTTTGATTTAGTTTCCATGGTACTCACTTGATTATGCTTGCAATATAACGAGGCTGTAGAATTTCTCATTCTCAGCCCGAATTTTAAATATAAAAACACAGTATTTTATATTTACTTGAGATTCAAATAGATTATTCACTTTTCAATAAATGATTGATTAAATTGGGTTGTAAAGGTGTTTATGAGGCTAATTAGGTTGGATTATTGCGGTTTAAGGGCTTAACCCTTGGGTTAATGTAAACTATTCCTTAACTTCTCTATATTATGAACAAGGCAATACATTTGCCACTGGGTATTCACTTTCTCTTGGCCGCGCAGCGTAAATTTATTCATGCCTTTATTCACGGTGATATTGCCAAAAACAGGTTCAATAGCACCGAGTCGTTTGCTATATTCTCGCCTGCCTGGACTACTGTCTATTTTGACCCGCATTTTATCGGTATATGAAATAGTTTGACCTTTGCTGTTTGTTTCAAACTGGACTTGCCGTCCTTGTTTGGTAGGGGCTTTTCGCATACATTGCTTTTGTAATGGACAAATTCGGCAATCTTTCAAATAACCAGAGAACCGAACGTATTGTCGCCCCGCTGTTTCAACGTTTTTAACGCTTAACCACATCTCTTTACCTGCGGGACAATGACATTCACTTTTCTTTTTATTAAAGTAAAAGTCGTTACTATTAAATAATCTCGCCCGACCTTTACTCCGTTTCAATCGTCGTTTTTCTTGCTCTGTATGATACGTTTCGCTTTCTTTAAATAATGGATTACGACTTCTAAAGGCAGTGTCTGCCATGTAAGCATCCAGACATGTGGTTGCCATAAATTCAAGATTAACTTCGCTATGAAAACCACTGTCGGCAGTAAACTTTGCTTCGCTGAAAGTATCGGGCGTACCAAGTTGAGTCAGTTGCTTTTGTAGATCTTCGATCGCGGGTTGTAAGGTTTGCTGTTCCCCAACACTTCCCCACACTTGCGCTTGCATGATCACTTGATGCTTATCATCGTTGATGGCAATGCCGTTATAGCCTTGGATAGTGCCTTTACTGGTGGTCATCTTGGCACTGTCAGGGTCGGTAATATTACTTTTAACTGGTTTGTTTCTACTGCCTAGTTTCTCGGTATTCGCGGCAAGGAATGCACTAATTTTATCAGCACTTTTGTCGAGTTTCGCTTTCTGTTTTAAGTCATGTGATAAATCATCTTCGTTTGAATTATCTTGTGCTTGATGACGAGCTAATATGCGTTGACTTGCTCTATGTAGTTTCGCTTGTTTACGTTCGAGTTCATTGAATGTGCCGCTCCATTCTTTACTAGCGTTTGATCTTATTTTACATCCATCGATGGCAAACATGTTTCGACCAATCAATCCTTCACGGTCGCATATCATTAATACTTGTGTAAATAACGGTTCAATTTGGTCTTTCATTTTAGCGACAAAACTAGCAATAGAAGTGTAATGAGGTTGCTCATCACCAGATAAACTCATGAAGGTAATATTGGTTTCACACGCATTCGCAATACGTCGGCTACTGACTAACCCACGTGAATAACCAAACAGAACTATCTTTAACATCACCGATGGAGGATAAGCTGCGGCACCACCTTTATCGTTGTCATACCATTTATCAAAAGCGCTTAAATCAAGATGTTTATCGACAATGTGGGAAAGTGCGTATTCAAATGTGCCGGGGATAATTTGCTGTGCGAAATCAATCGGAATGAATTTACTTTGGCAAGATAAGTCAGGTTTGTAGTTAGCCATCATGTTTATCTCTGAGCGAATAATAACTATTAGATCACAGACGACCAGCTCAATCAAGGTTGTTTTTTGTACAATGAGATATTATAAAAAAAGAATGTGAAAACGTTCTTTTTGGAGAAATTCTACAGCCTCAACGTTGTTTTAAGCGGCAAATTTCAGTTGGCTAAAATAAGTGAGGCACGAACAAAAAGCCAACTATAAACCCTTGTTGAACGAAGCCGCTATGCGGCAGAAAAACAAAAAGACAAACAACATCCATACTTATATTTATATCACTTTTCGGTGATATCTAATAGGAGTATAAGCCATGAACACTTCAGAGCAACAACACTTTAACCTTTTATATCAACAGCATTTGACCAACCTAACACTGCAAGGCATGAGACCTGCTACGATTGATGCCTACTCTCGTGCAGTACGCAGAATAACAATTTTTTTTGACCGCACACCTGATACATTAACCAAAGCCGATTTAAAGTGTTACTTTGCACAACTCATTCAAACTCACTCATGGAGCACCATTAAATTAGACCGAAATGGATTACAATTTTTTTATAAGCATACCCTCGATAGACAGTGGGAATGGCTCAATATTGTCAAACCACCACAAGTAAAACGCATTCCCGACATCCTCACATCACAACAAATTGGACTGATGATTAGTCACACTCGTGCATTGCGTTATCAGGTGTTTTTTCTGGTTTTGTACAGCATGGGATTACGCTTAAGTGAAGCCCTTGATTTGACCGTGAACGACATTGATAGTGACACCATGCAAGTGCATATTCGCGAAGGTAAAGGAGGCAAAGACCGTTTACTCCCTTTACCCAAAGGAACACTCTCTGCATTACGTGGCTATTGGTCAACGCATCGTCATCCTCTGTTGTTATTTCCAAGTATAGGTAAAAACACACAGGTACCAATGGATAAAGGCAGTGTGCAGAAAGCATTGAAAAAAGTGATAACTGAATTGGGTATTAATAAATCTATTAGTCCACATTCATTACGACATTGCTTTGCAACTCACCTCTTAGAGCAAGGTATTGACCTACGCTCTCTACAAATACTATTGGGACATCACAGCTTGAATACGACAGCGAAATACACCCAACTTACCCCACTCAAACAAAAATATAATGTCACCGCCTTGAACCAGTTAACCGACAGGTTATCAATTCAATGGGAGGCATCATGAGCCAATTTATTGCACTACTTGAGCGCTATCAAGCACAACTGGAGAAACAATATGGTGGATTGTTGAATCAAGATATTCGTCGCGCTATCACTGATATGCTGCACTGTAAAAACGATGTAAATCGAACGACCCAATGGCATTGTGGCCATTGTCAGCATGACCAACAACTCCTTGCGTCCTGTGGGAATCGAAGTTGCCCACAATGTTTGCATCAAACCACCTCAAATTGGTTAGCTAAACAGACCGATAAACTATTACCCGTACACTATTTTATGGTCACCTTTACGCTACCCTATCAATTGAGAGTGCTGGCTCGTCAACATCCCAAAGCACTGTATCAATTGATGTTACAAGTGACGGCGGGCATATTAAAAGACTTTGCCAAGCGAGATAATAAAGGCAGTTTAGGCTTTACTAGCGTATTACACACGCACAATCGGCGACGTGAATGTCATCCTCATGTGCATATTACTGTGCCCTGCGGACGATATAATGCAGCGAAAAAACAGTGGTGTAAAAGTGATGCAAAATATCTGTTTAATGAGTTTGCACTCGCTAAAGTATGGCGAGCAAGAGTCATTGATGCGATTAATCACAGCACTGAGTTAACCATGCCCGCTGACACACCTAAAAAATGGGTGGTCGATTGCCGTAAGGTTGGATTTGGTGCCTCTGCTTTTAAATACTTATCACGTTATCTGTATCGTGGCGTGTTACCCGATAAAGACATTATTAACCTCTCCGAGGAAATGGTCACATTTAAGTATAAAGAAAGCAGCACTAATATGACTAAAGAACGTACTTTACCTGTGCTCGAATTCTTATGGTTAATATTACAACACGTGTTACCAAAAGGTCTGCAGCGGGTGAGGGATTACGGGTTTTTAAGAGGCAATGCTAAACAACTGCGACTGCAAATATTGCTGATACTGGGGAGCGATATAAGCACAATAGCGACACCAGTAAAACGCAAGCGTGCTATCTGTCTTTGCCCATGCTGTCACCATGAAATGCATTTTATGGGCTTAAGTCGACTGAGAAACTAATGCGTGAAAACGTACGGTCTTAAACAGATCATTGACACAAATGAAAGATTAACAAGCCAGAGAGGTGAGATGGCATTCAACAACTAAAATATAACATACTGATATAATTGAGGTATCAATTGTATATTAGCGAGACTCGCCTTAAAGAAAGTTGAATTATTGAGCCAGCCCAAAACCCATTCCACTATTTACTATATAAAGCAAAGAGTCTCGTCGGGCTTGTCCAACACCCAGATAAGGTGTCGGCTTCGCGACACCTATCCTTATATGGACTCCCTGTTAATGTCAATAAAGCTTAATAATAAAAAGTTAGATGCGTTCTTATATACGGGCTCATAATGAGGAGCTACCTCTCGGCCTCAGATGTTTTCGCACCTTTAGAGCTACTCTTGTTTACGGTATATTAATAATATTAATCACCATGGATAGTTACAGCATTTCTAAAGGTTGGTCTTACCTGTTTATTACTTCGATCTTTATGACAAATGGGTTATAAATATTTTTTACAAATGGTTACGCTACTTACGGTTAATTATTAGTAATTGAGAAAAATTGATAATCAGTTTTGTTTTTTAAAATCGCATAGGCTGTTCTGATTGTTTTATTTACAAGTGCTATGACAACTACTTTTCGGCACCTCCTACTGAGTAAATCTTTTATCCAAAAATCTTTTTGAGTTCTTGCCTCTCGTTTTTCTGCTGCGCAAACAGCTGCAAATGCCCCCTGGAATAAAATGGATCGCAACCTTTTATTGCTCGATGTTTTAGATATTCCGCCAATAAACACCTTACCCCCAGAGCTATGTTGTACAGGTGTTGCCCCAAGGCATGCTGAAGCTTGACGTCCATTATTAAAATGACCTGTTTGACCTAAAAACACTTTCAACCCTAAAGCACCAACTGGACCAACCCCTTCTAATTTTTGTAACCTTTTACACTCTTCATCATTGCTTATTATTTTGTTATATTCTTTTTCCAACTCAGTTAACGCAGTGTCTATGCATAAAAAGTGTTGCCACAAAAGGTTTAAGGTAAATCTAAAATTCAGTGTTAGATCATTTTCAGCATCACCAAGTATTGTTGGGATTTCTACTTTCAGAACCTTATCTGATTTAGCAATTGGGATGCCAAACTCTAACAAATATGCTCTTATTTGGTTTGCTTGTGCTCTTTTCGCTGAAACTAATGAAGCCCTGGCACCATCCATACAATTTAAGCTTTGATCTTCAGCTGTAATTAAACGAGAGGATTTTATATTTGGCTGTAAAGCAGCAACTGATATTGCAATCGCATCATTAGCATCTGTTTTCTGACCTTGTAAAAAAGATTTTACAAGCCTTGCTGGTATTGCCTTTACTTCATGCCCCTGAGCTTTCGCAAAACGTGCCCAGTAATGTGTACCACCACATGACTCCATTGCAACAAGAGATTTTTTTTCTAGAATTAAAATCTCTTTTAATCTTTTAATCTTTTAATCTTTTACGATTAACAGCTTTATTGTAAATAACATTTCCAAAATGATCTGTTTTACAAACTTGAAAAACTGTTTTAGCTAAATCGATCGCGAGAACACCATAGTTATTCATATAAGACTCCTTTAATTGCTACAAATCAGATCACTTAAATCTTAGTAGATAAGGTTAGGGAGTCCATACATCTTGTTTGTTAGCATTACGTAAGCAAGCCTGCAAAAATTGAGGATACAAAACCAAAAGCAATGAACAGGATTATCATTGCTGGAATTGATGCAACCGCCCATTTAACCATAAAGACGATCATAGAGCCGAATGGCATTTTAATATCTGTAACAATAACTTCATTATTAGATGGAGTATTATTCATGGTTGCTAATTCAATATTTTTAGGTACGTCACCTTTTGGTTCTACAACCTTATTAGCGATTACGCTATCGGCTTCATCGGTCTCATAACATTTTTTACAAAATGTAGTATCTTTATCACCAAACCTAGCAGACCATGAACCAACTTTTACTCCACATGCATCACATACCAAATCACTCATTTTTATCTCCTTATTATAAGTAATGCTAACATCTTATTAGATAACAAAATGTCACCTTTCCAGCGGAAAGATGACAAATATCTAATGATTAATAATAGACTTAGACTACTGCAATTGTTAATTTAATCAATAATTTAAAACAAGATATGAAATATAAGTCATGTAGAAAGGCGACAAAATGCAATATTTACGGCGGAAAGATGGCAAACACTCTGAACTGCATAAATAAACATGCATTTTATTTATAGAGGTATTTTATGAAATCACCATTTTTAATGGCTGTTGCTGAAAATATGCGGATGAAAAATTATGCAGAAAAACAAAGTCTCTCGACAACATAACGAAAATACAGCTAATAAGTGACAAATAAAACTTATGGCTGTAGACAATAAGTCACTATGCGGTAGAACGTGGGAACGTGCAAGTATTCGACTCATCAGTGAATAGTGTCATTCAAAGTAATCTTCTGTTTCCTCCAGTCTGTAACGGCCAAATTGATAAGCTTTAACGTTAACTTTATTGCTCAATTTAATATGCCTTTTAAAAAAATAAAAAAATTTCGATTTGAGCATTGAAAAATAATATTAAAAACCATAAGTATATTTACGTAGTGCGATGGCCAATTAAATATTGCTGAGCAACTACTGTTTTATTTTATTTACTCTAAGGAGACTTATTATGAACACAATTGACTTAACTCCTCTTTATCGTAACAGCGTTGGTTTTGATCGCTTAGCTTCATTGATTGATAATGCGTTAACCAGCGACACAAAAACGAACACATATCCGCCATATAATATCGAAGTGCTCGGTGAAAATAGCTATACGATTTCCTTGGCTGTGGTCGGTTTTTCACAAGATGAGCTTGATATTCAAGTAGAAAAAGGCGTATTGAGTGTATCTGGTCACAAAGAGAAGGTTAAAAAGGAACGTAAATATCTTCACCAAGGCATTCCAAATCAAACCTTTGAACGTAAATTTAACCTAGCAGATTATGTTGAAGTTACTGGAGCAGATCTTTCTAATGGGTTATTAAATATTTACCTTGTAAAAGAAGTGCCTGAAAGGATGAAACCTAAAAAGATTTCAATTAATCAGGTAGATAAAGCGTTAGGACATCGTAAAGAAGAAAAAGTGATTAATAATAAAGATGAAGCTGCGTAAACATAACTGGCTTTTATCAAGAACAAACGAATAAAATATACGTTATTATGCTGAAAAAGAGGCAGTAAAGACTGCCTCTTTAATATTAATCTAATCGGAATTCCACGCTAACACCACACATAAATCAAACCTTACAAAAGTGCTCGACACCCAATCAGTGAAATAGGCAATATCAAACAGTTCCAATAAAACCATACTCAAGATGGCCAGCAAGAGACGGAGCGTTATAAAAGCAATTTATTATTTGGATATGAAAGCGATTTGATAGTCAGTTTCTTTGAGTTCTTTGAAGGTATAGGTCTCTTCTGACCAAGAAAAAGTAAAGTCGCCGACAGAGCGAAACCACTGCCAGTAAACACTATACTGACCAAATGAGCGCAGATGCGTTAAAACAGATCAGCACTCACACTTTGCTTTTAAGTTAATAATGAAACCGTACTCAACATGGCTACAACTCCGGCCACCGTTGAGCTTTCCCAAATCATTAATTGCTTTTAGCAAATCCAAACAGGATGTTTGGCTTAGGCTCGTTCTGGCCATGGATGGCCAGCAAGAGCCGATGCGTTATAAAAGCAATTTATTATTTGGATAAGAAAGCGATTCGGTGGTCAGTTTCTTTGCCAACTTTCTTTTCTGATAAAAGAAAGTTTGGTCGCCGTCAAGGTGAAACCACTGCCAATAAATACCAAATAGCCCCAATGAGCGAAGACGAATAAACACTCACCACAGAATCAATGAACACCAAACAGCCCCGATGAGCGTAGACGAACCAACACACAATCCACAACCCACAAACGACACAAACAAAAAAGGGAGATAACATCACTATCACTAGTAACATCACCTCCCTTTCTATAAAGAGAAAACTAAATCAAAGAAGATTAATCTTCTTTAGATTCTTCTTTCTCAGCTTTAGCTTCTTTAACAACAGCAATATTCAACTCTGCAAGCGCTGCAGGATTAGCAAAACCTGGTGCATTGGTTAACGGACATGCCGCTGATGCTGTTTTCGGGAACGCAATCACTTCACGAATTGAACTTGAACCTGTCATCAACATCACGATACGGTCTAAACCAAATGCCAAACCTGCATGTGGTGGAGCGCCGTATTGTAATGCTTCTAATAAGAAACCAAATTTATCTAACGCTTCTTCATCAGAGATGTTTAAGATGCGGAAAATCGCTGCTTGCATATCTTGTTTATGAATACGTACAGAACCACCGCCTAACTCACAGCCGTTTAATACCATGTCGTAAGCATCAGAAAGTGCGCCTACTGGGCTTGCTTCTAGTTCTGCTGGTGTCATGTTTAATGGTGCTGTAAATGGATGATGAATCGGCGTTAATGCGCCATCTTCTAATGGTTCAAACATTGGGAATTCGATTACCCAAAGTGGTTTCCATTCGTCTTTAATTAAACCAAGATCTTCAGATACTTTCAGACGTAATGCACCAATTGCTTCAGCCACTACATTCGCTTTGTCTGCGCCGAACATAATGATATCGCCATCTTGTGCGTTAGTACGTTTAAGTAGCTCTGCAACAATCTCTTCATTTAAGAATTTAGCGATAGGTGATTGAACACCTTCAAGTCCTTTAGCAACTTCATTCACTTTCATCCATGCTAAGCCTTTAGCACCGTAGATAGTGACGAATTTACCGTATTCATCGATGTTTTTACGAGACAGTTTTGCGCCACCTGGTACACAGATAACCGCAACACGGCTATCTGCATCATTAGCAGGGCCTGAGAATACGTTGAACTCAACTTCTTTTAATAAGTCAGCGACGTCAACTAATTCAAAATCAATACGTAAGTCTGGTTTGTCACTACCAAAACGACGCATTGCATCTGCGTAAGTCATTTTAGGGAATGAACCTAGGTCTACATCTAGCATCTCTTTGAAAAGTTTAACGACCATCTCTTCTGTTTTTTCCATGACCTGATCACCGGTCATGAATGATGTTTCGATATCTATTTGTGTAAATTCAGGCTGACGGTCAGCACGTAAATCTTCATCACGGAAACATTTTACAATTTGGTAGTATTTGTCTAAACCAGACATCATTAACAGTTGTTTAAATAACTGTGGAGATTGTGGTAAAGCAAAAAACTGACCTTTATGCGTACGACTTGGTACTAAGTAATCACGCGCACCTTCTGGTGTTGCTTTAGTTAAGATAGGTGTTTCAACGTCTAAGAAGCCGTTGTCGTCTAAGAAACGACGTACAAAGCTACTGACTTTAGAACGGAATACCATACGCTCAGCCATTTCTGGACGACGTAAGTCTAAGTAACGGTAACGCAAACGCTGCTCTTCTGAGTTTGTTTGGTTGCTATCTAATGGCGATGGTTTAGCACGGTTTAAAATTTCAAGTTCAAGACCACAGATTTCAATACCACCTGTTGTCATATTCTTGTTCACTTGACCTTCTGGACGAGCACGAACAAGCCCTTTCATTTTGATACAAAATTCATTACGAACAGTGGCAGCAACCGCTGTTGCTTCTGGCGTATCACCGTCAAAAAATACTTGAACGATTCCTTCGCGATCACGTATATCTAAAAACGTTACACCGCCTAAATCGCGCTGTTTGTTTATCCAACCTACTAATTCAACTTCTTGACCAATATTCGCTTCGGTCACTTCACCACAATACATAGTGCGCATCATCGATTCCTGTTTTTAAATACGTTACAAAATAATTGCACGTATTATAGAAGAAAACCACTGCGAGTCATACGCTTAAATAAAAAAATGACCAAGCAACACAATTTGAGTAAAATGCGCGGCAATACGTCATCAATAATATCGTTTAACCTTAATAATTAGGCAGCCTTATGAGCCAAACCGACAATATTTTCAGCCAACCATTAGATAAAATAGACAGCTTTAGTTTTGATCAGCAAGTTGTGCAAGTGTTTCCAGACATGATCAAACGCTCTGTCCCTGGTTATGAAAACATTATTAATAGTATTGGCATGATCACACAACGTTGCGCGGTTGATAACTCTAACCTGTATGACTTGGGTTGTTCATTGGGTGCAGCTACTTTGTCGATGCGTCGAGGGTTGGTCGAAAAGAACGGTTGCCAAATTATCTCTGTCGATAATTCATCGGCAATGGTTGAATCCTGTAAGCAACATATTCAAGCTTATAAATCAGATATTCCCGTGACGGTTTTGCAGGATGACATTTGTAATATTAAGATTGAAAATGCATCTGTCGTGGTATTGAACTTTACTTTGCAGTTTTTAACGCCGGAAAAACGCCTTTCTTTATTAACAACCATTTATAATGGTTTATTACCTGGCGGTGTATTGGTCGTGTCTGAAAAATTTATATTTGATGATCCGAAAAGCCACCAGCTATTAATTGATTTACATTTAGACTTTAAACGTAGCCAAGGATATAGCGAATTAGAGATAAGCCAAAAACGTTCTTCTCTCGATAATGTATTAATTTCCGATACCGTTGAGCAACATTACCAACGCTTACAACAAGCTGGATTTAAACATAACGATCTTTGGTATCAATGTTTTAATTTTGGCTCGATTCTTAGTATTAAATAACCAAATAAACTATTAAATGTTAACTACATTATTAGCAGCAAGGCATTAACATGATTGATTTTAATAACTTCTACAGCATCATTGCTAAAAACCGCTTAAGTCATTGGTTACGTACGTTACCAGCGCAGTTACATGAATGGGAAAATATTCATGTTCACGGCACCTTAGAAAGTTGGATACGTGTGTTAAATAAATTTCCAAACATTAAAACCGACCATATCGAACTCAAAGATGAAGTGCGCATCGGTAACGGGTCTGAACTATCAACAGGCGAAACGAAGAAATTAGAAAATCTATTACAAAAATTTCATCCGTGGCGCAAAGGCCCTTTTCATATTCATGGCCTACATATCGATACTGAATGGCGCAGTGATTGGAAATGGGATCGTGTTTTACCGCATATCAGCCCGCTTAAATATCGTTATGTATTAGATGTAGGTTGCGGCAGTGGTTACCACATGTGGCGTATGCGTGGTGAAGGTGCTGAGTTTGTAGTCGGTATCGACCCGAGCGAATTATTTTTATGTCAGTTTGAAGCAGTGCGTCACTTTGCGAATAAAGATCAAAACGTCCACCTATTACCATTAGGTATTCAAGAGCTGCCTAAATTGGAAGCCTTTGATACGGTATTTTCAATGGGTGTGTTATATCACCGAAAATCGCCGATGGACCATATTACACAACTTCAAGATCAATTGGTTGAAGGTGGTGAATTAGTGCTTGAAACTTTGGTTATTGCAGGTGATAAAGACGATGTATTAGTGCCGCAAGATCGCTATGCAAAAATGCGCAACATTTGGTTTTTACCAAGTGCAGAGGCATTGAAACTCTGGGTAGAAAAATGTGGTTTTGAAGATGTGCGTATCGTCGATATTAACGACACGTTAACGGGCGAACAACGCAGTACGGCTTGGATGACCAATGAATCTTTAGAAGATTATTTAGATCCAAACGATCCAACAAAAACCGTTGAAGGCCACCCTGCGCCAAAACGTGCTTTGTTAATTGCTAAAAAGGCAGTTAAACCGCTAAATTAGATAATTATCTATAATAAATTAGCTTGTAACTAACCTTTCAGGCTTTATTTCAATCCTATTTATGCTTTAAACCTCTACTAGTTAACCTCGCGTTATTGCATCTCATCATAATGGGCAGGTTACTTTCATAAGATCATTTCATAAAGCTACTTTATAAAATAGCTGTTAATAAAATTGTATTAAAGCAAAATATGGCTTACTTTAATAAACAGACATGAACATAACGTAATGAAATAACGGCTATAAATAAACAATAGTTAAGCAATTTATAAAGGAGGTGATACAACGTATGAACAAACAACACTTTCTTAACCGATTCATGTTACAACAAGCAAACTCAACCGCCCCTTCTACTCACCTTGCACAATTACAGTTAACACAACAAAAACCATTAAAAAAAGCGGCGATATTAATGCCGCTAATACAAAGAGATAATGGTTTACACATGATATTAACGCAACGTGCATTGCATTTAAGGCACCATGCAGGACAAGTTAGCTTCCCCGGTGGGCGACATGAGTTAAGTGATGGTTCTTTAGCAGATACAGCATTACGTGAAACGCATGAAGAGATAGGTATTGCGCAAAACAGCATACAACTCATTGGTCATTTATCGCCGTTAACAACCACAACGGGATATCACGTCACCCCTTTTATTGGCTTTGTAGGGAATAGTGAGCAAGTAATTATCGATCGTCATGAAGTCAAAGAGTGTTTTGAAGTGCCCTTTTCATTTTTATTAAACAGGAAAAATTTTACCAAGCAGCATTTGGTTGCAAATAAAAGGCGTCATTTTACTTATTGTTGCGCTTATCAGGATCATTTAATTTGGGGGGCGACTGCGCAAATGTTGATTAACTTACAACGACACTTACATCGTTAAACCCATGACTTTCATCACTTGATGTAAGTTATTTTTTTAAAACACCCATATAAGATCTTTCTATATTATTATACGTATATAGGGGTAGTCATTTTTGTCATTAACCATCAAAGTTAATTTAATAAATAATTGAAAGCATCACTATACTCTCTGTGATGCTCGTGAATAATATTAACCCAACGCTATAAAATAAAAACTTAATAAAGAAATGATAGCGTAATCAGACATCTAAAATAATAGTTTCAAAATTAATCCCCCTACTTTAGGGTGATTTACGTAGTCAGTAACATGACAAAATATAATTCAAAAGTACAGTCAGGCACATATTACGTATTACCCTAGCTGCATTAAATAATAATAAACATTGTTTTAGCAATGATTGGAAAAGGAAAGAAACATGGTTGAACACATCACAGGTATGCTGGCATTAATCGGTGTGCTGTCGCTTTTGTGTCAATGGGTAGGTTGGAAGCTACGTTTACCAGCGATATTACCTCTTTTATTATGCGGTTTAATACTGGGCCCGGGCTTTGGCGTATTAGATCCCGATGCTATTTTTGGCGACTTATTATTCCCAATTATCTCCCTAGGTGTAGCCGTTATTCTATTTGAAGGTGCATTGACCCTGAACTTTAAAGAGATTAAAGAGCATGGTCGTATGGTGTCGCATCTTGTGACGATTGGTGCTTTTATTACGTGGGCTTGTATTGCCCCTGCCGCACATTATATTTTAGGGTTTGATTGGCTAATAGCGATGTTATTTGGTGCATTAGTCGTTGTAACCGGCCCCACCGTAATTGTACCTATGCTGCGTACCGTGCAGCCAAAATCTAATTTAGCGAGCATTTTACGCTGGGAAGGAATTGTTATTGACCCGATCGGTGCTTTACTGGCCGTATTGGTTTTCGAATATATTGCCGTGACAGCAGATCCCACATCACATGTTTTATATGCATTGGGTTTAACGTTATTAATTGGGTTTGGCTTAGGTATTATTACAGGTTATTTAACTGGCTTATCAATCAGAAAGAATTTATTTCCGCATTATTTACGCAATACCGCAGTATTAACAATTATGCTCGGTATTTTTGTTGCATCGAATATTTTACAAGAAGAGTCAGGCTTACTAACAGTAACAGTCATGGGAATTTGGTTGGCGAATATGCGCGGCGTCGATATTGCTGATATTTTGGAGTTCAAAGAAACCTTAACCGTATTGCTTATTTCAGCATTATTCATTTTGCTTGCGGCACGTCTGGATTCGAGTGCGATGTTAGATCTAGGCTGGGGAGGCTTAGGTGTTCTGCTTGTTGTCATGTTTATCGCGCGTCCATTAAGCATCTGGATTTCAGGGATTGGTACTAACGTCACCTCGAAAGAGAAATGGTTTTTGAGTTGGGTTGCACCTCGCGGTATTGTCGCAGCCGCTATTTCATCATTATTCGCTATCAAACTGGAATCAGTTGGCTTAGAAGGCGCAAGCTCAATTGTACCTTTAGTGTTTTTAATTATTATCGGTACAGTGGTCGTGCAAAGTTTAACTGCAGGGCCTTGGGCTAAGTTTTTAGGTGTTAAAGAAGGCTCTAACGAAGGGTTATTGATGTTTGGCGCTTCTAAGTTCTCTCGAGAATTAGCAACACTATTAATATCAAGAGATATTAAAGTGATCCTAACGGACAATAACTGGGACAGTATTCGTAAAGCACGTATGCAAAATATCCCTGTTTACTTTGGTAACCCTGCTTCAGAACATGCAACAAACTACATGGATTTAAGTGGTATTGGACGTGTGTTAGTGATGTCGCCTTACCGCCAATTAAACCCATTGGTGACATTCCATTTTCAAGATGTATTAGGCATCGATAGTGTCTATGGTTTAAATAACGCAGATATTGCAAGCGCACGTCATCAGTTATCTGAATCTTATTTGAAACGTTTAAGCTTATTTGGTGAAAATATTTCTTATGCCAAAATAGTGAATTTGATGGCTAAAGGCGCCATATTAAAAGTCACTAATATTACCGAAAACTTTACCTTTGAACGCTTTAAAAGACGTTATGGTGAAACGGCTATGCCATTGCTGTATATAACAAAAGAAGACAAAGTGACGGTTGTTTCAGGGGAAGGGAAAATGAATTTCCCTGTAGGCATTGAATTGATTAGTTTATTGCCGCAAGAAGCGCAAGACGAAGCGGTTATTCAACGCGCAATAGACGAAGAAGCAGAGCGTAAAGCGAAAGCAATAGCCAAGGCAGAAGCTAAAGCGGCGGCACAAGCAGCTGCTGAAGCTCGAGCCGTTAAAGAGGCTGAAGAAGCTGCGCAACGTGCAATCGAAAAAGTGCGTCGTGAAGAAGAAGCACTAGCCAAACAACAAGCCCTTGAAAAAGCGCGCCTCGAAGCAGAAGCATTAGCCGAACAAAAAGCGATTGAAAAAGCACGTATTGAAGCTGAAGCACTAGCTGAGAAACAAGTCATTGAAAAAGCGCGTCTAGAAGCTGAAGTAATAGCAGAGCAAAAAGCGATTGAAAAAGCACGTATTGAAGCTGAAGCACTAGCTGAGAAACAGGCCATTGAAAAAGCACGTATTGAAGCTGAAGCATTAACTGAGAAACAGGCGATTGAAAAAGTACGTATTGAAGCAGAAGCGTTGACTGAGAAAGTAAAAACCACTGAACAAACTGAAACTAGCGATACAATGGTAAATGTTGAGCATGATGTTAGAAGTAAAAATAAAAACATTAGTGACGATAAAAAGAAAGATGAGTAACCACTAAAATACGTTAAAATATCGTAGAATAAAGGCCTATATAAATTGATTTTTATATAGGCCTTTTTGTTAACTCACAAGAAAGAGACAGACCTAAAAAGGTTAATAGAGCGCTTCGTCGCATTATTAATTAAGAGATAGATACAGGCACCAGAACACAAATAGAAATAGAAATAGAAATAAACGATTAGATAGTTTTTATTACAGTCTCTTACATCGCTTTTATTACAATCTCGACTTCATCAGTGCAACACTATATCAAAGCATCACGACATCACAACAGGCGCGATTACGGTGCAAGAGGCACGGGCTTAGCAAAGTAATAACCTTGTGCATAGTCGACACCCAGTGCGGTCAACACCTCAACTAAGCGACTGTCTTCCACAAACTCTGCAATGATTTCTTGTTTCGCTGCTTTACCTATATCACAAATAGACTTAACTGCGGTAAAGTCTATTTGATTAGTCATCATATTAGCGACAATCGCCCCGTCTATTTTAATTTTATCCGTTGGTAATTGCTTAATATAAGCATATGAAGAATGCCCACTACCGAAATCATCAAGCGCAAACTGACAACCTAATGCTTTTATATTTTTCATAAACAACCGTGCACGGTTTATATTTTTAATGGCCGCTGTTTCTGTGATTTCAAAACATATTTTATTCGCAGGTACTACACAGTGAGTAAGCTTATCGATAATAAACGCTTCTAGATCATTGTCTGTCAATGAATGACCAGATAAATTAATGGCAATTGTTTCAATGGACTCAAGCTGATCACAATGAGACTTAAAATGTTCACAAACAGCATTAATCACCCAACGATCTATTTTACTCGTTAATAAATAGCGTTCGGCGACAGGTAAAAAGTCAGCAGGGCCAATCAATTGTCCATCGTTGCCTAATATTCTTAATAATATTTCAAAGCTTTTACCTACTTTTTGTCGCTGAAGAGGCACTATATCTTGTTTGTAGAGAACAAATAAATCATTGTTCAATGCATTATTTAAATGGTGTACTGACAATAAAGTTTGTTTGTTATTCGTGCAATCTTGTTGAGTATTTTCAAAAAGGCACACTGTATTTCTACCTGAACTTTTTGCCATTCCACAAGCGATATCAGCTGAATTTAGTAACTCTGTAACGCTACTTTCACAGACTCTCGATGCAATGCCGATACTGGCACTTAATTGAAAATCTTCTCCATTCCAGTGATAAGTTAATTGGTTAATACTTTGTTTTATTTGATTCGCGATTTCTAGCGCTTTTTGTTCTGTACAGCGGTGAATTAAAATAGCAAACTCATCCCCGCCTAACCTGGCGACTGTATCGTAGCTGCGTACTTTTTGTTTAAGGATACGGGCTACATTCACTAATACCTGATCACCTATTGCGTGCCCACAGGTATCATTAATCGTTTTAAAATAATCTAGATCGATAAAACATAAAAACCAATTTTGTTGTTCAGGCATGAAATTGACTTCATTATGTTTCATCACTTCATTTAAATTACGCTCGAAAGCACGACGATTATAAAGCTCTGTTAACGGATCGTGGGAGGCTTGATGGGATAATGTTTGTGTTAATAATTTAAAGTCATTACTTAATGCGATAATCTCGGTGGGTGCCTTTTCCGTAGATTGAAAATCATACCCAGCCAATGCTTTATGTGACGAATCAATCAAACCATTTAATGGATTGCAAATTTTTCTATTTGCCCACCACCAAACCGCAATAATTAATATAAAGAAAAAGCCACGAGAAACCCAAGCAAAAACGACAATAAAATTGAGTTCATCTTCTAAAACAAGTGCGTCTTGGTTAATAGTATTCTTTGTTTCAAGCATCATAAATTGAATACAATTTACTAAAGGTAAACTGACTGCATCATAATCAGGTAATAACTGACTTAAATAGGCAATGAGTTCTTGTTCAGGTACATCTGCGATAATATCAAGGTAAGCATTAATTTTGTTTACATTAATAATCGCTTTGTTAATTTCAGCATTAAGTTCAGAAGAAAGGTTTACACTTTTTATTTTTGATAACTCAGCATTAATGTAATCCCCCATATTTTTTGTACCCAAAATCAAATAGGTATTACCTGACGCGATCACTAGATCGGTAGAGACTAAAAATTGCGAGGTGCTACTTTCAATACGTTCGAAATCTTTTGCTCGTAAAAGACTTTCATTGTGTTTACTCGCTAATATTTGAACATGATTGAAGTGATGCCCTATTACTTGCTCTAATAAATAAGCACCAAGTAAACAGGCTAAAACAAGTATGGCTAAATAGCTTCTTATTCTCATTCAATACCTTTAATGTATATGTGCATTCAATTATCTATCGTTTTTATATGTAATCTTAGTTCCAATAAGCAAAGCGTTATCGCACCGTTATTTGAGCCAACTTCTGTCTTAAACTATTTCCTAATAATCCGTTCTTGCTTCAATAATTTACCTTTAATCACACAGAACGAACGGTACTGACGATAAAAATATATTTAAGTTAGGAAAAATGATGCTTCTATTAACCAACATGGAGGTTATATAAATTAATCAATAACCCGCTTCAATTTTCTCGATATCTTTAGCCCAACTAATATCTGTAATTGCTAATGTTTTTAATGCTGAA
This sequence comes from uncultured Psychromonas sp., assembly GCF_947489755.1. Classification (GTDB taxonomy): domain Bacteria; phylum Pseudomonadota; class Gammaproteobacteria; order Enterobacterales; family Psychromonadaceae; genus Psychromonas. The sequence goes on from NZ_CANLFB010000006.1 coordinate 52,883, forward strand.
CGTAGTACTAATAATGCAATTATTGGTGAGGTTGAAAATGCACTTTCCCCTGATTCAGACAAAGCTTCTCCGTCAGCAGAAAGAAATAACATCAGTTGTTCAATACTTTTATTATGGAGGTGTTTATTAATATTATTCATAACAGTATCGTTGCACTCAGGACTTCGGCAGCGTTGAAAATAAAACCCTTTTAAACTTCTATCTAAATTGATAGCCCATGCAATTTCTATTAATCCCCATTTAGCCCACTCTGAACGAGCTTGCAAAAAACCAGCATGCTCTCCGTTTTTATACAGTAAGTATAAAGTATGTTTACTCACTTCACTTTTATGCAGAGTAAAAGGCAGTTTCTCTTTAACCGCTAATCTATCTTGCTCCGTCACAGTGGCGATTAATGAACGAAATTGGTAATCACCTTGATACAATATTTGAATAGCAGAAACAGGGTCTCTTAACGAACAAAATGCAGCATGAGCAGAAGAAAGTGTAAAGATCTCTACTGTTAGTAATATAATTAATCCATACAGTTTATTTCGTTTCATAGCACCTACCATAACGTCTACCATTACATTCTATATCTCAATTGCACACTCAAAGTAGGATCAATATTGACCCCCTCTGCTTCTTTTAATTTTTGTTTATACTGTGCACTAATATCAAACCCATCATCGTTGACCCACTGTACACCTGTGGCCCAATAACTTGTTGAATCACTTTTACTACTCACTGCATAATCAATTTCAGCACGTTGGTATTCAAGCTGAGTATAGACTGATAAATCTTCTTTCGCGTTACGCCAAAGTAACTCTACAAAACCATTTAATGTATTATTACCTGCCACTTTTCCGATAGATGATTCAGCCATAAACTGCCATTGATAATAATAATAGGAAGCATCTAGACCAATATTTTTCCGTTCAATCACGCCATTAGCCGCTAAAACATCACCGGTTAACCATGATATGCCTAACACTGTATTTTTGTTGCTAAGCGTTCCGACTCGACCAGAAAACAAATGTGGATTGCCTTTTTTCCTTAGTTCGACACCAGACCCACGAGTGAGGGCAACCTCATATTCAAAACGAGGTAGAATGCCGTTAACAGAAAGTCCCCAATCGGTTTTTATACCTCGTTGTGCTGCCGTTAGTTGACGCAGTGTCCCATTGGTGTCTATTTGATACTCTAATCCAAAGGGGACTTCAAAATGCCCTACTCTAATATTGAATTTACCTTGATTTAACGCCGTATAATTGAAGTTTGCAATACGCCACGTTAGCTTTGTATCGTTACCATCATCAAATATAAAGGAAGGGTTATTAACGTTATTTAATTTAAGGAGGTAAGGTTGGAACATTAAGGTGCCAATATCAGCGGAACTACTGCTAAATACTTTATGTATATCTAGCCCTAAGACATGTAAAAAAGAAAACTCACCAGTATCAAGGTTACTGCTAGTCCTTGAGGAAAGATCAATGGTTCCGCGGCTATTTTCACCTAAAAACGCCCAATCAACTGAACTTGAGAATGCGAAAGGAGAAAAAAGAAAGCTACAGACTAGACTAATAGTTAAGCACTTTAAGTCACTTTTCTTCATAACAGATAACCCTTACTCAAACTAACATTTAAAGATTCAGAAGGATAAACAAGGTTATTTCTAAAGCTTCACTGGCGACAATGCCTTGCGAATCTTTATTATAGTACAAAAAAATTACCCATAAAGAGATATTCATTAAAAATGGAGAGATAAATCTCATAGAGCATTACTATTTTTAAATCTTTATTTTGATTATGGGAAGCGTAATGACACTTAACATCAAACCGTTATAAATACTTAATAGGCCGCATAGTTAATGTTATGTAATCCATGGAAAATGATGGAAGCAATAACGAACGATGAAAGATAATTTAATGCAGAAGTCTCCCGAAATAGTGCTGTTACATCGTTTTGCTTATACAAAAAAGAGATGATTGAATAAGGTGTTGACTCTTCCTTTCCTCGTTAGGTTTACATTTAATATGGTAAACCTAACGTATTTAAAGTCATTAATTATGGCACTAGACGCCTAACAAAAGGCACTTTAACTAAAGCGATAGTTAATATTAATGACACGATCAATGTGATCGAGGTGATCATAGGAATAGCAATCCAATTACTTCCAAACAATGTATAAAACCCATTATTTAATTCGCGTACAGGAATTAATAAAAGTGGATGAATTAAATAAATGCCCAAACTATATGTGGAAATAAGTGTGATCAGCGTACGCAATTTGCCTTTTATTTTTTCTGCATAAGCTTGCGCTAATACAAATAACATTCCGCCAATAACGGCAGTATTTAAGGTTTTATATCCCATAAAGAATGAACTATATTCCTCTGTTTTATGTGCCAAAGACCAAGTCCCAAAGAAATTAAGTAGCAACATACCAACACCAGCCATCAGCCATAGATTTAATTGTGGTCGATTGTCTCGGTTAAATAAGTACCACCCCAAAACGAGATAACCGCTGTATAACACTAAATTTTGCTGTAAAAAGCTGCCCACTTTTAACCAATGCATAATAAATAAGATGGCCCAACTAAATAAGGCTAATTTAATATGATCAGGTGATGCTTTTTTTAATAATGGAATTAGAAATGGAATAACAAAATATAAGGGAATAAAGTCATAGAAAAACCATAAATGGTACCAAACAGGATCCACAGGCGCATTTTTTAAGACATCAATAGCAGTACCGCTCACCCATTGCCCAGTAAACACATCATCAACCATAAAACCGGCCACTAGCCCGTAAATAATAGTCCAGCCGATAAAAGGGATCACCACTTTACTTAAACGTTTAGTGAGGTAATGCTCGCACTGAAAAGCTCTTTCTGTAGAAAGCAATAATGCCCCACTAATTAACATAAAAACAGGCACCGCCCAGCGCGTTAAACTGTTCAAACCAGCGGCGGCAAGCCACTCCCCTTCTGGTATTTCCCCATATAAAAAACGAAATGGTCCCAATACATGAATAGTAATCACTGCTATCGCGGCGATAAAGCGTAAAAAATCTATATAAAATATCGATGTGCGCTTTGTTGACATACTAATAATCCAATTAACTTAATTAAAAATAGAGTACCTACTTGCTCCTAGGCTTGCAATGATAAGTGGTTAACCTCAGTTCCGGATAAGAAAAGCGATACAACACAACTATTTGAGCGAATTTCGTCGTTAAATTATTTCCCAATAACCAGTTATTACTTCAACAATTTGCCTTGAACTACGCACAACTAGCAGTACTGTATAATTAATTTTTATAACTATATGATTTAAAAAAACCTTTCGCTTACGTTAACCAGAATTGAGGTTAGTTAAGACAATATAACCTACTTGCAGTTCATTCCTTAAAATAATCTTACCGCAGTAAAATAATTTATCGCATTCATATATCTGCAACACATCAAAAAATGAAGTATTGCAGAAAGATGAAAAAACACGATAATGGGCGCAACTACCCCCTAACAAGTCACTGCTATTAAGCTTATGTTATTCAATTAAGTGTATATATGAGGCTATTAATTAATAGGCTTTAACCTGCCTCAAGGATTTATCTGTGATTATCACAAAGTACATTACACGTTCTCTTTTTTTCTTATTATCGATATCAACACACACGGTATTATTTGCAGCAGAAGAGATGATAAGTGATCTCCCTCAATCAGCATCAGATGATATTAGTAATACGTCAACTAAATTACCTATTGCTGAAAATAATGAGTTACAAAAAACACCTGAATATCAAGGGACAAATCAACAACTCCTCGAGCCACTACCAGAAACACTTACGATAGAGGTTAAGGCAGAAACAAAGGATATCGAAACAGAAGAAGCAGAGTACAAAACGGCATTCACAAACTCAGCTTGGGAACAGTTTGATGTGCCAGAAAGCTTTTATGACAATCCTTATAAAGTGTCTTTATTCAGCCCTAAGAATGGAGAAGATAGCGAACGATTATTATCACAAACAACGTCTATTTTTTATTATGGTTTAGGGGTTATTTCAGTACTTGCCGTTATGCCTGAATCTATCACCAATTGGAATGACGACGACGATGTAAGCTTAGCTCAGAAGTGGGTTGATCATGTATCAGAAGGCCCAGTATGGGACCGAGATGATGCCGTATTAAACTATATTATGCACCCTTACTTTGGTGGTGTTTACTACCAAGCAGCACGTAAATCAGGCTATCGTCAATGGGATTCATTTTTATACTCAGCGCTTATGTCTAGCGCATTTTGGGAATATGGCGTTGAAGCCTTTGCAGAAAAACCATCGATACAAGATTTAGTGGTTACGCCTGTATTAGGTTGGGTTTATGGTGAATGGGCTTTTAACACTGAACGCGAAATTTGGGCTGGCGGCGGCACGGTATGGGGAAATGAATATTTAGGTAATACCGCCCTATTTTTATTAGACCCTATCGATTCGATTGGGCGTAACTTTAACCGTTTATTTGGTAGAGATTTAATAAAAGCCGGTACAGGTTATATTACACTCTCAGATCAAGGCGATGATGCAAGAAGACCTAATGACAAACAGGTCATGTTTAAAATTAATTATTTGTTTGGCGAAGATAATAGCGCAGCTCAATCAGGTATTAGTGGTAAACGTAAACTAGGCTCTGGCTACTCATTTGCCAATTCAAGTGATCCGGTTAACTTCGGTATTGTTGGGTTAAGTTTAGGGTCGGGTTACCTTAACTACGATAATAAACGTAACCTCATCAATGAACAATATGCACAAGTTTCATTGGGTTTATATTTTTCTCCACGCTTTTCAGCGCGTTTAAATTATGGCTCAACAAAAATGATGCAAGCCTTCACAACACCTAATGAAACTTATGAAACGTTTAGTGTTGATGGCCAATATTACTTCAATACCAGTTCAAACTTACGCCCTTATATAACGGCTGGTTTAGGTGAAGAAATTTGGAATGAAGATGACGATCAATACAACTTTCAACTTAATACTGGTGTTGGCCTCCATTACCGTTTAAATGCAAACTGGGCAATACAAGCTGACTATGTTAACTATTTCACTACGCATGAAAGCAGTCATGATCAACAAATGACCGGCAAACTCGTCTATCGTTTTGGTGATGGCGAAACAATACAAGCTCAATAAATGTTGGACAATACCAATTATGCTGAATAAGTGAGCTAAATTTTGCGTAGGAAAAATGACTTAGTTTGAGGCGTAAATTAAGCTAAATGGTTGTTCCCTTTACGAAATTTACAACGAAGAAATAAGTTATTTTAACAAGTAAAATAGATTAGTTAATTAGCGTGATTGGTATAACAATATTAATAAAAAGGCCTATGATAACGTTTATCACAGGCCTTTTTTGCTTTTAAGCTACAGATTCTTTTAAACTATAGATGCTTTTAAACTAAAGATGATTTAAGTTACCGTTCAAATATCACACTTAGTCTTTCATTACGTCTACTAATGCTTCGGCAAGGTAACCAACTTGTGCTTGTTTTAAGCCTGCAATGTTAATTCTGCCATTTAACATACCGTATATTGCATGTTTTTCACGTAAAGCGATCATCTGCTCTGCTGTTAAGGGCAATAAAGAAAACATGCCTTTTTGCCTTGTCACGGCCTGCAAAGAAATAGGTGCATCCATTTCTAACAATAATTTGCCCAATGCTTTGCGTAAACCATTAATGCGTTCTCTACACACAGAGAGTTCCGCCAACCAAGGTTCAGGGTCTGAAAACAATAACGATGCGACAGCGGCACCGTGGTTTGGTGGCATAGAGTAATTTACACGTGTAATACGTTCTAATAAAGTACGTAAAGGAACATGTTGAGAGTGATCATTTGTTATCACCATCGCAACACCAGTACGTTCACAATATAACCCCATATTTTTTGAACAACTTGCCGCCACCAGCATAAAATCAACTTGCTCAACAAACAGCCTTAAACCTGCAGCATCTTCTTCAGGCCCATCACCAAAACCTTGATAGGCGATATCAATAAAAGGCACGACTTTTTTAGCAAGACAGAAATCAATAAATTGTTGCCATTGCGATAATGATGGATCTACACCGGAAGGATTATGACAACTGCCGTGTAACAATAAAATATCGCCTTCTTTCGCTTGCGCGAGATCTTCAAAACACGCGTCTATATCTAAAACGCCTCCAACATGCTGCCAACGGAATGGTTCAACCTTGAGGCCAGCCCCTTCCATAATTGGACGATGATTAAGATAACCAGGGTTGGTATTCCAAATCACAGCATCCGGTGATAACGTCGCAACAAAGTCGGCAATCACTCTTAAAGCACCTGAACCACCCACGGTTTGAATAGTACATTGATCAGAAAAGCGTTTGCTTTCGCCTAATAAAAATTTGGCCATGTGGTCATTAAACTCAAGGTTTCCTGACAACATTTTATAAGACTTTGATTCGGCTGCTGCCGCTAACTTTTGTTCTGCTTTCTGTACCTGTTGCATCACAGGTGTTTGACCTGTTTCATCACGATACACACCTACTAACATATCAATCTTATGGTCCCGTTGGTCTGCATTACATTGATGTAACAACGCCCAAAGAGGGTCACCTTGAACAACAGGTAAATTTTCTAACATATATTGCATTTCCTTAGATAAATATAATTTATATAAACCACACTGATAACGATGATATTAACCAGCTACCTCTTTATTCATGAGATCACAGGTTTAATGCCATAGCGATTAACACCGATGAGATAAAATAACGCCTAAGATAGTCACCCCTATCCCACCAATAATAAGTAGTGATAGAGATTCTCCAAATATTGGTACTGCTAAAAAAGCCGTTATTACAGGTGAAATTGAGCCTAATAATGATGCACGGCTAGCGCCCAGCTGGTTGATCGCATAAGAAAAGCAGACAGTGGCGACCACTCCGATACAAAGGCCTTGAATTACAATAAAGGGTAAAGCTTGCTGAAACGAAAAATGGCCAATTTCACTTTCTACCATACCAGAGCTAATCAATATCAGCATAATAAAACCTGACAGATAAGACAAAATAATCACCACAATAACCGGCTTCAGGTTAAGGCGTTTTAAGGTGATGGCAAAAATAGCCCAACATGCACTCGCAGCAAATAAAAAACTTATACCTATTAACGTTTGTTTAGAAAATGACTGATTTTCATTCAGCAACATAATCAGCACGCCAGCTAATATTAATAACAATGCTAACAAACGCTTTTTAGAAAGAAACTCAGCAAAGAAAATGGCCGAAATAATGGCAACAAAAATGCCCGGCGTCCCTGCAAGTATTGTCCCTACATATGCAGTAGGTACATTTTTAGCGCCTAATGCAGCAAGAAAAACAAAAGGAATACCGCCTAGTAAAATAAGAGCTAGATCAATAACTTTGAGCGTTTTAATCATTTTAAAATGGGCAACAGCCCAAGGTGCTAATAATATTGCCGGCACCATAAAACGCAATAATGCAACATCGGCAATGCTTAGATTTGATCCCTCTATGGTGCGAATCGATAAAGCAAAGCTAGACCAAATAAGAAGTACTAAGGTCATCGCCAAATAGCCTAAGACCTTGGAGGAAAATAATGGTCTATGCATTTTTTTGATATGGACACGCTGAGTATTAAGCATAACTGCTACACCCTGTTAAAATTTAATGAACCTATTATTCATCAAAAGTAGCGCCCTTATCACTCAAATAAGTCTTAATTAAAATAAAATTTGGTTTAAAAAGTTAATAATATATAGTTATACGCATTAAAACACCAAACGAGACAGCCATGGATAAAATAGACCGTAATATATTGACCCTATTACAAAAAGAAGGCCGCATCTCCATCGCAGATCTAGCTGATAAAGTGAACCTATCTCCTTCACCTTGTGCAAGGCGTTTAAAGCGTTTAGAAGAGGATGGTTATATAGAAGACTACCAAGCTAATTTGAATAAAACGAAGGTTGGAATCAACATGACTTTTTTTGTAGAAGTCAGTTTAAACCGTCATCAAGAAAAGGCGCTGGAAGAATTTGAAATAACGTTATTGGAGATGAAAGAGGTGGTGAATGCACATATTGTTTCGGGTGCCTTTGATTACTTAATTGAAGTGGTTACCCATGACTTACCCGGATATGAAGCCTTTACCACTAAACTCCATAAGATAAACAGCGTTAAAGATATTCACACGCATTTGTCAGTAAGGCAGTTGAATACTCAACGTACCTTACCTATCTATAAATAACCTGAGAATAACGCTAATTCAGGATAGTTGATGATTGTTAACGAAGTTTGTGAATGTTTTAGTTAAGTTTGTGACAAATTCTATTTTATAAAAAATAATATTTAAAAAGAGCCTCTTTCTGGTCGACTTTTTAGTTTCAAATTAGTATCGCAGTGAAACTAACTACGGGAGCAAAGTCGCTTTCGCCCCAAAATCGATCTAGAAAGCTAAGTCGAAAACGTTCCCAAAACGAAATAGAATTCTAAATATCAACCACCCCATAGCTAGTTAGAAAACAATAAATTAGTGACTACATATATTTATGTCATTTATATCAATAAAGTATATGTATTGATGGAAGCGCCCTCACATAACAACCTGAATAATTGAGATATTGTATTACCTATAAGTTTAGTCGCTAAAGGTAACAATATGACACATATAGTAAAGGTAAAGCTCAGTAACTTTAAGAAGTTCAAGACATTTGAAATTTACCTAGATCCTCGTATTAATACGCTAATAGGTGATAATGAAGCAGGTAAAAGTACGATTTTAGCTGCTATTGAACTTGTACTAAGTGGTAGTAAAAGCAAAGTAGAAAGCTTAGGTGTTGAAGCTCTACTGAATGCGGGGGTTGTAGCTGAATTTTTAGCTGGCAATAAGGTCATTGAAAACTTACCAACCTTGCATATAGAACTGCACTTAAGTGAAGCTGGTAAGCCAGAACTTAACGGCAGAGTAAATAGTGACGGTTTAGCTAACGACGGACTTCAGCTAATTATTGAACCAAATGAGGACTTAAGCGCGGAGATTCAACTGGCTATTGAAGCAGAAGGGAATAACTTTCCATTTGAATTTTACGTAGCTAAATTTTCAACGTTCAGCGGCGACGCATATTCAGGCTATCGTAAATTTTTGAGGTTCCTCTCATTAGACAGTACGCAAATCAATAGTGAATACGCTAATAACCAATATATAAGAGCAATGTACGAGGCAACAGTAGAGCAACCTCAGCGTTATAGCTTGCAGAATGAGTACAGACTACAAAAAAATAATTTTAGAGATACTAAGTTAAACGTAATCAATGATGACTTAGAAGACTATGATTTTGCTATTCGTTCTGGATCTAAGTTCAATTTAGAAACTGACTTAACGCTCACTGAGGAGGGAATTCCAATTGAGAATAGAGGTAAAGGCAAACAGTGCTTTATAAAAACAGCGTTTGCACTTAGGGAGAGGGAACAGAATAAGTCTCTTGATGTACTACTCCTAGAAGAACCAGAAAATCATCTAAGCCATACAAGCATGAATAAATTAATAAATCAGATAGAAAAGGCTCACAATAATCAGGTTATTATTGCTACCCATAGCAGCTTAATAAGCTCAAGATTAGATCTTAGAAAATCCATTTTACTAAATAGTTCAGCAAGCGTACCTGCGATGCTAAATGACCTTACAAATGAAACATCAAAATTTTTCATGAAGGCCCCCAACCATAATATATTGGAGCTTGTGCTTTCTGAAAAGGTTATTTTAGTTGAGGGTGATGCAGAGTATATCCTCATGGAAAGATTGTATGAGATTGTTAAAGGTCACTCTGCTTCTCAAGACGGAATTCACATCATATCTGTTGGTGGTACTAGCTTTAAGCGTTATATGGAGTTGTCAAAATTACTCAATATTAGAACAGCAGTAATTCGTGATAATGACAAAGATTACCAAAACCACTGTATAGGTAATTATCAAGATTATATTACTGATTGCATTGCAGTATACGCAGATTTAGATAATGGGAGATATACTTTTGAAGTCTGTATGTATGGGGATAATAAAGTGTTATGTGACAAATTATTCTCTGGCGGCCGAATACAATTAGACCCACAAGAATACATGCTAAAGAATAAAACTAAAGCTGCGTTCAATTTGCTAGAAGAACAACATAATGACCTGATAGTACCAGTGTATATTCGAGAGGCTATAGAATGGATAAGCGCGTAGTACTTGCAGTAGCGGGATCGGGAAAAACTCAGCATATTATTGACAAATTAAATGAAGATAGTCGTGCGCTAATTGTTACCTATACAGTCAATAATGCTGCAAACATTAAAAAACGGATTTTGAAGAAATTTAGACATATACCTGATGGTGTTCGGATCTATACCTACTTTTCTTTTTTGATGTCATTTTGTGTTCGCCCAATAGTGGGTAATGATATAAAAATTAGAGGGGTTAGTTACTCTGAGCCTTCCAAATATGCAAAACGCAATACACTTGCTCACTACATCAATAAAGGTGGGAAGATCTATCATAATCGAATGGCAAAAATGATGATGGATTTAGAAGGTGTCTCAGATATATCTGAGCGCATTGAAAAATACTTTGATTTTTTCTGCGTGGATGAAGTCCAAGACTTTGCTGCAAATGATTTTAACCTGCTTTGTGCTTTGTCGCCTACTAGGGTTGAAATCCTTATGGTTGGAGACTTCTACCAGCATACTTTTGATACTAGTCGAGATGGAAGCACGCAAGGCAACTTACATAAAAAGGGACTTGATAAGTACCTAGATCAACTAAAAAAATCTGGATATACGATTGATTGTGAGGCTTTGTCACATAGCTATAGATGTAGCCCATCCGTATGCCAATTTGTTAGAGATAGCATAGGTATACCGATTGAATCTCATCGAGATGATGAAGTAAAAATTCAATATGTTGATGCTAGGGAGCAGGTAAATATACTGCAAAAAGATGATGCTATTGTTAAGCTTTTTTATCAGAAAAGCAGTACTTACTTAGGGTGGACTGACAATTGGGGGAACACGAAAGGGCTAGATGACTTTGAAGATGTTTGTATCGTTCTTAACCCTCAAACTTTAAAAGCATATGAAAAAAGTGAGTTAAATACCTTGGCTGCATCGACGGCTAATAAATTGTATGTAGCTTGCACCAGAGCAAAAGGAAACTTGTATTTTGTTCCTGAGAAAATGTTATCTGCATTTAAGCGATAATTGGCCCTGAGAGGTTAGTAGTACAGTGATTTCGGCCAACAGAGAATAACTAATAATCTTTCCTAGGGGCCTTTGTGCCCCATTTCGCCTTAGAACTATAAATTCTATAGCCTACCTTTCTCACATCAACAGTTTTACTTGAGCTATGAAAAGAGCCAACTCTCAGTGACTCGTTAGCATCACCTACTTTGTCACAAACTTAATTCAAGATTAAGACTTTCTGAGGTCAGAAAGCCTTTGTCACAAACTTACTTAGCAGTCATCAATAGTTCTAATTCAAAGACAATAATATTTACTGATAACTGTTGAGTATTTCGGCTAGTGCTTGTTTACGTTGATCATCACAGAAACTAGCAGTAATGCTGTTCTCAACCAGTTTAATCATTTGTGCTTGAGTCATATCTAATGATTGAATTAATGCTTCAAAGTTTTCAGTCATGTAACCACCAAAATACGAGGGGTCGTCAGAATTTACAGCGACACAAATGCCTAAGCTTAATAAATCTAAAATATTATGTTGGTTCATATCATCAAACACTTTTAATTTAGTATTTGATAGTGGGCAAACGGTTAGGGGTATTTGGCTTTCTTGTAAATAAGTAATTAAAGCAGGGTCATGAATCGCATTCACGCCGTGGTCCACTCGTGATACTTTTAAATCCTTAATCGCTGTCCAGATATATTCGGCAGGCCCTTCTTCACCGGCATGTGCAACCGTTAATAAACCTAACTCACGTGCTTTAGCAAAAACACGGCTAAATTTTTCAGGCGGATGACCTAACTCAGAGCTATCTAACCCGACGCCTTTTAGTTTATCTAAATGTTCCATCGCCAGTGTTAACGTTGAAAAAGCACTTTCTTCATCTAAATGACGTAAAAAACACATGATCAATTCACTACTAATACCTAGCTTTTCTTCACCATCTTTTAACGCACGGTCAATTCCATTGATCACAGTAGCAAAGCTAACACCACGTTCAGTATGTGTTTGTGGGTCAAAAAAGGGTTCAACATGAAGTACATTTTGTTCCTTACACTTGACTAAATAAGCCCATGTTAAATCATAAAAGTCTTGTTCAGTGACTAAGACGTTTGCCGCTTGATAATAAATATCTAAAAAGTCTTGTAACTGAGTAAATTGAAAGGCTTGTTTTACTTCTTCTACACTTTGATAAGGCAATGTGACTTGATTACGAATGGCTAAATCAAATAACATTTGTGGTTCTAAACTCCCTTCTAAATGTAAATGTAACTCTACTTTGGGTAGTTTAGCTAACCAGCTTAACAATGCGAGGGAGACTTCTGGAGAGCAGTCTGAATTTGATGTTGCATGCCGCATAATGTTCTCTGTTAATTTTACACTGTGCCAGCATAACTAATTTTTTCTTGATAAAAATAAAAAAGTGAAATTATTTAACTTATTTAACTTATTTAACAAAACGAAGCAGGATATAAACCTTAAGTAATTTAATTAAAGCTTGTTTTATAAGCACTAACCATTATGATCACAGGATTAAAGCCCCCTTCCTAGTTCGACATAAGACCTGTCATAAAAAGCAATAAAAATTAAGGACATAACATGTATAAATTCTTTGAAAATTTAGTGCCTGCACTAGATGATCAAGAACCAACTCAACCGCCTAAAACGCTAGTGGCTTTTTGTATGCATTATACAAAAGGTTATAAAAAAGCGCTTTTTGCTATGACACTATTAACCGCTTTATTAGCGATTTTAGAAGTGTCGTTATTTGGTTTTATGGGACAATTAGTGGATTGGTTAATCACTAAAAATCCAGAAACCCTATTACAAGATGAAGGCCAAAAGTTATTAATTATGTCAGTGATTGTATTGGTCTTAATTCCTTTATTAATACTGCTGCATTCTTTAATTGTTCACCAAATATTACTCGGTAATTATCCGATGTCGATACGTTGGTTTGCGCACCGTTATTTATTAAAACAAAGTGTTTCTTTTTATCAAGATGACTTTGCCGGACGTATTGCAACCAAAGTCATGCAAACCGCATTAGCCGTGCGTGAAACGGTAATGAAACTATTAAATGTCATGGTTTATATTCTCGTTTATTTAATATCGATGCTTGTCATGGTGGCACAGGCTGATTACCGCTTAGCGATTCCGATGTTAGTCTGGTTGGTGATATATACTTGTATTCAATACTATTTCATTCCCAAGTTAAAAAAAGTAGCCGCAGAACAAGCCGATGCCCGCTCAACGATGACCGGCCGTATTGTGGATAGCTACACCAATATTTCAACCGTTAAATTATTTGCACATACTGACTCAGAATCAGCTTATGCCAAACAGGGCATGACTGGTTTTTTAGATACAGTTTATCGACAAATGCGCTTAGCAACGGGTATTAATATTTGCGTGCAAATCTCAAATTACACCTTAGCCTTTGCCATCACAGCGTTATCAATATCGTTATGGATGCAAAGTGCAATCACGGTGGGAGCGATTGCTGTCGCGATCAGTTTAGCACTGCGTTTAAATGGCATGTCACAATGGATCATGTATGAACTAAGTGCCCTATTTGAAAATATTGGTACGGTAACAGACGGGATGAACACCCTTGCTAAGCCTAATATTATTAAAGATAAAGAAGATGCCAAACCATTAGTCGTCTCTGCAGGTAATATCTACTTTAAACAAATGAGTTTCCATTACGGTGAAAATAAAGGCGTCATTGAAAACTTTGAATTGAACATTAAAGCCGGTGAAAAGATTGGCTTAGTGGGTCGTTCTGGCGCAGGTAAATCAACCTTAGTGAATCTATTATTACGCTTCTACGATGTTGAAAAAGGCCAAATTATTATTGATGGTCAAGATATCAAAGCAGTACAACAAGAAAGTTTACGTTTGCAAATAGGCATGGTGACGCAAGATACTTCATTGTTACATCGATCTATCCGTGAAAACATTCTTTACGGACGCCCTGATGCAACGGAAGAGGAAATGATCAATGCAACGAAGCAAGCGCAGGCACATGATTTCATTTCAACCTTAACAGACAATGAAGGTAATGTTGGATACGACGCGCAAGTTGGCGAACGTGGCGTGAAACTTTCAGGTGGTCAACGTCAACGTATTGCGATCTCTCGTGTACTATTAAAAGATGCGCCCATTCTAGTGTTAGATGAAGCTACATCAGCCTTAGACTCTGAAGTTGAAGCCGCGATTCAAGAAAGCTTATATGAATTGATGCAAGGTAAAACGGTGATTGCCATTGCCCATCGTTTATCGACTATTGCAGCCATGGATCGTTTAATAGTATTAGATAAAGGTAATATTATTGAGCAAGGTAGCCACCAAGAATTAATTGCTAAAAATGGTGTTTACGCTCAATTATGGGCACATCAAACAGGTGGTTTTTTAGGGAGTGAATAGTCTTTTAAGCGTTAAAGTTACTTTTTAGAACATCAATAAAAACTAACTTGCTGACGATAAACTTTCGATAAACTTTCTATAACAACACAAAAAATACAATTTAATGTTTGATTGCGCTTTTAACAGAACTTGTTATGATTTGCCGCAATGATAGTCGGGGAGCCATTGGCTGAGAACGATGTAATATCAATATTAATTGATAAAGCATCGATACCCGTTGAACCTGATACAGTTAACACTGACGCAGGGAACTATGTAAAAACCATTCCAGTGGCATTCCTCTGCTTTTTTTTGGTTAACATAAGTTTCGCTCGCGTTTATAACGGAGCCATTATGTCTGACCTTACACCTAACGCTATTTGTACATCGACTTGCACTCCAATAGTATTGACTATTGCTGGTTCTGACAGCAGTGGTGGTGCAGGCATTCAAGCCGATATCAAAGCTATTTCAGCAACAGGCAGTTACGCTTGTTCCGCAATCACTGCTATTACTGCACAAAATACACTTGGCGTATCCGCTATATTTCCGATTCCGCTTGAACATGTTGAAAAGCAATTAGACGCTGTATTTAGTGACCTCAATATTGTTGCAGTAAAAGTAGGCATGTTAGCTGATTGCGACATTATCAAAGTGGTTGCTAAAAAACTCAAGCAATACAAACCAGCCTTTTTAGTCATCGACCCCGTAATGGTAACAACCAATGGCGATCTACTATTAGAAAAAGTAGCCATTCAAACCTTAAAAACAGAATTACTGCCAATGGCTGATTTAATCACGCCAAACTTGCCTGAAGGGGCGGCGTTAATTGATAGTCAGCTTCCCACTAGCGAACAAGAAATGCAGACAATGATTGACGCATTACGCTTATTAGGTGCAAAAGCAGTCTTATTAAAAGGTGGGCATTTAGAACAAGACGAAAACAGTAATGATTTATTAATTTTACCGAATTCAGTACAGCAACTTACAGCAAAACGCGTTGAGACTAATAACAATCACGGCACAGGCTGCACCTTATCTTCAGCCATCGCCTCTTATCTCGCTCAAGGTAATGAACTGACAACAGCAGTGCAACTAGGTAAAAATTATATTACGCAAGCACTACAACATGCCGACCAACTTAAAATTGGTAAAGGTCGCGGCCCTGTTGACCATTTTTACAAGCTGAATCGATAGATGTTAAGCATGACCAATAAGCATTCGTCGAAGCAAGTAGTGCCAAAGCAAGCAGTATCGAAGCAAGCAGCATCTAAGCAAACAATGCCAAAGGAATCAGTCTCAAAGCAATCAGTATCAAAGCAAGCAATATCGAATGAAATAAATGCACCGAGTATTGATATTAAAGATGCAAGCTTACGTTATCACCATAGTGAACAGTATGTACTGTCATCGTTGAGCATGCACTTTCCTGCTGCACAATGGACCTGTATTTTAGGGCGAAGTGGTTGCGGTAAAAGCTCCCTATTACGTTATCTCGCTAATTTATTGGTTGATAAAGTAGCATGGTCAGGACAACTATCCACCAGCACCAACCTACCTTTGCAAAACCAAATCGCTTATATGGCTCAGCAAGATTTATTAATGCCATGGTTATCGGTATTAGATAACGTTCTGTTAAGTGAAAAGCTCAGTAACAAAAGTCACAAGACTGATAGACAACAAAAATCACTACACATTGCAAAAGCACAACAGCTATTAGAGCAAGTAGGCCTGTCCGATAAAACACATTATTTACCGCAGCAATTATCTGGTGGTATGCGTCAACGAGTTGCACTAGCGAGAACCTTAATGCAAAACAAACCAGTGGTATTGATGGACGAACCTTTTTCAGCATTAGATGCAGTCACTCGCTATCGTTTACAAAACCTAGCCCATCAATTATTAAAAGATAAAACGGTGGTGTTGATTACTCACGATCCACAGGAAGCGATTCGCTTAGCTAATCAACTGTACATTATGCAAGGTCAACCTGCCTTTGCAGAATCATTAACAGTGCCAGATAGCCAGATACCAAGATCCTTTGATACTCAAAGTGCCAGCTTGCAACAACAAATTCTGGATCGATTGGAGCAAGATTATGAGTAATTTACCTCCCATGATTAACCTAGCTAAACCGATTAAAAGTAAGGACAAAACCCTACATCCAGTATTACGTTCGTTACTTACTTTTGCAGTAATTATTGCAATTTGGCAAGCCGTTGTGATCGTATTTAAATTACCTGCTTTCATTCTGCCTGAGCCTTTATCTGTGTTCGAACGTTTGATTGCACGCTATGACGTTTTATTAAGACATAGTTGGGTGACCACTCAAGAGATCATACTCGGCTTATTATTAGGCTTATCTATGGGCTTATGTTTTGCCTTGCAGATGTTGTTATTTAAACCAATCAAACGTTGGTTATTGCCGATTTTAATTACTAGCCAAGCGATCCCCGTTTTTGCCATCGCACCTATTTTGATGATCTGGTTAGGTTATGGCATTGCTTCAAAAATAGTCATGGCTGCGATGATCATCTTTTTCCCTGTTACAACTTGTTGTTATGACGGGTTAAAAAACACACCTACGGGTTATCTCGACTTAGCTAAGACCATGAATGCGAGTAAATGGAAGATGTTACGCCATATTCAACTGCCAGCGTCATTACCTACTTTGGCCTCTGGTATTCGTGTCGCTGTGGTTATTGCACCGATTGGCGCCGTTGCTGGTGAATGGGTTGGCTCAAGTGAAGGCTTGGGTTATTTAATGCTGCAAGCTAATGCTCGTATGTTAATAGATGAAATGTTTGCTGCTTTATTCATTCTGTCTACGATTTCAGTCGGCTTATATTTCATCACCGATAAGTTATTAAAAAAACTGATCCCATGGGAGGCCTAAAAACGCGTTTTCTATTATTCAAAATAGCAAATTAAAGTAGCAAAAATGAGTACCCGTTTGTGCTCAACTAAAGCTCAACCATATTAATTTATAAACAATGCACACTCTTTAAATACAATAAGGAAATACACTACATGAAAAAGAATTTCATCTTAACCACGCTTACTTTAGCGGCAACCTTGTTCTCATTTTCAGCACAAGCTGAGGATAAAAAAGTCACTCTAATGTTGGATTGGTTTGTTAACCCTAACCATGGCCCAATTATCGTGGCACAACAACGTGGTTACTTTAAAGAACAAGGTTTAAATGTGGTTATTCAAGAGCCTGCTGATCCAAGTATGCCACCAAAATTAGTAGCTGCAGGCAACATTGACCTTGCTATTACTTATCAGCCGAATCTAATTATTGATATTGCAGAAGGGTTACCTTTAGTGCGCTCAGCGACGTTAATCGCTACACCATTAAACACATTAATGGTACTCGATAACGGAAAAATTAATTCGCTAAGCGATTTGAAAGGTAAAAAAGTAGGTATTGCGATTTCAGGTAGCGAAGAAGCAACGATCGGTAAAATGTTAGAAACAGTACAACTGAATTACAAAGACGTAGAAATCATTAACGTCGGTTGGGCTCTTTCTGCTTCATTAGCATCAGGCAAAGTTGATGCAATTTGGGGCGGATTACGTAATTTCGAAACTAACCAACTCGAACTGGAAGGGTTTAAAGCTAAAGCTTACTTCCCTGAAGAACATGGCGTGCCAACATACGATGAATTGGTATTTGTTGCTAATGCAAAAAAATACGATGCTGCGATGATCAGTGCTTTTAACAAAGCTTTAGAACAAGCAACTACTTATATTGTTAACCATCCGCAAGCAGCATGGAATGAGTTTGTTAGTTATGCACCTGATACCTTAAATAATGAGCTAAATAAACGTGCATGGCGCGATACATTAACACGCTTTGCATTACGCCCTGCTGCTATTGATTTAAAACGTTACGATGATTATGCGCAATTTATGTTTGATAACAAGCTCATTAATAGCTTACCAAAAGCAAAAGATTATATGCCGACATTCGACGAATAAAATAGCTTAATGCCCGTTAAAACAACTTAGTGCCAGTTAAAGAACGGGCTAAAAGTTCACTTAATAGAAAATTTAATACAGTGAGAAGATCATGAACCATAACGATTTAATCAACGCTTGCCAGTCTGACTGGGATGACTATACAAAGCACCCTTTTGTGATGCAATTAGGTAACGGAAGTTTAGCGCAACCGTGCTTTTTACATTACCTAAAACAAGATTTTTTATTCTTGAAGCAGTATTCCCGTGCCTATGCCTTAGCGATTTATAAAGCAAATACGTTAGCAGAAATGCGTAAAGGCCTTGCGAGTGTTCAAGCTTTGTTGAGCTTTGAGATTAATCACCACATCACTTATTGTGCAGATTGGGGGCTAACCGAGGCGGATTTAGAAGCAGAAGATGAAGACTTCGGCACAGTCGCCTACACACGTTACGTTTTAGATACAGGTATGGCGGGTGATATTGTGGACCTTTATGTCGCACTAGCGCCTTGTTCAATTGGTTATGCTGAAATTGGTCGCTTATTAGCAAATGATAAAAAGACCAAATTTGAGGGTAATGAATTTGCTAGTTGGATTGATTTATACAGTGGTGAGGAGTTTCAACAAAGCATCGTCGATAGCACTGAGCATTTAGACCAATTACTCGCAGAGATTGATATCAATAGCCAACGTGGCCAACACCTTCTTAAAGTATTCAGAACGGCGACGAGAATGGAAGTCGCTTTCTGGCAGCAAGGTTTGAATGCCGTCATTTAAGTAAAAGTAGTGCGAAATAAACAGATAGGTAGAAACCAAATATGTCAGTAATAGCAACAGAAAAGTTCCAAGTGATCACCAATGCATTACAAGCATTGCGCGAACAAAAACCGTTAGTCGTCAACATTACTAATTATGTGGTGATGAACAATACTGCTAATGCCTTATTAGCGATTGGCGCATCGCCGATCATGGCACACTCTCGTCAAGAAATGGCAGAAATGATGTCATTTAGTGGTGCTTTAGTCATTAACATTGGCACCTTAGATAGCCAATGGATTCCACGTATGATTTACGCCGTTGAACAAGCTAATCTCAATAATAAGGTTGTAGTATTAGACCCTGTAGGTTGTGGTGCAAGCACGTTACGAACTGAAACATCACGCCAAATTGCAGCACTTGCAAATGATTTAATTATTCGAGCCAATGCGTCTGAAATAATTGCTTTAGCAGGTGAAACAGCACAGAGCAAAGGTGTCGATTCGCTTGATAGCAGTGAAGCAGCTGTCGATGCTGCACGCTACTTAACTGAGACTTATCACTGTAATGTGGTTATTTCTGGTGAGGTCGATTACATCATTAACGCTGAGAATGAAGTCACGCTGCACAACGGACATGTAATGATGCCTAACATTACCGGAATGGGCTGTAGTTTAAGTGCATTAACTGGTGCTTTTGCAGCTATTGGCGAAAAAACAGGTTTAGCGGCGGCGGCGATATTGGGAGTCGCAGGTGAAATTGCAGCAGAGCAATCTGCCGGCCCTGGTAGTTTACAAATGAACTTATTGGATGTGTTATATCAATTAGATGCCGATGCCATTAATACACGTTTAAAAATGACGGTTAAATAGAGAGTGATTTTAAAGTGTTTATTTTGAAGATAACTTTAAGGTCATTATTTTAAAATCACTTAGAATAAACACGCTTAACTCAGCACCTTTACTAACGCTTTTTTCAAGGAAAACACCATGAACCCGTACCGCTTATATTTAGTGACAGATGATCAGCAAGATCTACAAACACTAAAGCACGTTGTCAAAGAAGCCGTTGCTGGCGGTGTTACTATGGTACAAGTCCGAGAAAAAAGTAGTGATATACGATCTTTTATTGCTCGTGCTCAAGCGATTAAAAGCATTTTAAAAGGAACTAACGTGGCGCTTATCATTAACGATCGTGTGGATGTCGCATTAGCCGTTGATGCAGATGGAGTGCACTTAGGACAGTCGGATATGCCTGCTGAGTTAGCGCGACAACTGATTGGCCCTAATAAGTTACTCGGTCTATCTATTGAAAATGAACATCAGCTATTAGAAGCGAATACATTATCATTAGATTACATTGGCTTAAGCGCAATTTTTGCAACACCAACTAAAACAGATACTAAAAAAGAATGGGGAATAGCAGGATTAGCAAATGCATTAACAAAAACAAATTTCCCTGTCGTTGCAATTGGCGGTATCAACCAAACCAATTTAGATGAAATCATAAAAACCGGTGTTGATGGAGTTGCATTAGTTTCTGCTATTTGTCATGCCGATGACTCTAAAGTTGCTGCAGCAACCTTGTTAAAACAGATACAAGCAGCGATGCCATAAACCTTTTAAAATCAAAAGCCTTAAGACTAACAACTAATTTAAATGTACTGAGTTCTGTATATTGTCACTTTTACCTACTCGTTTTGCCTTTCTTCGTGCCCTTCGTGTAGCGCAGCGCTTCGTGGTTGATTAAATCTTTAAAAATCAAAAGCATTTAACCACGAAGGCACAAATTGAAAGAAGACTAAGCCAAACGCCTTAAGGCAAACAACTAACTTTAATGTACTGAGTTCTACATACTTTTACTTTAATCCACTCTTTTTGCCTTTCTTCGTGCCCTTCGTGTAGCACAGTGCCTCGTGGTTAATTAAACCTTTAAAAATCAAAAGCATTTAACCACGAAGGCACAAATTGAAAGAAGACTAAGCCAAACGCCTTAAGGCAAACAACTAACTTTAATGTACTGAGTTCTACATACTTTTACTTTAATCCACTCTTTTTGCCTTTCTTCGTGCCCTTCGTGTAGCACAGTGCCTCGTGGTTAATTAAACCTTTAAAAATCAAAAGCATTTAACCACGAAGGCACGAAGTGAAAAGAAGGTTAAGCTAAAGCATTAAGATATACAGCTAACTTTAATGTATTGAGTTCTACATATTTTTACTTTTACCTACTCGTTTTGCCTTTCTTCGTGCCCTTCGTGTAGCGCAGCGCTTCGTGGTTAATTAATTGTTTTAACATCAACAGCGATTCACCACAAAAGCATGAAGTGAAAAGAAGGTTAAACCAAAAACCTTATAAATAAAGACCTTAAACACTTCCCATCTAATTATTTTTTGTATTTTCTTCATGCGCTTCATGATTAATATTTTTCATTTTAAAACTTTTTCTTTCCTTCAGACTTAATATATTCCTATTGATAGCGCCTCAAACACAGCATTCCTATTAAGAATAACTTACACTAATATCTATATCGTTAATTAAATCGAAACCTTTGGCTGATTATGAATATTACACTTAAGCAATTACATGTCTTTATGACAATCACACAAGAAAAAACACTAACCACTGCGGCTGAAAAACTGTTTTTAAGTAAACCCGCGGTGAGCATGGCCTTAGCCGAGTTAGAAAAACAACTCGGTCATAAACTGTTTGAGCGTACTAATAACCGATTATTAATCAATGAGATGGGAAAAGCATTATTACCCTTAGCCGATGAACAATTAGAGCGTAGCAAAGCAATCACTAGTTTATTTGATAATCATAACTTCCAAGGAAAGCTAAGAATTGGTTCAAGTAACACTGTCGGCAATCATTTATTACCGGCTTTATTAGCGCAGTTTCGAGATATTAAAAATCATCAAGACCAACTTATATGTATTGATAACAGCACCACTATCGGCGACAAACTAAAAGAATACGAGTTGGATATTGGATTAGTTGAGGCTTTATTAGTCGATAAAAAATTACATATCGAACGTTGGATAAAAGATGAAATGGTTGTGGTTGCTCACCCTGAACATCCTTTAACCAATAAAAAATCAATTACTGTAGAAGATTTAAACCACCAACATTGGATTTTACGAGAGCAAGGTTCGGGTACACGTGACTTTTTCATCACACATATCGGACAGCATTTAACAGACCTAGATATTACCTTTGAACTTACGACGACAGAAGCAATCATTAATTGTTGCGCAGCTGGTTTAGGGGTGTCTTGTATGTCGCGAACAGCCGCTAGGCATGCGCTGCAAGATAAACGATTATGTACATTGCCTATTGATATCGACATGTCTCGCGATCTTTATTTAGTGTGGCACAAAGATAAGTACCAAAGCCCGATACTAAAAGAATTTATAGAATACTCACGACAATGGAATTTGCCTTTTTAAACGAAAGAGCGCCTGTAATCAATAGTGAAAGCAAGCAATAGGTTAAGTGCATCGTAGACCCCCTAAAAATAAAATCACTTGGATTCAGATAAAAAGTTCACCTAATGCAAATAATAAAAAAGCTTGATGAATTTCCCCATCAAGCTTTTTATTTAATTAAACTATTTAATCATCACTATCTACTGATCACGATGCTTCTCTTATAGCGAATGGTACTTAAGCTTTCGAGTCAGCATATTTTTGTTGGAAAGCGGCAAACTCTGTATTTGATACTTTACCGTTACCATCAGTATCTAACATTTCAAATGTTGGACGCTTGTTACCTTTACGGTCTGCACGCTTTGCATCTAACTCTTGAGTTGTTATTTTACCGTCAGCATTACCGTCGATTTTATCGAAGTTGTTAAGTAAACGCCCTTTTGCTTCGTCTTTAGTAATGGCACCGTCATTATTTGCATCAATTGTTGAGAATGATACTTTTTGGTCATGCTTACCTTTCTTCATGTTTTTAACTAATTCAAACTCAGCGGATGTAATAGAGCCATTTGCATCTGTATCTACTTTATCAAAGTGTTTAGCTAAACGACCTTTTGCTTCGTCTTTAGTAATGGCACCGTCATTATTTGCATCAATTGTTGAGAATGATACTTTTTGGCTATGTTTACCTTTTTTCATGTTTTTAACTAATTCAAATTCTGCTGATGTAATAGAACCATTTGCATCTGTATCGACTTTATCAAAATGTTTAGCCAAACGACCTTTTGTTTCGTCTTTAGTAATAACACCATCGCTATTTGCATCTAACTTAGCAAAGCTGACTTGTTTATTACCTTTTTTATGGCCTTTTCCCTTATGCATTTTTTGCATTGCTGAAAACTCAGCTGATGTAATAGAACCATTTGCATCTGTATCGACTTTATCAAAATGTTTAGCCAAACGCCCTTTTGCTTCGTCTTTAGTAATAACACCATCGCTATTTGCATCTAACTTAGCAAAGCGGGCTTCTTTATTACCTTTTTGATGGCCTTTTCCTTTATGCATTTTTTGCATTGCTGATAACTCAGCTTGCGTAATAGCACCATCTTTATCGCTATCTATTTTATCAAAATGTTTTGATAAACGCCCTTTTGCTTCCTCTTTTGTAATCTGGCTGTCGTTATTGGTATCGATAGCGCCAAAGTCTAATTTGTGATTACCTTTGCCTTTGTGCATTTTCTCTAGTGCAGCAAATTCAGTTGTTGAAATTGAACCGTTTGCATCAGTATCGATTTTATCAAAATGTTTAGCCAAACGACCTTTTGCTTCAGCTTTTTTTATTTGGTTGTCGTTATTGGTATCAATAGCACCGAAGTCTAATTTATGATTACCTTTACCTTTGTGCATTTTTTCTATCGCTGCGAATTCAGTTGTTGAAATTGAACCGTTTGCATCGCTATCGATTTTATCAAAACGTTTAAGTAACCCGCGTTTCGCTTCATCTTTAGTAATTTGACCATCTTTATTAACATCTACTTTAGCGAAGTCCATTTTATGGTGACGCTTGCCTTTTTTCATTTTCTTCGCAGCATCGAATTCAGTGCTAGAAATTGAACCGTCATTATTGGTATCAAAATCAGCGAATGTAGGTTTTTTTGACGATCTCATTTTTTTTACTTCAGCAAACTCTGCTTCACTGATTGAACCATTGCTATCAGCATCGATTTTATCAAAATGCTTTGCTAATTTACCCGTCGCTTCTACTACATTAATTTGACCATCTTTGTTTAAGTCAAACGTTCCAAAGTCATATTTAGCTGAGTTATTACCAGCAGCCATTGTTAGTGAACTTGAAACCATTAATGCAACACCACTTAAAATAAATAACTTTTTCATATAAACCTCTTTTTTTACTTAGAATATAAAGCGCTCTTCTGAGCCGATGTAGAGACTATAGATAAGCATTGTGCAGAGAATATGGATAAAAAAAGGAGTTAATGCTTTTAGGCTATTTTTAGAGAGATTATTTATTGGCTATTTGAATTGAATATAAAGGAAAGAAGAGGCTTATTATTTTCTGAGAAGTATTAATAAACTATTATTTGTTCACTAAAGAATGAGCAACGATCCCTCTAATCGTCAGAGAAAGCGTTACTCAAAAAATCATTTATAGGAAAAATCACAAAGCAAATTTATAACCAACACCGTAGATAGATTGAATGCAATCGACCTCTGCATCTACATTCTGAATTTTACGACGTAAGTTTTTAATATGACTATCGATAGTTCTATCAGTGACGACACGGTTATCGGAGTAGATTTGAGTCATTAACTGCTCTCGGCTAAAGACTTGTTCTTTATGTTGGTGAAAATGCGATAGAAGACGAAATTCAGCGCGTGTTAAGCTAACTTCTTTGCCTTTCACTAATACTTGCATGGTACTTTCATTGATACTTAATATTTTATCAACCATTTTCATTTCATCAGTTGAGCGGCGCAGGATATTTTTGACTCGTACCACCACTTCTCTCGGGCTATAAGGTTTACAAATATAATCATCAGCACCTAGCTCCAAACCAATGAGGCGATCAATTTCATCAATACGAGCGGTGGCCATGACCACTGGAATATCTGTAAAAGTACGCAACTCTCTGTAAATATCTAACCCATTTTTGCCAGGTAGCATTAAATCTAATATTAATAAATCAACAGGATTCTGTTTAACCCACTCTACAACCTGTGAGCCATCAATAATAATATGGCTAATGAAGCCCGACTGAGTAAGGTACTCGCCTAATACTTGTGCTAATGATTCTTCATCTTCCACAATTAAAACATGTTGAGACATCGTAATTCCTTTATTAATTCTTTGAAATAGGCAAATAAATAGTAATGGTTAAGCCACCTAAATCTGAATGACTTGCAATCATTTCACCTTGATGTGCTTTTACAATCGTTTGGCAAATTGACAAACCTAAACCAGAGCCCCCACTTAAACGACTACGAGATTCGTCAACACGGTATAAACGTTCAAATAATTTAGGCAATGCATGGTCAGGTACGCTCGGAGCGCTGTCTTCAATACATATTTGCAGCTGCTGTTTATTTCGCTTTACCTTCACTTGTAATAAGCCTGGGGCGTCGGTATAACGTAAACTATTCTCCAGTACATTAGAAAATAGCTGTATTAAGGATTTTTTATCCCCTTTAATATAAACAGGTTGCTTAAGGCTACTGCTACTTTGTAATTGAATTTTCTTTTCTTGGCAACGCAACTGATATTGTGAGCAACTAGTCTCAAGTACTTGTTGCACGTCAACTGATTCAGATAAATTAAATTGCATACCGGCATCGGATAGCGATAACTGATATAAGTCATTTACTAATTGGCTCAAGTTTTGTACTTGATAATGTAATGAATCAATATATTTAGGTTCCGGTTTACGAATACCATCCTGTAATGCTTCTATTTCACTTTTTAATACAGAAATAGGGGTGCGTAGTTCATGAGAGATATCCGCTAACCATTGCTCCCTACTTTCTTTTTGACGCAATAGGCTGCTACTTAATTCATTAAATCGTAAAGATAGGCCCGCTAATTCGTCTTCTCCTTTAACGTCTATTTGCGTTAAGTAATCACCTTCTTGTAATGAATTTGCTGCATTTTCAAGACGTTTTAAAGGTGTTAAAAAGTGCCTCACTAACAACCAAGCTAAGGTGAATGACAGTAACGTAACCCATAAAACAATCCACATTAAATTGTACTGTTGTTGGCGATAGAAACTGCTCTCTAATTCACCGGGAATAACGTAACTTTTTTTAGTGGTTACCCACCCAACTGTTTTTTGCTGATAGAGCACTGGCGCTTTAATTAATTCATTTTTTAATTTAAATCTTTTTTGATTAAAAATCGGCTGGTAATTTTCATCTAATACAACAATACGTTTAAATAAGCGTTTTACGGGATCATAACCCAATTTTCTAGGTTCTTTTCCTTCGCCTCTAGGACGAGCGAATACTTGAGATAGTAATGCCAACATCGTGTCAGGCGTTAATGATTCCCACCCCTCTTTTTCTGAATAATAAGGGGCAATAGATTCAGAGATAATGGCTAAACGCTCTGCTTCACCGTTATTTAAATATTTTTGTAAACCAGTTCGAAAACTATCATTGATTGACCATGCCATGCCTAACACCATTAAAGCGCTAATGAAGAGCATCGAAAATAGTATTTTTTTGAATAAAGTAAGACGCATTAAGCACCCTTTTCACTAAAATGAGCTAAATAAAGAACGTTAACTTTAACGCAAAGTTGCTTAAGTGAGGATATTATTTTTTAATTTCACCTTAAATTAGATTATTAGCGATGTAGAGCAATATGGTTTATTCACTGAATTAATAGAGAAGACAATCAAAAAAGGAATAAAAAAAACCACTAAATCAATGACTTAATGGTTTTATGAAAATTCACGCTATAAAACGTTTACGTTGAGCTTTTACCACTCAACATATCACTACAATCGACATTAAATATTATCGACAGCAGCGTTTAACGTTTTACTTGGGCGCATTGCAGCAGACACTTTAACTGGATCGGTATGGAAGTAACCACCTAGGTCAACAACAACACCTTGTGCATCGTTAAGTTCTTGCACAATAATCGCTTCATTGCTTAATAGTGACTCAGCTAAAGGTTTGAATTGAGCTTGTAGTTCAGCATCTTTAGTTTGTTCAGCAAGTGCTTCAGCCCAGTACATCGCTAAATAGAAGTGACTACCACGGTTATCTAATTCACCGACTTTACGTGAAGGAGATTTATCTTCTTTTAAGAATTTACCGTTAGCTACATGCAATGCTTCAGCCAAAATAACTGCTTTTTCATTACCTGTTTTAGCGGCAATATCTTCAATCGATACAGCCAATGCTAAGAACTCACCTAATGAATCCCAACGTAAGTGGTTTTCTTCAACAAATTGTTGAACGTGTTTAGGAGCAGAACCACCAGCACCTGTTTCAAATAAACCACCACCCGCAAGTAATGGAACAATTGACAGCATTTTCGCACTTGTACCCAACTCTAAAATTGGGAATAAATCTGTTAGGTAATCACGTAATACGTTACCTGTTACAGAAATCGTATTCTTACCTTCTTTAACACGTTGTAATGAGAATTTACATGCTTCAACAGGTGTTAAGATTTGAATATCTAAGCCAGTTGTATCGTGATCTTTCAGGTATGCATTTACTTTAGCGATTAAGTTTTTATCGTGTGCACGGTTTTCATCTAACCAGAAGATAGCTGGTTGGCCAGTTGCTTGCGCACGACTTACTGCTAAACGAACCCAATCACGGATTGGAATGTCTTTAGCTTGGCACATACGCCAAATATCACCTTGCTCAACATCGTGAGACATTAATGTGTTACCTGCTGAATCAGTTACTGTAACAGTACCCGCTTCAGTGATTTGGAATGTTTTATCGTGTGAACCGTATTCTTCAGCTTTTTGAGCCATTAGACCAACGTTTGATACGTTACCCATTGTTGCTGGATCAAATGCGCCATTTTCACGACAGAACTTAATGGTTTCTTCGTAGATACCTGAGTAACAACGATCTGGGATCAATGCTTTAGTATCTTCAAGTTTACCTTCTGCATTCCACATTTGACCGCTAGAACGAACCATAGCTGGCATAGAAGCATCGATAATCACATCACTTGGTACGTGTAAGTTAGTAATACCTTTATCAGAATCTACCATTGCTAAGCTTGGGCGTGTTGCATAAACCGCTTGGATATCCGCTTCTACTTCTGCTTTTTTAGCCGCATCAATATTAGCGATCTTAGCGTAAACATCACCTAAACCGTTACGCTCATCAACACCTAGCTCTTTGAATAAGTCAGCATGTTTAGCAAATACATCTTTAAAATAAACGGTTACAGCGTGACCAAACATGATTGGGTCAGACACTTTCATCATGGTTGCTTTAAGGTGCAAAGAAAGCATGATGTTGTTTTCTTTTGCTTCCGTCATTTCTTTTTCGAAGAAATCACGTAATGCTTTAGCGCTCATGCGTGATGAATCGATTAGTTCATCTTTTAAAACAGGTGTAGATGCTTTAAGTACCGTGCTTACGCCTGCTTTATTAGTGAATTCAATTTTCACATCATCATCTTGACCTAATACAACAGATTGCTCGGAGCTGTAGAAGTCGCCATCAGACATATCTGCAACGTGTGATTTAGATTCTGTAGACCACTTACCCATACGGTGTGGATGATCTTGTGCATACTGTTTAACAGCATCTGCAACACGACGGTCAGAGTTACCTTCACGTAATACAGGGTTTACTGCACTACCTAATACTTTTGCATAAACTGCTTTTGTTTCTTCTTCTTCAGGATTTGTTGCTACTTCAGGGTAATCTGGTAATGCAAAACCATGAGATTGTAGCTCTTTAATCACCGCTTGTAGTTGCGGAATAGATGCACTTACGTTCGGTAATTTAATAATGTTTGCTTCTGGTGTTTTTGCTAAATCACCTAATTCTGCTAATGAGTCTGCTTGCTGTTGTGCAGCTGGCAACTTGTAAGAAAAGTTGGCAATAATTCGACCAGCTAAAGAGATGTCACGCGTTTCTACAACAATGTTTGCTGCTTTAGTGAATGCATTAACAATAGGTAATAGAGAGTGAGTTGCAAGCGCAGGTGCTTCATCTGTTTGTGTATAGATGATCTTTGCTGATTTATCTGTCATTTTATTTCCTTTAACAAAAATTTATGAAGTGAATTAATATCGCTAAAAATGTTATCAAATTGTTACGCATAATAATTACGCGCATATCATATCGAAAAAAACAAAATTATCTAGTTTCATGCCCTTAAGTCATCGATTTAAACGTGATCTTGATCGTTATTTGTGAACTCGTACTTGTTAACATAAAGTAACAAGATGCCGATGGGCTATCGTTTTTGATGTTATAAACATAACATTTAATAAGCAATACTGTCTGCACTATTTATTCTGATACAATAACTCTTTTGACTGCTTTAAGGGCAACAAGTGAATCAACCTCCAATAAAGAAAACCAATAGTAAAGTTAAAGCAGAATCAACGACGAATAAGCGACCAGGTAAAAAGCCTACTCACTTTAATGTAAAAAAAGCAGCACATAAAACTTTTGTACCAAAAAAAGTGCTGCCGAAGTCAATGCAAAAAATAGTTTTATTTAACAAACCTTTCGATGTGTTAAGTCAATTTACCGATGATGGTAATGAAGATTCAATGCGTGAAACATTAAAAGACTATATTGATATACCCAATATCTATGCAGCAGGACGTTTAGATAGGGACAGTGAAGGTCTATTAGTATTAACCAATGATGGTCAATTACAGGCAGACATTACTCAACCGGGTAAAAAAACTGAAAAAACGTACTGGGTACAAGTTGAAGGTGCACCAAGTGAAACTGATTTAGCAAAATTACGCCAAGGTGTAGTGCTAAAAGATGGTATGACAGCACCAGCAAAAGTAAAAATAATGGATAACCCTGATATTTGGGAACGCTACCCACCTATTCGTGAGCGCGCAAATATTCCAACTACTTGGTTAAGCATTACTATTTCAGAGGGTCGTAATCGCCAAGTTCGTCGCATGACGGCGAATATCGGTTTTCCAACATTACGTTTAATTCGTTATTCTATTGGCGAGTGGACAATTAAAGGTTTAGCAAACGGAACATATACTGTTCTTAAAAAGACTTAACACACTACTAACCATTGATAGTGAATGACTAACCAATAACGATGCTTTGAAATAAATCATCGTTATTGTCGATTGCTATAAAGCTTATTACTTATAGGTTACAAAGGCTTAATTGTGTAAAACCATAATCAATGAAGCGTTTGTGTAAAGCAGATAAGTAGGTTTGATTAGCAAATATTTGAGTATAAAAAGCTTGATGGCTTTGTGATGTTAAATCACCCCCCTCTTTTTCAAGCTTTAATAATTTTTGGACTCGCAATGCAATTGCCTCACCAGAATCCACTAAACAAATAGGACGTGTAAAACACGCTGATATTTCCTGTTTAAGTAAAGGAAAATGCGTGCAACCCAAGACTAATGTGTCAGGCATATTTTCTTCATTGTTAATCCAAGGAGCCAATATGGCTTCAAAATCACTTTGCAGTAACGCTTTCCCCATTAACTTATCTTCAGCTAACTTAACCAACTTCGTAGAGCCAATGCGTAACACGGTTTTATCTGCAGCAAACTCATTAATTAAAGCGGTAGTATAAACACGTTCAATCGTACCTGGCGTTGCTAATAATCCAATCACATTATTGTTAGTTACTGAAGTAGCAGGTTTAATCGCAGGCACGACACCAACAATGGGAATAGAAAAATGTTGGCGTAATTCTTCAAGTGCAATAGTACTCGCGGAGTTACAAGCGATGACAATCAAATCCGTGGGATATTCTTTTATAAAATCAGCGAGTAACTGTGTAATGCGTTTAATGAGTTTTTCTCTTGGTAACTCACCGTAGGGAAAATAAGCATTATCAAACAAATAATGACATTTGATGGTTGGATTAACTTTAATGATCTGTTCATAAACCGATAAGCCGCCTACTCCAGAATCAAATATAAGCACTCGTTTAGCTGGCATGTCACTGCTTCCTTGGTAAAAGAAGCATTTTAGCCTGTAATTGAAAGAGAAAGAAATAAAATGATCAACGAGATAGGTGCAGAAATACGATGACATTCTGTTTTCACTAGCCAAGCTCTACTGCCTGCTTTAGAATGCCCCTCCATTTATATGCTATTGCTTGAATAGTGACATACAGATTTAGAATACAGAGGTAATAATGAGCTTAGAATTTGTTGATCCGGACAACTATGAATCACAATTAGATGCTAAAAAAGAGCAATTTACACAACTCTTTTCAACCTTTGAATTACCTGAATTAGATTGTTTTGGTTCAGAAAAACAACACTATCGTATGCGTAGTCAATTCCGTGTTTGGCATGAAGATGAAGATCTGTATTTTTACATGACCGATCAAGAGACACGTCAGCGTATTCGTGTTGAGCAATTCTTACCAGCAAGCACCTTAATTAATAAATTAATGCCAATGCTAGTTGAAGAATTGAAAGTATCCCCTATTTTGCGCTTTAAACTATTTCAAGCTAATTTCCTATCAAGTTTAAGCGGTGAAATAATGGTTAGCTTGCTTTATCACAAAGTATTAGACGATGAATGGTTAACAGCAATAAAAGCGTTAAAAGAACGTTTATCAGAGCACTTCACCATCAATATTATTGGCCGAGCAAGACGCCAAAAGTTTATTGTTGATAATGATTTCGTGATTGAAAAACTAGAGGTTGATGGGCAACAATTAATCTATCAGCAAGTTGAAAATAGTTTTACACAACCCAATGCAGAAGTATCAATAAAAATGTTGGAATGGGCCATTGATTGTACCCGTGACAGCGAAGGTGATTTATTAGAACTGTACTGTGGCAATGGTAACTTCTCGTTAGCACTCGCTAAAAACTTTAACCGCGTATTAGCAACCGAAGTATCAACCCCTTCCGTTAATTCTGCACAGTTCAATATAACAGCTAATAACATTGAGAATGTGACGATTGTACGTATGTCAGCGGAAGAGTTTACACAGGCCATTAATGGTGTTCGTGAATTCAATCGCTTAAAAGAGAAGCATGTCGATTTATCTAGCTACCAATGCAACACTATTCTTGTTGATCCTCCGCGTGCTGGTTTAGATGATGAGACGGTTAAAATGGTACAGCAATATGAGAACATCATGTACATCAGCTGTAATCCTGAAACATTAAAAGATAACCTAGAAGTCTTTACTCAAACTCATGACATTAAAAAGTTTTCTCTATTCGATCAATTCCCTTACACACACCACACTGAAGCGGGTGTATTTTTAGTCAGAAAATAAAAGACTAGAAAGCAAGAATTAAGAACAAAATTTAATATAGTTTAATATAATGGCCCTAAACGAAAAAGAGCTCAATATGCAAATATTGAGCTCTTTTTCGTTTAAGACAGTAATAAAAGCAATATCGCTTAGCTCATCGCTAAATGCTTATTAAAGAAGTCGATGCTTCTATCCCACGCTAGGTCAGCCATGGTTGGTACATAACGCGCTGTCGAGTCATTATGGAAGCCATGGTTGGCTTTTTCGTACATAAACATCTCGTAATCAACATTATATTTCTTCAAATCAGTTTCATATTCAGGCCAATACGCATTAACTCTTTTATCAAGCTCAGCTAATTGAATTAATAAAGGTGCTTTAATATTTTTTCTTAACTCTGAAGCGGCTGGAGTACCGTAAAATGGAACGCCTGCATCTAATGTTTCAGGTACGGTAGCGGCTAACATGTTAACGATATAACCACCAAAACAGAAACCGACAGCACCTAGCTTACCGTTACTTTGTGGATGCTCTTTTAAGAATGATGCCGCAGCAATAAAGTCTTGTTCAATTTTTACTTTATCAAGCGATTTTTGCATCACCTTACCTTCATCGTCATTACCTGGATAACCGCCTAATGGAAATAATGCATCAGGTGCAAAGGCAATAAATCCAGCTTTAGCTAAACGACGCGCTACATCTTTAATATAAGGGTTCAAACCACGGTTTTCATGAATAACTAATACAACGGGTAATTTACCATCCACTTTTTTAGGTGTAACAAAGTAACCTTGTCCTTCACCATGGCCATTTGGCGATGAGAACTTTTCATAAGTGGCGGTAATATCAGCATCATTAAATGAAATTTGCTCAGCTAATGCATAGTTAGGAGATAAAGCAGTAGAAAGTGTTGCTAACGTAATACCAGCTCCAGCAATGCCCGCAAGTCTTCTCAAAAAGGTACGTCGATCAATATCTCCATGTGCGTATTCATCGTACCAATCAAAAGCTTCTTGAGGAATTTGCACTGTATTTTGTTCTTCTGTTCCTGATGTTAACTGCGGTGATTGTTGCTGCATAGGGTTAGTCATATTCACACTCTCATTAGTAAACGTTACGGACATTGCTAAAATGCTATGGAAAATAAAAAGGAAAATAAAAAACGATCGTTCAAAAGATAGCTATTTTTTAAACAACTGTAAATCAAATAATAACCATTAAAATAATAAGTGAAATTGAAATTTAGGACAAAAGCATGATTAATTATCTTTAAAGATAGCTATTTATAGGGGGTTTACAGAGGTAAAAAAATAACAGGAATGATAATAATGTATTTTCAAAAGAGACTAATTAACTTGAAACTGTGACCTAAATCGTGTGCAGAATGATTAAATTTGAGGAAGGAACCGTTGTAAATGGTGATTATTTTTACAACGTTGAGAATAAAGTTGTAGTCGAGTTGATAGCAAAATTAATGGCATAGAAACAGATTATTGTAACCAATAAAATGAGAGCTATTATTTGCTGTCGTTAGTATTAATCGCTTTAATATAAGAACCTACAACAGTGACATCATATTGCGCTTGTATTTCTGTTAATGCAGCCGCGATATGATCATCTTCTTGGTGTCCATCAATATCAATAAAGAAATGGTAATTACCAATTTGAGAACGTGTAGGACGTGACATTATCGAGGTTAAATTCACTTTTTGTAATGCAAAAGCACTCACAATATTACCCAAAACACCGGGACAATCTTGTTTGTTATTGACGACTAACGTTGTTTTATATTCTTTGCCTTTAATGCGTTCTTGTGGTGTTTCTGAAAGCACTAAAAAACGTGTCTGGTTATTTGCATAATTAGTGACATCATTATCGATAAGCTTGGCATCATTAGCATGTGATAAAGCATGTTGAGGAATAATCGCCCCTGCTGTTTTACCATTTTTCTGTGCTAGTACCAAAGACTCTATATTACTTTGCGTCATGTGAATCTGCACACCTTCCAGACCATTAATGAACTCAGAACATTGCCCGTGCGCAACAAACTGAACATATAAATCGGTGAGTTCAGATAACTGTTCACAAAATCCAACAAACGAAAATTGGATTGGTAAAAGTAACTCAGAAATGACTGATAACTTAGTATCAAGCAGTTGATCTAATACCACTTGCACATAACCTTCCGATAAATTCTCAATCGGTAATACGCCTAATTGGCAATCTCTGCCAATGGCTTCAAAGGTTTGTGACAAAGTTGCATAGTATTGAATATGTGTTGTTTGTAGCGGTTCTTTAGCTTGTATCGCTTGAATATACTGTTTAGTCGCGAGGTCAGAAAATGTATCTTTAGGGCCAAGCGTTGCAATGTTAAGCATAAAGTACCGAGTTGATGTGTTATAGAAAGGAATAAAAAAGGTGAGCCAAAGCTCACCTAATCAAATTGTTAATCGTTAGAAATCCATATTAGTTTTGAGTTTCTTCAATGCGTTAGCTTCTAACTGGCGAACACGCTCTGCTGAAATACCATAACGGTCAGCTAAATCATGTAACGTTGCTTTAGGTTCACTTAACCAACGAGAACTTAAAATATCTTGGCTACGTGCATCTAATGTTGATAACGCAGAATACAGTTTATTTTTAGTATGAGACTCTGTATTTTCTTGCTCAATTTGCGTTTCTACACTTGCGCTTTTGTCTTCAAGATAATGCATAGGCGCGAAAGTGTTATCATCGTCATCATTAACACTTAAATCA
The DNA here is from genome assembly GCF_947489755.1 of uncultured Psychromonas sp. GTDB lineage: Bacteria > Pseudomonadota > Gammaproteobacteria > Enterobacterales > Psychromonadaceae > Psychromonas. The sequence continues at coordinate 88,382 of NZ_CANLFB010000006.1, forward strand.
AATGAATGATCTTGTGCATTTAAACGTGATTCCATTTCAAGTACGTCTTTAGTACTGACATTTAAGTCTTCCGCTACCGCTTCAACTTCTTCTTTTTTAAACCAACCTAAACGTTTTTTAGATTTACGAAGGTTAAAGAACAATTTACGTTGTGCTTTAGTGGTCGCAATTTTAACAACACGCCAGTTACGAATAACGTACTCATGAATTTCAGCTTTAATCCAATGCACAGCAAAAGATACAAGACGCACGCCCACGGTTGGGTCAAAGCGTTTAACTGCTTTCATTAAGCCTACGTTACCTTCTTGAATTAAATCAGCTTGCGCTAGGCCATAACCGGCATAGCTTTTAGCAATGTAAGCCACAAAACGAAGATGCGACATGACTAACTTTTTAGCTGCTTCTAAATCACCTTGATAAAATAGACGCTCTGCTAACTCTTTTTCTTCTTCAGCGCTTAGCTTTGAGAATGAGTTTACAGATTGAACATAGGCTCCAATACTTCCTTGAGGAACGATACTCATTGAATTTATTGTTTCACTCATGATTCACCTTTGAAATACTTTAGGTTTAGATAATAGATGTTTTCTTAATCAGATAACAATTCATTATACAATAGCAAATAGAACAGTAGCAAACACAAAAGAAAAATACATTAACCAATGTAATAAAGTTAACTCGCTATCAAAAAATTCAAATAGCATTTTCTTTCAAGTTTACGTTTTACATAACGAGATAACCAGTATTGCCCTAATACATGATGTTGGAAAATATCTCTGAAATGTAAAGAATTAATACGCATAATCTGACCTTCATACAGGTCAAAAGTTCCATAGGCAATCAATCGGCCATCAAGCCGTATGACAAGGATTTCCTTGCAATCGGCAGTTAGCTCAATTAGCTTCATTTCTTTTTGGAAAGCCATTTGTTCTTGAATAAGTACTTGGCAAGTAGGCGACGAGATTGGTAACAACTTAATATCAACAATTTTCATAAAACACCTGAAATCAAATCTTCTCAAGGAAATCCTGTGAAGCAGATCACATAATACAGGCAAAAAAAAAGAGATCAAGGTTGATCTCTTTAATTTATAAGTCTGTAGCTTAGCTATAATTTAATCAGGTATTCTCTTATGATACGAGTCAATTATTGAGGCTCTATTGTTACTAGGTATTGCTTTACGGATATAAATGAAGCAATTACCCCTAATAATGCACTCGTTACTAACAATATAATGGTCCCATCGAAACTCAATGGCACGAGTTCAAAATTAGTTTGATAAAGCCCCGTTAAATTCATGACACCCGACTCTAACCAAATCACTAAACCAAAGGAAAATAACCAAGCAATAACACCTCCTAAGAATCCATACCAAGCCCCTATATATAGATAAGGTAATTGAATGAAGCTATTGGTTGCTCCTACTAACTTTAATACTTCAATTTCGGCACGTTGGTTAAGAATATTCAAGCGAATAGTATTACTAACAATCAGAAGTACTGAAAGTAATAACAAAGTAGCAATGCCTATCACGACATCAACAACTAGGTAAAATATAGCTTGTAATTTTTCTATCCAATCAATGTCAACTCTTACTAAATCAATGTCTTGTTCACGTTCCAATTTAGCCACTAATAACTTACTGCCTGCAGTATTCATTGCTCCTTTGACTGGCACAACAACTAATACAGCGGGTAATGGATTTTCATCAAGATAATTTAATGCCTTAGAAAATCCAGACATTTCTTTAAATTCTTCCAATGCTTGATGGCGAGAGATATAAGTCACCGTTTCAATATCTTTATATAAACCCAGTTTATTGATTAGTACTTGTACTCTTTCCTCTGAAATATCTTTTTTCAAAAATAGGCTCACTTCAGAAGCACTATCCCATTGCCCACTAACACGCTCTACGTTCTTATAAACAACATGAAAGACAGTGGGTAGTGAAAGTGCAATACCTAATACTAAGATAGTCATTAAGGTCGCAAAAGGTGTTTTCCATAACTCAAAAAAACTATTTGATAATTGATGTATGTGTTGACTGAATGACGCTTTAATACGTCCTAAAAAAGAAACTTTGTTAATTTTAGGAGAGCCCGATAGCTTTCTTTTTGCACCTTTTGAATTACTCATTACGCTCCCTTAATAAGCCATCATTAATCATGTCGCCTTCTTTTAATGTTAATGTACGGTAACGCATTTTAGCAATCAGACCTAAATCATGTGTCGCGATCAGTACTGACATACCAAATTGATTTAATGATTCAAATAAAGTTAAAATTTCTAATGATAATTTCGGGTCTAAATTACCTGTCGGTTCATCAGCTAATAGTAGTGGCGGTTGATTAATGATTGCACGTGCAATACCAACACGTTGTTGTTCACCACCCGATAAATTAATAGGAAAAGCATGTTCTTTACCTGTTAACCCTACTTTATCTAATGCAGCTAAACTACGACGTCTTATTTCAAAACTACTATAGCCCTCAATCAATAAAGGTAAGCCTACATTATCAAGCACCGTGCGATTCATTAATAAACGATGATCTTGAAAAATCATACCAATATGGCGACGTAAGTAAGGAATATCATTACCTTTAATATGGCTGATATCATTACCATTTAAAACAATTCGACCTGTTGTTGGACGCTCCATTAAGCTGACTAACTTTAATAGAGTACTTTTACCAGAGCCTGAATGACCTGTTAAAAAAGCCATTTCACCTTGTTTTAAATGAAAATCCACTTTATTTAAAGCGATTTGATTGTCGCCATAAATTTTGCTGACTTCTTCAAATAATATCATTGTCTGTTTTTACCCTGTTATGATTCATCTTCTTTAGAAAAAAGCGCATCAATAAATTCTTTAGCATTAAACTCTCTTAAGTCATCAATGCCTTCACCCACGCCGATATAACGAATTGGGAGTTTGAATTGATCGGCGATAGAAAAAATAATACCGCCTTTTGCTGTGCCGTCTAACTTAGTAAACGTGACACCAGTTAACCCCACAGCCTCATTAAATAACTTAACCTGACTAATAGCATTTTGACCCGTGCCCGCATCAATCGTTAACATTATTTCATGTGGTGCAGTTTCATCTTTTTTACGCATAATGCGCACAACTTTTGCAAGCTCGCCCATCAAATGTTCTTTATTTTGTAAACGCCCTGCGGTATCTGCAATCAATACATCAGCGCCACGAGCTTGAGCTGCATCCATTGCATCAAATAATACTGATGCACTGTCTGCACCTGTTTGCTGAGCAATGACAGGGATATTATTACGGTCTCCCCAGACTTGTAGCTGCTCAACAGCAGCAGCGCGGAATGTGTCACCCGCAGCAAGCATCACTGATTTCCCTTCGTTTTGGTATTTTTTAGCGAGCTTACCAATAGTGGTCGTTTTACCTACACCATTAACCCCTACCATTAAGATAACGTAAGGTTTCTTTGTTTCGTCGATAACTAAAGGTTGTTCAACTTTGTCTAAGATCTCAGAAAGGTCTTTTTTCAATAATTCATAAAGTACTTCTGCGTCTTTTAATTGTTTTCTATCAGCATGGTCCGTTAAGTTTTGAATAATACGTAATGTTGTTTCAACACCAATATCAGCAACAATTAACTGCTCTTCTAACTCTTCAAATAAATCATCATCGATTTTTTTACCTTTAAATAAAGATAATAAGCCACTACCGATGCTGAGACGTGTTCTTTTTAGACTATTGGCAAAACGAGCGAAGAATCCCAGTTTTTTAGTTTCATCAGTTTCTTCAGACTCTGTTGATTTTTCAGGCTCTTCGACAACTGTCGATGTCAATTCAACTTCAGCGTCAACTTCTTCGTTAAGCTCTTGCTCTACTTGTTGGCGTGCAACTTCAGCATTTCGTTGTGCTTCTTGATAAGCAGCTCGTGCTTTAGCGGCTTGCTCTTGGGCTTCAAGTTCAGCTTGTTGACGTGCTAACAAATCTGCTTGTTGTTGCGCTTCTTCCGCAGCTGCTTTTTCTTGCGCTGCAAGTTCTGCTTGTTCTTTTGCTAATAAGGCTGCAACTTGTTTAGCCTCTTCAGCGGCTTGCTCTTGGGCAGCTAACTCTGCTTGTTCCCGAGCGAATATTTCAGCTTGTTGTTGTGCTTTTTCAGCAGCTGCCCTTTCTCGCGCTGCTATTTCAGCTTGCTCTCGAGCTTCTAATTCAGCTTGTTGTTGAGCTTCTTCCGCAGCTACTTTTTCTTGGGCGGCAAGTTCTGCTTGTTCTTTTGCTAATAAAGCTGCAACTTGTTTAGCTTCTTCAGCGGCTTGCTCTTGATCAGCTAACTCAGCTTGCTCCCGTGCGAATATCTCTGCTTGCTTTTGTGCTTCTTCAGCAGCAGCCTTTTCTTGCGCCGCTATTTCAGCCTGCTCTCTGGCTTCTAATTCAGCTTGTTGTTGGGCTTCTTCGATAGCCGCTTTCTCTGCTTGCTGACGCGCTAACAACTCAGCTTGTTGTTGGGCTTCTTCGTCAGCCGCTTTCTCTGCTTGCTGACGCGCTAACAGTTCAGCTTGTTGTTGGGCTTCTTCGATAGCCGCTTTCTCTGCTTGCTGACGCGCTAACAACTCAGCTTGTTGTTGGGCTTCTTCGTCAGCCGCTTTCTCTGCTTGCTGACGCGCTAACAGTTCAGCTTGTTGTTGGGCTTCTTCGATAGCCGCTTTCTCTGCTTGCTCACGCGCTAACAACTCAGCTTGTTGTTGGGCTTCTTCGGCAGCGGCTTTCTCTGCTTGCTGACGCGCTAACAGTTCAGCTTGTTGTTGGGCTTCTTCCGCTGCTGCTTTTTCTGCCTGCTCACGAACTAATAATTCAGCTTTTTCTTGCTCTGTTTCCTTCGCTGGCTTTTTAGAAAACCATGAAAACAATCCTTTCTTCTTAGACATTAATTAAAAACCTTACTAACAACCTGTTTACCCTGCTAAAATAGCAAGTGTATTGAACTGCTATATTAACACTATTGCTTGCCGGACTAAAAATAATATGCGTAAAAATCAACGTGTTTCACCCAAAGAAAAAAGTAGAAAGCCAACTAGTGACGGATTTATCCGATTAATCTCTGGTCAATGGCGAGGAAAAAAGTTACCAGTCAAAGATAAACAAGGTTTACGTCCAACAACAGATCGTACCAAAGAGACACTTTTTAATTGGTTAATGCATGATATTCGTGATGCAAACTGCTTAGATTGTTTTAGTGGTAGTGGCAGCTTAGGCTTCGAAGCATTATCTCGTTACAGCAAATGTTGCACTTTTTTAGAACTTGATAAGCAAGTCGCGAATCAATTACAAAGCAATATAGATGCGCTTAAAGTAGACAACGCGCAAGTTATTCAAGGTGACTCTCTAAAGTATTTAACACAGCCTGCTACTAAACAATACAATGTGGTGTTCGTTGACCCACCATTTAATTTAGGCTTAGCACAACCTTGTATTGAACAATTAGAATCTCAAGGCCATTTAGCCGAAAATTGTCTGGTTTATGTCGAAGTTGAAAATACATTAACCACGTTAACAACACCTGATAATTGGGAATTGTTAAAAGAAAAAACATCCGGTCAAGTTCGCTACCTATTATTTAGCAGAGGTTAATTATGAAGTACTTTATTCCCTTTGCTAAAGCGTTAATGATCATTATTTGGGGATTATTAATTGCTAACTTATTTTTTCCTTTCCCTGGTAAAGCCGCCCTCGCCTTTTACTTTTTACTCGCTTTTGTAGTGGCCATGCATGCCATTCAGTTATTAGTTATTTACGGAGCATTTGCTGAGAAACTAAAATTAACTAAAAAAGAGGGATTCGCTATATTCTTTTTTGGTGTATTTAAAATGTGGCAGTTAAAAGACCGATTAAATTAGTTAAAAGTGATACTTACTTTAGGGTAAGACTTTAAAACTAAAAAGGGTGAACATGTAAATGTTCACCCTTTTTTAATGAAGTAGGTTGAAGCGATAGAGTTAACGTACTTAAAACTGACTAAATCCACTCAGCTATTTTAACTTATTAAACCTACCCGTTTGTTTTAACTGATTAAACCATTCTGTTATTTTAGCTTATTAGCTCACTCAGTTATTGTTAACCTTACTAAGCCGATTAAGCTATTGTTAACCTTATTGAGCCCACTCAGCTATTTTAACTCTATGAGTCCACTCAGCTGTTTTAACTTTATTGAGCCCACTCAGCTATTGTTAATTTTATTGAGCCCACTCAGCAGTTTATAACTTATTGAGCCCACTCAATAATGCCATCTACTTTTTTACCATCTTCACTCACAACTAACCATTTAATGTGTTTTTCACGCATTAACTCTTCTGCTTCAGTTAAACGCGCAGATGCTGAGATTAATCGAGGTGTTGAGTTCATTAAGTGTGATGCTTGGCTATCAACAATACTTTCACCCGCGATTAAGAATCGACGAACATCGCCATCGGTAATAACACCTTGTAGGTTATCGCCATCTAGCACTAATGCTAATCCGGTACGTGTTTCAGTCATCACCATCAATACGTCGGTTACTGATGTATCAGCAGAAACGATGGGTAAATTATCACTACGCATCTCATCACGCACAAATGTTAATAAGCGCTTACCTAAGCTACCTCCTGGATGAAAACGAGCAAAGTCCATTGGACTAAAGTCTTTCTCTAAGGTTAAGGTATTGGCTAAAGCATCACCAATCACTAAAGTCAGTGTAGTTGATGTACTCGGAGCTAAATTATTTGGACACGTTTCTTTTTCGACGCTTGCATCTAATACAACATCAGAATGTTTAGCTAATGTAGAGGTTTTACCACCGGTAATCGAAATGATTTTATTACCGAAGTGTTGTAGTGAAGGAATGATTTTCAATAGTTCATCCGTTTCACCGCTGTATGAGATCAGTAATAATACGTCATCTTTGGTCACCATACCTAAGTCACCGTGAAATGCTTCACCTGGATGCATAAAGAATGAGGGTGTACCAACAGAGGCAAGTGTAGCTGCGATCTTAGTACCGATATGCCCTGATTTCCCCATACCACAAACGATCACTCGTCCTTCGCAGTTTTTCATTAATGATAAAGCTTGTAAGTAAGGTTCTCCGACTAATTTACTGTGTGCGCTAATCGCTGCACTTTGCACTTCAAATACGGTTTGAACTTCTTTTAATAATTGAGACTCAGGTAATGAAAAACGAGACATGAAACGTCCTTTATATAAGAGGAAAGGTAATAAAAGAGGAATTGGTCGGTATGAGAAGATTCGAACTTCTGACCCCTGACACCCCATGACAGTGCGCTACCAAGCTGCGCTACATACCGATGGCCATAATTTTAATTATTTACCATCAAGTTGCAACAAAAAAGTCGTGGATTATTTTAACTATAAATCAAAATGATAATGCGAGATAAAACAAACCATTCTTTTTTGGTTAAAAAAATACCCGCCAATAAGCAGGTATTTTTTAATAATTATCTACAACTTAATGCCGTTTATAGACAGTCAAACTCAACTAAAGTTTCAACTTCAGCATCATAGTCAACACCATCGATACCAAAACCAAATAATTGTAAAAACTCATCTTTGTAATCTTGGTAGTCTGTTAATTCAAACAGATTTTCAGTAGTAATTTGTGGCCATAAGTCTGTACAAGCTTGTTGTACTTCATCACGCAATTCCCAATCATCAAGACGTAAACGACGTGCTTCATCTGTTGTAGGGGCAGAACCATCCGCTTTGAATAATTGTGTCGTAAACAGACGGTGAATCTGTTCCATACAACCTTCATGTAAGCCTTTTTCTTTCATGATTCTAAATACCATTGAAAGGTATAAAGGCATGACTGGAATAGCAGAACTTGCTTGTGTTACAACACTTTTTTGTACTGAAACATAAGCTTCGCCACCTAAAGGTGTTAATTGAGCTTGAATAGCAGTAGAAGCACGATCTAAATCTAATTTTGCTTTACCTAATGCGCCATTCCAGTAGATAGGCCATGTTAATTCAGTGCCGATGTAAGAGTAAGCAACAGTTTTAACACCTTCTGCTAATACACCAGCATCTGCTAGTGCGTTCATCCAAAGTTCCCAATCTTGTCCGCCCATTACCGTGACAGTATTTGCAACTTCTTCTTCTGTTGCAGGCTCGACTGATGCTTCAATGATCACATCTTTGTTAGTATCGATAGCAGTTGAAGTGTAAGTTTCACCAATTGGTTTTAGACTTGAACGAATCACTTCACCTGTATCAGGTAATTTACGCACAGGCGCTGCAACTGAATAGATAATTGCGTCAATTTGTCCTAAGTCAGCTTTGATTGTATCGATAACAAGCTGCTTTGTTTCATTAGAGAATGCATCGCCATTAACGCTTTTAGCGTATAGGCCATCTTCTTTCGCTTGCTTTTCAAATGCGGCACTATTGTACCAACCAGCAGAACCTGGTTTACGATCAGTCGCAGGTTTTTCGAAGAAAACACCGATAGTTGATGCATCACTTCCGTATGCAGCAGCAATACGAGATGACATGCCGTAACCTGCAGAAGAACCAATCACTAATACACGTTTAGGGCCTTTTTCAATTTTGCCTTGTTTTTTAGTGTATTCAATTTGTGCTTGAATGTTTTTTTCACAACCCGTTGGGTGTGTAGTTGTACAAATAAAGCCACGAATCTTTGGTTTAATGATCATATTATTTCGCTCTTATGGTATTTGAAACCTTCAATCTGGATACAATTTATTAAAAGCTTTATTAATAAAGTATCGTTTCAATCAAAGGCGTAAGTAAAATTATCGCTAATATACCTGTTCTCAGGGCAAATGCCAAAAAACAACAAGTATCGTTAAAAATTTATCAGTATTAATTTATTCAACCGATGCCATTGGCAAACATAAATGAGGTTTATTACCGCCTAACCCCATTGCCTGTTTAATAAATTGTTTTTTTAATGGGCTAATATTATCCGCCATTAACAGTGCAACATCTCTTAATACTTTTTGCACAGGGTTTACGCCATTAAATAGTTGCTTTAACAACTCCATCGACGCGATCATCTCTGTTGCTTCTGTTTTACGCCAGCGCTCAAAGTGACGTAAATTATTGTACAGGCCGATATCGTTACCTAATGATGCATTTTGTAATATTTCTTGCCCTAAACACGCAGCATCCAATAAACCTAAGTTAACTCCTTGTCCCGCTAACGGATGAATCGTATGGGCTGCATCGCCAATTAACGCAACGCGATGTTTAGCAAAGTCTCTTGCATAACGCATACTTAAAGGAATACTTTTACGTTCACCTTGCACTTCACATAACCCTAAACGATTATCAAAAGCGCGAGTTAGTTGTTGATTAAATGCTTGGTCGTCCAGGGCTAATAACATCTCTGCTTGCATTGGCGGTAAAGACCACACAATTGAACAGATATTTTCATCGTATAAAGGCAAAAATGCCAGAGGCCCTTGCCCTGTAAATATTTGGCGTGCACAAGCTTGGTGTGGCTCGACTGTTTTTACTGTTGCTACAATCGCATTATGTTGATAATCCCATTGCGTTAATGGAATATTAAGTTGCTGCCTCACCCATGAATTAGCACCATCAGCTGCTACGACTAATTTTGACGTTAATTGTTTACCACTACTCAAGGTTAACCAAGCTTCACCATCACCAATAGCCATATTTTGTAACGAGTCAGGGCAAAAGAAAGTGACATTTTCTTGTTGCTTTACACCGTTTAAGAGTGCTTGTTGCAGATTTTTATTTTCTACGATGTAACCTAAATCTTGTTGATTCACTTGTTCGGCAGCAAAATCTATTTTGCCAAAACTGTCTTTTTCCCATACTTGCATGGTGTGGTAAGGCGTAATGCGCTGTGCTTTCAATAATGGCCAAATGCCTAAATTATCAAGCATAGTTTTACTAGCGAAACTCACTGCACTGACTCGGCTTTCAGGTGTTGCTGATAAGTCAGTCGTTTCATTAGCCTCAATAATCGCGATCGACAAATGACTGTTAGCTAATGATTTAGCCAAGGTTAACCCAACCATTCCGCCACCGACTATGGTCACGTCATAAGACTGCATCATGATAAACTCTCTCTTTTAAACAAATCAAACTGACCTTTTGCTTGCTCGATAATAGGCTGAGATAAAAACGGAAAAAGGCTCATTGCCTGAAGACCAATATTGCGAGGAATACTTAATACAGGATATTGATTACTGAACACGCGTACTAAACTATCGGTCATTAAAATAGTACGATGATGATCTTTTGCTCGGCATTGCCAATAATGATTTAGCATTGAAAATGAGCCAATCTGTTCAACATCAGATTCTACAATGACTTTTGCCAATACAAACAAATCTCTTAAGCCTAAATTAAATCCCTGTCCTGCCACAGGATGTAGACTATGTGCAGCATTACCAATACACACAACACGATGTGCGATTGGCTTTGTCGTTTTTAATAAGCTTAAAGGATAAATATCACGCTTACCGGCTACTTCAAATAAACCACATCGGTAACCAAAGGTTTTCTGTAGTTCAGCTAAAAACAGTGAATCAGGTAAGTCAGCGATCGATTCAGCTTGGTCACCTTCAACGCAGTAAACTAAAGAATAACGATTTTTTGTTAGCGGTAATAAAGCAATGGGGCCACTTTTAGTAAAACGTTCATAGGCAACACTGTGATGAGGTTGAGAACAACTCACATTACAAATGATTGCACTACGTTGATAAGCAACATTCGTACTACTGATATTAGCGAGTTCTCTCACTTGGCTATGACTACCATCAGCACCAACACACAACTTCGCGTCGATAGATTGGCCATTACTTAATTCACAAGTAACCGAGTTCAGCGTTTGTTGTATATTATCTAGCTTCACCTGATATAACGTAGTTAAAGATGAAAATGTTGCTAACGCATTCGATAAAACTTTTCCGACATGTCGCAACTCAACCACATAACCAAACGCGGTGTTTTTATTGTCAGGCGTTAATTCAACAGCCCCAAAATAACCTTTATCAGAAACTTGAATTTGCTCAATCGCTTGTGCATTCACTTTGATATCAGACCACAACGACAAGCCATCTAAAATATCTACTGTCCCCGCATTAAGGGCAATAGAACGTCCATCAAAACTTGGATTGCTATTCTCTGGTTGAGTTTGCTTAGCTATTGTGGGCGCCGAATGGTCGCCTCTTTGTGCATTTTCATCAAGCAATAACACCTTAAGCTGTGAGTTTTGCTTTAATAACGACAATGCCAATAAAGAGCCAGACATACCAGCACCAACAATCACTACATCATATAATGCAGTGTTTGCGGTAATTTTTGATGTTGTTTCTATATGAGTTTGATTAGCCATTCATTAAAGCTTCAATTTCTAGGATACTTTTAGGCACAGCAGACGTTAAGACTTCACATCCATTTTCAGTAACGATGACATCGTCTTCGATACGAATACCAATTCCTTTCCAACGATCTTCAACATCAGCATCATGACTAATATAGAGACCCGGCTCAATAGTAATGGCCATGCCCGCTTCTAATGAACGCGGTTGGTCAATAGTGCCAGCGTTACCCACATCGTGTACATCTAAACCAATAAAGTGCCCTAAACCATGCATATAGAATGCTTTATGTTTATCTTCTTTAATTAAGGTTTCAATGTCCCCTTGTAAAATACCTAAAGCCAATAAACCTTCACACATTTTACGCACCACTAACTTGTTAATACCTAATACGCTTGAATCTGGCTTAACTTGCTCAATGGCCATTAACTGACAATCTAATACCAGTTGATAAATGGTCGCTTGCTCTTTAGAAAATCGGCCGTTAACGGGGAAAGTACGTGTAATATCACCTGCATAGCCTTGGTATTCTGCTCCTGCATCTATTAGCACTAAATCACCGTCTTTTAACGGTTGGTCATTCTCTGTGTAATGTAAAATACAAGCGTTATTACCGCCGGCAACAATACTGTTATAAGCAACGTCACGAGTACCTTGTTTAGCAAACTCATATTCAACTTCTAACTGTAACTGAAACTCAAGCATACCGGGCTTACAATGTTGCATAGCACGAACATGGCCCAAGGCAGATATTTCACCGGCTTTACGCATGATTTGCTTTTCAGCTTCACTTTTAAATAGACGCATTTCATGTAGCTGTGGTTTCCAATTTAAGAATTGATTGGTCGCAATCAAACCACTTCGAGAACGGCTACGTAATTTATTGAGTACATCTTGTAGTTTTTGGTCTAATGCTAAGCCACTTAATACTGGGTAATATACACTTTCAATACCGGTTAATAGTTCACTTAATTTATCTTCAAAATCATCAATAGGAAATGCTTGATCGACTTCTAATTGGATAATGGCATCAGCTTGCCCGAGACGATAACCATGCCAAATTTCTGCAGTTTTATCTTTTTTACGGTTAAATAAAACCGTGCTTAATTGTCCATTTTTTTTAATCAATAACAAACAAGCATCAGGCTCATTGAATCCACACAGATAATAGAAATCACTGTTTTGACGAAAACGGAATTCAGTATCATTACTACGCGTTAATTCTTCATTAGCAGGAAAAATAGCCATGCTGTTATCCAGCATGCTATTAGCAAATACATTACGACGGGTTATAAATTCAGTCATGGGGTCTCACTTTTAATGCAGAGTCTTAGAAACAGGTAACAGTGTATGACGAGAAAAAGTATTAAAACATAACATAGCACTGACACGAAGGTACTCAACAATTTCAGTAAAAGCAATTTCTGAGTCTTCATCTTCTTGTTCAAAGTCTAAAGATAACTGTGAAATATCACGAATATCACGAATCACTTCTTGAACATCATCCGACGCTTGATTTAGCGCCTGTTGAACCATACCAAAACCCACTAAGAAGCCTTGTGCCCACTGTGCCATTGCTTCTGCTCGTTCATCTAGCGGCTTGTCATCTTCAGGTAAAAGTAAATTAAAGCCCAAACCATCATCCGTACATTGTTTAACAACATCAGCATAAATGTTTGAAACCAACCTTTTCAGCGCTTGTGGTAGCGCCATGCCTTCATTAACAACATCATTAAATAATGACTGCCAGCTTTTATCGTCAAGGGCAACGCCACCACAAACAAAGCCAGATAACACGCCATGTGTTTCTGCTGCATTGGTGAATAGATCAGCACTGTCAAGGGCTTGCGAAATTTTATCAAAACTTGGTAGAACGGCAGAACTCATAGCGACACTCTTAATAAACTAAGGATAGTGCCACTATTCTATCATCCAGAGGATCTCGTCGCTAGTAAGTACTTGAAACTTGATAGCTAGGTCGATATAGTTCGCCCACTATATGACATTTTTTTTAGGGAAACTGATTACTCCCTTATTCTGTAACACTAACGGGGGCATTATGGCGCAACTTGATATAACTATTTTAGGCCAACAATATAAAATCGGCTGCCCTGACGGTGAGCAAGAAAACTTATTAAGTACCGTGGCTCAGGTAGATGAGCATTTAAAAGAAATGAAAAGTAGCGGAAGAACGTTACGAAATGAACAACTAGTGGTAATGGCCGCATTAAATTATCGCCATCAATTAAATACCATTAAAGCAGAAGCTCAAGAACAAACCGACCAATTAAATAAACGTATTCAACAACTTCAAGATGCAATTAATGGTGCATTGAATAAAACAACAATTAAAGAATAACGTTAATAATGAGCATGCTTAGCTAGATATTTAATTTAATACTTAACTATATGTTTAACTAATTGTTTAATTAATTGTTTAATTAAAAGCTTAATTCATTTCCTTAATGTTTTTCTTATGCCCTTTTCTAACAAACAACACCGGCTCCCAAATAAGCACTACTTTGGCTGACTCGGTGTTATCCAATGCATATACCAACCTACCAATGCATATACCAACCTACCAATGCATATACCAATCTAAATAATGGCCTCATCATTTATTAATCCTGATTGGCATTAAAGCCTTTATTTTAAGAAATGTTAAATGTAGTTGTAAAAGCAGATAAAATATTTTCTCAAATACATTTTAAGTCCGCTTCCGAGCCCCTAAAAATTCAGTTTCAAATATAAATAAATATAAGCAGTTGTATTATTTCGTAATAATTTATGACCCATAAAGGGGTTATTTTAGCCCATGAAATAATTCTGTGACTAATAACATTGTTGTCATGTTTAAAAAACAATCAAGCAGCAACAAACTTCAACTTTTTTCCTAAAAACCCTTTTAATACTGTTCAAATGTAGGTACAGTTTATTCAACCCTCGGGTACTCGTTAATCTTGACTAAGTCCCTGAGCCGATAAGTATTACCCTGGTGAATTGTTTTGCTTTGCTATTGTGTAAGCTCGACTCGTATCGAGAAACCTGCGGTAGACATCAATACGCCAACCTTGACCTTCGGGTTCAAGGTCACAGTCAAAAGCGGTATCCTTGGGTTATCTTTTTAAGTCTTTGTCCTTAAGATTTATACATTTTTAATTTTTCCTTCAACTCTTTCTCACCCATCATAAAATATGATTTAGCAGTGCTAACTCACAACATATTTGTTATGTTACTGACACAACCTGTTTAACCAACAATTCGAATAATATGATGTCTAATATGCCCGATAATATTTCCCAACAGCGAAATGCTATTCGTCAACAAGTTCGTGCTGCACGCAACGCTTTATTACCCGAGCAACAACAGCAAGCTTCATCACAACTACTAACCTATTTAGTTAAACATCCTAAAGTACAACAAGCACAACATATTTCAGTGACGCTTGCACATGATGGTGAAATTGATTTACATAACTTTATTGAATGGTGCTGGCAACAAAAAAAGCAGGTTTATCTGCCCGTTGTCCACCCGACTAACGTTGGTGAATTATTGTTTTTAGCTTATCAAGAAAATACGATAATGATTAAAAATCGCTACGGTATTAAAGAACCTAGACTCGACATTATCGTTGATCATATCGATGCTGATAATGAAGATCATGACAATGAATCTACTTCAACTTCAACTTCAAAAAGTTTAACGTCTTATTTACACACTTGCTCACCCGAAAACTTAGATATTGTATTCACTCCATTGGTTGCTTTTGATCAGCAAGGAAACCGTATCGGTATGGGAGGCGGTTATTACGACCGTTTATTAGCACCTTGGTTTTCTGACAAGATAGGCCCTTATCCAATCGGAGTCGCACATAACTGTCAGTGTGTTGATTTATTGCCAATACAAGAGTGGGATGTGCCTTTACCTGAAATAATGACTCCTCTGCAACATTTCCATTTTTCTGAATGAAAGTTCTTAATTACCCCTTCATTCAACTCTCAATTAAATTATGAAAAATAATAAGCACAATTATTTACTGGTTTTTAGTAAATAGAGCTTAAAATTACAGCGTAATTAGGGGTATAATCGCGCCACTTTCAAGACTCACGCTCACTCAACAGGATACAAGTCATGACTCAAGATGATAAGAAGAAAGCAGCCGCTTATGCAGCCTTAGAATACGTTGAAAAAGATACCATCATTGGTGTTGGTACAGGTTCAACGGTTAATCATTTTATTGATGCCCTAGCAACAATAAAAAATAGCATTGTAGGCGCAGTATCCAGTTCAGAAGCTTCAACTGATAAACTAAAATCATACGGCATCGAAGTATTTGATTTAAATGAAGTCTCTGAGTTAAGTGTTTATGTTGACGGAGCTGACGAAATTAACTCATATAATCACATGATTAAAGGCGGCGGTGCTGCGTTAACTCGTGAAAAGATTGTTTCAGCAGTCGCAGATAAATTTATCTGTATTGTTGATGACACTAAAAATGTTGATATTTTAGGTGACTTCCCTCTACCTGTTGAAGTGATTCCTATGGCACGTAGTTACGTAGCTCGTGAACTCGTTAAACTAGGCGGCGACCCTGTTTACAGAGAAGGTGTGATCACTGATAACGGTAATGTTATTTTAGACGTGCATAACTTAAAAATTGCTGAGCCATTAACACTAGAGAATCAAATAAATTCAATCGTCGGTGTTGTAACAAACGGTTTATTTGCAAACCGTGCTGCTGATGTTGTTTTAGTTGGCGCTGAAGATGGCGTTAAAACACTGAAATAATCTCAGTTAACACTCTATTTATGATCTATTTGCTTACTATTTAATAAAACTAAGTGAATAGATCAAACATTATGTAAATAATAGCAATGAAATTGTAATAAGTTGTTTCGATTTATAATATAAGAAACAACAGTCTCAGATTCCCAATTACAACTATTTTTGCTATTTTACAGGTACTAAAATCATTCTCAAAATTGCTGTCCATCCACCTTTAAATAAGGCTCAAGGAAATACAATGACTAAGTTTTCACTCAATAAAGACAAAATCAAAATTCTTCTTTTAGAAGGTTTACACCAGAGTTCAGTTGATACTTTTACTCAAGCTGGTTACAACAATATCGAAAGTATTAAAACATCGTTAAGTGAAGATGATTTAATCGAAAAAATTAAAGATGTTCATTTTATTGGTATTCGCTCGCGCTCTAACTTATCAGCAAAAGTATTAGCAGCAGCAGACAAACTAGTGGCAATTGGTTGTTTTTGTATTGGTACTAACCAAGTTGATTTAGCAGCAGCACAAGTAAAAGGTATTGCCGTTTTTAACGCACCTTTCTCAAATACACGAAGTGTTGCAGAGCTAGTACTTGGCCAAGCATTATTATTATTACGTGGTGTACCTGAGCGTAATGCTAAAGCGCATCGCGGTGAGTGGGATAAATCAGCAACGGCTTCATATGAAGCGCGTGGTAAAAATCTAGGTATTATTGGTTACGGCCATATCGGTACTCAGTTTGGTATTCTTGCTGAAGGTCTAGGCTTCAATGTTTCTTTCTACGATATCGAAAGTAAATTAACATTAGGTAACGCAACACAAGTTGCAACCATGAAAGAGTTATTAGAAAAGTCTGATGTAGTCAGTCTACATGTACCAGAAGTTGATTCTACAAAAAATATGATGGGCGCTAAAGAGTTTGCACAAATGAAAGACGGTGCCATTTTCATGAATGCAGCTCGTGGTACGGTGGTTGATATTCCTGCATTATGTGATGCATTACGTAACAAAAAATTATCTGGTGCAGCGGTTGATGTATTCCCAACTGAGCCTAAATCTAATAATGAAGAGTTTGAATCTCCATTACGTGAATTTGACAATGTTATCCTGACTCCTCATGTTGGTGGTAGCACACAAGAAGCACAAGAAAACATTGGTTATGAAGTTGCAGGTAAATTAGTGAAGTACTCTGATAACGGCTCTACATTGTCATCTAAAAACTTCCCTGAAGTCTCTTTACCACTTCATAAAAATGCAAGTCGTCTATTGCATATTCACCGCAACCAACCAGGTATCTTAACTAAGATCAACTTGGCGTTTGCTGATAACGATATCAATATCGCAGCACAATACTTACAAACTAATGAAAATATTGGTTATGTTGTTATTGATGTTAATAGTGAAGATGCAGATACTGCATTAGATAAACTAAAAGAAATTGAAGGTACAATCCGCGCTCGTTTATTAAACTAAACTTGTTGCCAGAATAATGCCAGATATAAAAAAGGGACTTATTAGTCCCTTTTTTATTTTGATTTATTTTCCCTTCAATACTAACTTACTTTCTATTCAATCTCTTCAACCTATTCATTCACAATGTTTATTTTTTTAATTTACATGACTCAGATTTAGATTAGTAAGCGATTACAAAGCATAATAATAAGTTAATCAATATCGTAAAATCCCCTGTAATTACAGCTCCAATAACAGCATTATAATGTCTAATCACCTTCTACATTAAAACTCACCTCTTATATTTAAGCATAATCAATACCTTATTTACTGAAGATCAATAAAAGTGTAATAAATCACAACAAATACCAGAATTAATTGAACTTATTACCTACAATTGAATAGTTGAAATAAAATTACTTATTATGGGAAATACCTGTGCCAATAAAATTCACTATCAAAACTAAACTTGTTACTACGTTATGCGTGCCATTATTGATTATGGCTGCTTTTTTCCTCTATTCACTGCTAGAAACAGAAAACTATGTTCTCGAAAAAGAAAGGGAAAATGTTAGTTTTCAATTAGGAAAAGAGCTTAATGAAGAACTTGAGGGACAGGTTGATACCCTTTCTTTTGCAATTACTGATTATTATGAACAATCTAAAATAGAGAATATCAAAAAAAGCTTAACCAAAGAAATGTCAGAATTCAGAACAATGATTGAAGGCATTTATAAAAATAGTCACTCAGAAATTGAAGCAGAAATAAGTATTTATGCCTTTTTAAATCAATATCATTGGAACGACGGTCGTTATCTATTTGCCTATAATGCTTCTTCTTATGTCAGTGTCGCCTACGGAAATGATTTAAATTACATAGGGACAAGTGGATTAGATAGCCTCAGCTCAGATGGTAAATATTATGTAAGAGACATTATCGCTGCGGCTCAAAAAGGTGATATAGGTTTTAGTCAATACTCTTACGTAAATCCAAATACCAATAAAAAAGAAGATAAAATAACGGCTTCGTTTTATTTTAAGCCTTTGAATATAGTGATCGCTAGTGGTGAGTATATTAGTACACTTAGAATGAATAATATCCAAAAAGCGCTGCATGCAGTAACCATCGCAAAATATGGGAAAAATGGCTATTTTTGGATCCAAGACAAAACAGGAAAAATTCTTGCCCATCCCAAAAAAGACGTTGTAGGTTCAACAATAGATAGCACAAGATTAGTTGTACAAAGCCTTAAAGGCAAAACAGAAGCAAATGTCAAAATAGTGTTTGAAAATCCAGTTACCAAAGAATATGAAAATAAAATAGCTTATGCTCGAAAAATATTCCCAGATTGGGGTTGGACTATAGTAACCGGTGCTTATGAGAGTGATATTATTGCTGTTCAAGAAAGTTTAACAAGTGTGACTGAAGATATTTTCGGTGAACAAGTTTACTCAGTGGTCATTACTTCAACAATATTAATTATTTTGTCATTTGTTATCGTTATTTGGATCATTAGCGCTATTGTTAAAAGCTTACTAGCATTAAAAGAGCGTATCGATACCTTATCAACGGGTGAAGCAGATTTAACATCACGTATTGCCATTGTTTATGATGATGAATTAGGTGATATCAGTCGTTCAGTGAATAACTTTATTATCTATCTACAATCGATGATGCTTGATATTTCCCAAGCGTCGGTACATATCACTAGAAGTACTGAACAACTTAATGATCAATCAATTAAAGTAAATAGTGCGCTATTAACGCATGCAAGTGAAACGGATCAAGTGGTCAGTGCCATTACAGAAATGAGTAGTACATCTGAAACGGTAGCTCAAAATGCAGCAGATACTTCACTCAATACACAAAAAGCAAACGATGAAGCTATCTTGTCTAAAACCATTGTGACAGAAGCATCAAATAGTGTGATAGCACTGGTAGATGAGGTTGACTCCGCGTCGGCAAGTATCAACACAATGAATGATAATACGCAGGAAATTATTAAAGCATTGAGTGTGATTGGTGAAATAGCAGATCAAACTAACTTACTCGCCTTGAATGCAGCGATAGAAGCAGCACGAGCAGGTGAACAAGGTCGAGGCTTTGCAGTGGTTGCAGATGAAGTCCGCTCATTAGCTGCACGTACTCAAACAAGCACAGCTGAAATAAATAAAATACTATCGACCCTAAGCAACGATGCAGAGAATGCGGTGGTCGCTATGGATGTCACCAGATCAAGCTGTCAACGTACTGCAGAAAATACAGCTCGCGTAACAGATAGCTTAGATAATATGACTAATTTCATTATTCATATTAACGATCTGAATACACAAATAGCAACAGCGTCAGAAGAACAAAGTGCAGTAACAGAAGAAGTTAATCGTAATATGACGAATATTAGCGAAATGGTACAAGAGCTAACAAGAAGTGGACAAGAGACACTTGATAGTACTCAAAACCTTGCTTCTGCAAACTCACAATTAGATTCATTAGTTAAAAAATTCAAACTAGAATAATATAACTAACCACCATTTAATCTCAGTGAAAAAAGTGGATATATTCAACTTAATCATTGCAGCATGAATTAAAATAAAAAGAGGCTAACTTACATTTAAGTTAGCCTCTTTTTTTATGCTTAACCTCAATTCTGGTTAATGGAAATACAATTTAATCGTTATATTTTTAATAGTCAGTGCAGTTAATTCAGTCTCATTCAAGACAAATTATTAAAATAATAGATGATTGGAAAATAGTGTAGTGCAGAACGCCCTTGAAATGACAGTGCTGTATTGCTTTGACTATCCGAAAATGAGATGACTTGTTTTAACAAATAAAATAGTTCAGTAAATTACTGTGGTTGGAGGTTTAGGTCAGCTTTTATCTGTTTATTTAAAACAAAAAAGGCCTGTAATAGATAGCTATTACAGGCCTTTTATTTGTAATCTTTAGTTATTATAAATACCAATAATACTTAGTATTTAACTTAATACTATTCAATACTAAACAAGTAATATCAAAATAACCTAGAGACTAACAATTAAAGAATAACAAGTTCTTTAGCAATGTTGCCACGTGTTGCATTTGAGTATGGGCAAACTAAGTCAGCTTTTTCTACTAACGCTTCTGCTTGTGCTTTATCCATATCACCTAGTGAGATAGAAAGCTTAACAGCGATCCCAAAACCACCTTCGATAGGACCGATAGAAACTTCAGAGTTAATGAACAAATCACTAGGAAGTGCTATTTTTTCAACACCAGCAACATGTTTAAGAGCACCGATGAAACATGCAGCATAACCAGCACCAAATAATTGCTCTGGGTTAGTACCTTGTCCATCATCACCACCTAAAGCTTTAGGAGTTGATAATTTAACATCTAAGCGACCATCATCAGATTTAGCGATACCTTCACGGCCACCAGTTGCTGTTGCTTTAGCTGTATAAGCGACTTCTTGTAATACATTCATAGTGAACTCCAAAATTTGTAATGATTGATAAATTTATTTTGTATACAAAATAATAATAGCGAAGATAAATAGTAATTGCAAATACTTTGCATGCAAATTAAAATCCTCTCTATAATAACAATAAGCAGAATATAAAATAAAATTTGAAGGGAATTGCTATGTCATTTGAACAGTTAAAATTAAAGCACCAACTGTGTCATCGTTTGTACATGGCATCCAATAGCATTGCCCGAGCATATCGAGAACCGCTTGCCAAGATTAACCTAACTTACCCACAATATGTCGTTATGATGGCTTTATGGGAGGAGGATAAAACAACCATTGCAGAACTTGTTGAAACAACGGCAATAGATGGTAGTGCAATGACTCAGATTCTAAAAAAAATGGTAGAAAAATTATTACTAGCGGTTGTTAAAGATGAAAAAGATCAACGAAAACGCCTTGTTCAACTAACAAAGACAGGCCAAGATCTAAAATTAAAGGCACTAAATATACCCGATGAAATACGCTGTAAATTTACGAGTATCAACTCAGATCAAGCGCTACAATTAATGCACTCTTTAGATTTAGTCATCCATGATTTAAGTAAAAAAGAAGAAGAGTAAGATAATTAACTGCTACCATTATTCATTTATGCCTATACTTATTGTCAGAAGAGCACCTATATCAGAAAAACTAAGCAGCAACTTTCCAAAAAGTATCTATTGTCATTAATTAGCTTCATCGATTAATTGACCATAATCTCGTTCTACTTTTGAGATTCGTAATTTAAAAGAATCATACCAAGATTGTCGTCCCATTTTTTGAGCTTCAATATGTTCGGTATTAGCCTTCCACTTTTTAATAGAATCTAAATCAGACCAATAAGAAACAGTAATACCGATACTTTCTCTTGCTGATTCAATCCCTAAAAATCCTACCTGTTGTTCGGCCAGCTCTGCCATTCTATCTGCCATTTGATTGTAACCATCATCCCCTTCTGTGCGAGTCGAAGTAAAAATAACAGCATAATAAGGGGGATGAGGTGTATTTGCGATAACAGACATAATGACTCCAGTAAATGATAGGTTTTGATGTTAAGCACTTTTATTTAGTCGTATTTTTAGCTGTTTTTCGATCAATACATCCAAGATCTTTATCTGGTGCAATAATATTTCTAACTAATTGCTTTAGCTCAGTAATTTCAGGAAAACCGCCCTTCTCTTTACGTGACCAAATCAGTATGCCATTAGCGAACATCTCAAATATTCCGCCCTCACCTGGTAATAAAGACACTTCGTCTAATTCATCCTCAAAGGTACTTAATAGTTCTTGAGCCATCCATGATGAACGCATTAACCAACGACATTTTTTACAATATTTAATTTCGATTTTATTCATAATAGTTAGCGACTCCAAATGTCTATTTCGCACATTAATAATAGAAAAGGTTAAGAGTGAAACAACTTCCTAGACTACATCTTAACTAAATCTAATGACATAAATTTACTATTAGGATCTTCTTTATAATCAGAAAAAGGAGCACAAAAACTAAATCCATGTTTTAGATACAAAGCATGTGCAGGTACAAAGTAATCCATTGCCCCCGTTTCAAGACTTAATCGATTCATACCCGATAGTTTTGCTTGCTCAATAATATGCATTAATAGTTTGGAAGCAACACCTTGGTTTTTATAAAGGCTTGATGTCCTCATCGATTTTATTTCCGCATGTTTTGGATCCAGTTTTTTAAAAGCGCCACATCCTGCTAATATTTGGCCATCCCAAATAGTCCAAAATTGCACAGAAGGATCTTTTAATGCTTCTAAATTAAGTGCATGTACACTTTCAGGCGGTGAAGTTGCCCTCATATCCTCTAGGTGCTCTTGAAGAAGAGAGAATATTTCATTTCCAGATAAATCATCCAATTTAATTTTCAACCAATCGCTCCTCATTTTAAATCAGCCAATTTAATTTCTCGTTAGTAAATGTCAAGTAATTCAACCTTTTACTAAAAATCTAGTAACGGCATAACAACCACTCGTAAAAAGTCAGAGCCACTTTTGGTATATAACCAAATTAAAGCGATTAAATTTAAAAATATAGTCACCTTAAAGCCCATTTGAAATTCTTCTTTTATCGACTTATGTCGTAATCGCTGTTGAGCATAAAAAGCGCCTGGCCACCCACCTAGTAAAGCAAAAAGGTGTAATGTACTTTCTTTGGTTCTCCAACGTCCACTTTGAGCAGAAGACTTATCAATAGCATAAGCAATATAGGCGATGATACTCATTACAACATAAAGCCCAATAACAATAATAGGGAGCTTGCCTATTACAGTAGAAGCAACTAGCACAACACAAAAAGCAATAGTGAATATATGAGTTACTGCTCTGCTACCGCTGCGTTTATTGTAGGTTTTCTTTCGTTTATTGGCTTCTCTTGCATCACTAGCAAATTGAACCTCAATCGCCTTGAATTTATTATTACTTTCTTTCACTAGCTCATAAATAATGACATCGCCATTGATAGGTCTTTTCGAACCATATTTGAATGATTTAATATGCACAAAAGCTCGCTGCCCGCCACCATTAGGCTCAACAAAACCAAAACCTTTATCATCATTCCAATTTAATACTTTACCTTGTAACTTCATATTTCCTCTAAATGTATTATTAGCACTTTATTTTATTCAACAACTGTCATTCTTTTGAATCTTAAATCAAAGCAGCATCATAATTGATATTTATATGGCATTACATAGGTAATGTCAGAAGATAGATGTTCGGAGAAAGAGGAAGTGATGATGAGTAAATGAAAGAGTAATAAACCCATAATAAATATCATGAAAGGCATAATAAGTAATCAATTTACTCACTAGATATTGTTACTATAAATAGCGCAATTATTTTAGTTGGCTTTATGGTTTAAATATTTATGTTTAATATCTTCAATTGATAATGGTTTACTGTAATAAAAACCTTGTAAGTAATGACAGTCTAAATTGATTAACGCTTGTTCAGTCTCTCTGTCCTCTATTCCCTCGGCAATGACTTCACACTCCAATTGCTTCGCTAAATAAATGATAGATTTAACAATCGCATAATCGGCTTTTTTAGTTAACATGCCGCTGACAAAAGAACGATCAATTTTAATCTGCTTAATAGAAAGCTCTCTTAATAGAGATAACGAAGAGAAACCAGTACCAAAATCATCAATGCTAAACTGGAACCCCATTGCGTTTAATGATGTGATCATAGTTTTAGCACCCTGAATATTAGTCATCATCGCGCTTTCAGTTATCTCAAAAATAATTACTTTGCTTATTGAAGGATCTTCTTTAAACAACTCGGCAACATATTCATAAAATGCATTACTTTTTAAGTCTTGTGCAGACAAGTTGATATGTAACGCACCTGTAAAACCAGCATTTTTTAGCTCTTTTAACTTTTTAATCGCTTCAATAACCACCCATTTAGTTACTGATAAGATCAAACTACTGCGCTCAGCTACCATGATGAAATCACTAGGGGAAAGAAAGCCACCATCAGGTTGAGGCCATCGAATCAATACTTCTAAGCCATGTTGTTGATTACTTTTAGTACAAATCAATGGTTGGAAAAATAATAAGAATTCATCCTGTTCAATAGCCTTCTTTATTTTGTTAACCATTAACAAAATCTCGCTTTCTCTATTACTTAACTCTGCATCATAAAAAACTAAAGTCTGACCCGATCTTTTCGCTTCATACATCGCTAAATCAGCATGCTTAACTAATTCATACATATCTACACTATCTTGTGGATAATGACTGACACCAATACTGAACTTCACATTAATTAACTGTTTATCGACTTTTAATGGTGATTTTACTGAGTTAGTAATTAAATCAATACACTGTTGCAATCCCTTTTCACTTTGATAAGTAGAAAGTATGGCAAACTCATCCCCAGCCAGACGGTATAAAGAGCCGTGCTCAGTCAGGTTAAACTTTAATGCATTGGCAGTCGCAATTAACAATTGATCGCCACAGTAATGACCAAATGAATCATTTACTTGTTTAAAATCGTTTAAATCAAGAAACAGTACCGAACATGGCGTTGATTGATTAATAATCTGAGAAAGATATCTAAAAAACATTTTACGGTTAGGTAAGCCAGTTAAAATATCGTGCTCAGCTTGATAACGCTGGTCTTCCACAGCCTGTTCAATAGTGACTAAACTGTTATAACTGAGCTTTATCACTAAATAAACAAATCCACCTCCACCAAACAAAATGCAAGCAACGATTGATACAAGTATTGAATCCAGCTGAAAATAAACAAAGTAATAAAGAATGCCGGCATAACCAACAATAAAGAGAATAATGAAGTAAAAAAGAAAGTACCAGGCTGAATTGTTGCTCTTTCGACAAATGTTTAATGTAGTCATTAAACTGGCTATTAATAGCCCTGTGCCAACAAAAATCATCGTAATAAAAAATTCGCTCACATAATCCCCTTAAGGCATTACTATTTAAACTTTTGACAGGTTAATAATTCTTTTATCAATACAAAGGCGTCATTTACGATGAAGTTTAAATATAAAAAATCGACGTTAAAGCAGAATTAAAAAGGTTAAAGGTAAAGTACACCCTAAGGAATAAATCATCAATCTAATACCTCTTATTGTTTGCTTAAAATCCAAATCATTTAGATATTACTTAATCAATAAACAAGATGAATCATTAGCAATCCAAGGACAATAACCAACCTACGAATGTAAAGTATTAGTTATAAATGAAAAAAGTGTTAATTCAGTTCAACTAAAATTTAACCATAGGTTTTTAAGGTAGGTATATAAGACAGGAATATATTTCCCCCTTTATCTAATAAAAAACATGGTAAATATAAAGAATAATACCGTGGCTAAAGCTATAAAAGTTTACAACAATAACGAGTGGTCGATTGATAATTTTTATGAGGATGTAATAAAATTGATGGTTTAAGGTCAGTGTAGGTTATTAGAAAAGACTGATAAATAAAGACAGTAAAATGAAAACCTACTCAGTTATGCACTTACTATTTGAATCTAAATTAAGCTAAATTAATCAATTCTTAATAAAAATCCAAGACAAACAACAAAAAGATCAAATTAAATGAATCATTAATCAAACAAAAGCGGTCTAATAGCTCATTATAGGTGGTTATATTGCCACTATTAAACTAAGCTTATTAACAATATTTTATATAGCAAAGCGCAGAAAAGTTATGTTTTTGTTTAGATTAAATAAGACAATTAAATAAATATAAAAAAACAAGCCGAATTAAGAAAGTATGAGAGCCCGCAATCGTTTTAATAATGAGTCGCTTTTATATTAGGTAACCTTAATTCTGGTTAATGAAAACAGAATTATATTTAAAATAATAAGGTTATCTTTTTTGACTAGTCAGCGGTGTTAGTTTTACGTAATTCAAGGTGTTCTATGAAGTAATAATGAGTTATTGAAAGATAATTTAACGCAGAAACCTGCGGAAAATAGCAAGGTTGTACCACTGCGTTTATCCAGAACTAAGGTTAGGTAATAAATACAACATAAATACTTATTAGTGATGCCTTTTACTTCATCAAATGAATAAATATCACTCGCCTTAATCTACTACCTTTAATAAAAATATTCTGGAGACCCCTAATGGATGATGGGTTACAAAATAACGACAAAAGAGAAAAGCTAGTTCGTGCTGGCGAAATGAATTCAATGCATTGGCTAATCGTATTACTTTCTGTTGTATTAACATTTAGTGCTTGGTATTACTCTCAATTTCAACAGTCACAGAAGCTTGAGATTCAATTTGAACGTGAAGCAGAAAAAGTCGTTAACTTAGTTAAAGAACGAATTACACTTTATGAAAATGTACTCTGGGGGGGCGTTGCTTATATAGACGCTGTCGATTCAGATATCACTTCTCAGCAATGGGCGACTTACTCAAAGAGCTTGCAGATAGATATCAATTATCCAGGTATAAACGGTTTTGGCATTATTCATAATGTACAACCTGAAGAATTAGATAACTACTTACAAAAACAGCATCAAGAAAGACCTGATTATAAAGTACACCCAACTCATGGCAATCCAGAATATTGGCCGATCACATTGGTTGAACCGCTAGTGTCAAACAAACAAGCGATTGGTTTAGATATCGCTTTTGAAAGTAATCGTTATTCATCAATCAAAAAAGCAAGAGACTCAGGTAAAGCATTATTAACGGCTCCCATTATCTTAGTACAAGATGATAAACAAACGCCGGGCTTTCTATTTTACACGCCATTTTATAAAAATGGCCTTAAACCCGAGAACATAAAACAACGCCGAAAATTAATTGAAGGTGTTACTTATGCCCCTTTTATTATGGAAAAATTAATGAAAGGAGCATTAGCGAAAGAAAACAGATATGTCAGTATTCAGATATCAGATGGTGCAGATTTACTATTTGATGACAGCGCAAGTGATGACAATTTAATGGTAGATCCATCTCCACTTTTTTCTGAAGATATTGACGTATCGATGTACGGACGCACTTGGATATTTTCAATTCAATCAAACATCAGCTTTAGACAAAATACCACTTTAAACCAATCTTCAATCATTCTTATCGGCGGTTTAATTATTGACTTCCTACTATTGGTATTGTTTTTATATTTATCAAAAGCCAATAGACAAGCATTAAAATATGCCGACAAAATGACGACTGAATTAAAAGAAAAAACCAAAAAACTAGAGAAATCTAATATTAATTTAGAAAAGTCTAATAGTGATTTAGAGCAGTTCTCCTATGTTGCATCACACGATCTGAAGTCACCGCTCAATGCAATCGAACAATTAGCGAGTTGGATAGAAGAAGACTGCGAAGATATATTGCCTGATGAATCTAAAGAGCATTTAGTGCTATTACGCCAGCGAAGCAAACGCATGTTAAAACTACTAGATGACCTATTAGATTATTCTCGCTTAAATTTGGCTACCGTTGCCAATGATAAAGTGAATTTAGCAGAGAAAGCTGAAGACATTCTTTCATTATTGGAGAGCAACGATAACTTTAACTGTATCGCCCCAAATATTGAGATAAACATTCCACAACTGCCATTTGAAATCGTATTAAGAAATTTAATTTCTAACTCAATAAAACATCACGATAAAAAAACAGGCCAAATCACTATCCACTATGCAGTCAAAGATAAGTTTCATCAAATATCGCTAGAAGATGATGGCCCAGGGATCCCTGAAGCATTCCATGATAAAGCAATGGAAATGTTTCAAACATTACAGTCACGAGACAAAGTTGAAGGAAGTGGCATGGGTCTTGCTATGATTAAACGAATAGTTGATCATTATCATGGAAGTGTCAATATTATATCAGATGGGAAACGCGGCACTAAAATAAATATTTTATGGCCACTCAACCCAGAACATGAATGATTGTATTTCACGATGTCACCATGAAACGAATAACCAGCAAAATTAGCGATAAAAACAATCATCTTATCAAAGATAAAAAACCAGATTAAAAGTCGTAATTAATGAAGGCTAATGAATGTGAAAAATGCAAATGAAATTACTTTGTTACTTGTAGAAGATGACGATATTGACGCAATGACAATTAAGCGTAGCTTCAAGAAACAAAATATTACTAACCCTGTAACGAGGGTATACGACGGTATCGAAGCGTTAGCATTGTTAAAAGACAAAAAAGTATCTCAACCATTGGTAATTATTCTTGATTTACAAATGCCAAGAATGGGAGGAATAGAATTTTTACAAACATTACGAGCAGACCCTTTGCTATCAGACTTAGTTGTTTTTGTATTGACGACGTCCAAAGCTAAATCAGATATCGCATCTAGTTATGGTGAACATATCGCAGGTTACTTTGTCAAAGGAGAAACCGGAGAGAGATTTTCAGGGCTGGTTAATATGTTAAAAAACTATTTTGAAATCGTGCATTTAAACGAAGAATAAAAACTAAAATAATAATGATCATAGATCAATGTTAGGATTTAAGGATATGGTAGTGATATGAACATACTCATTGTTGATGACGATAGAATCGATAGAGAAACGATCGTCAGAGCATTAAGCCGAAGCGATATTTTATGTAATATTACACAAGTTGATATGGTTGATCGGGCACTTGAAGTATTAGCACATACCGCATTTGATGTTGTGTTACTCGATTATAACTTGCCACAACGTAACGGTATTGAGCTATTAATTGAATTAAAAAGCATGCCAGCGAAAGAAAATACCGTTGTCATCATGATGAGCACCTCAAAAGAAGATAAATTAGCAATCAGCAGCATTAATGCGGGTGCGCAAGACTTCTTAGTGAAGACGGAGATCAATGCTTTTAGATTACAAAGAGCAATCGCTAACGCCCAAGTGCGCGCATCCTTAGAAAAAGAACTACTTCGCAGCCATCAACGTACTAAAGAACTAGCAGAACGAGATAATCTAACTGGTTTAGCTAACCGCTATTACTTTGACGAGTCCTTATGTCACGAAATAAAAAAACAACAAAGAGAGCAGAGTAACCTCGCCCTTCTACTAATAGATTTAGATTACTTTAAGTTTGTTAATGATAACTACGGACATGATATAGGCGATCAATTACTCATTGCAGTGACAAAACGTATCACCAGTTGTTTACGTGGCAGTGAACTATTTGCTCGTTTAGGCGGAGATGAATTTGCCATCACACTCACGAATTTAGAGTCTGCTTTCAGCGCCAGCAACGTGGCTAAAAGAATAATAGAATCACTACAAAAACCTTTTGAAATAGGCTCTCATATAATCTCTTCAGGAGCGAGTATTGGTATCGCATTATGCCCAAGCGACAGCACCAACGTTAAAGAACTCTTTAAATATGCAGATATTGCGATGTATCGTTCTAAAAGTGATGGTCGTAATCAATTTTGTTTTTTCGAAGCTAAAATGCAAGAAATATTTTTAGAAAATTTCTTAATTGAAAATCAATTACGACATGCGCTAACAAACAATGACTTTTACTTACTCTATCAACCTGTAATTAGCTCAAAAAGCGGTAAAATAATCGGTGTTGAAGCATTGATACGCTTTGATATCGAAGGCTTGAGCCAGCGACCTGATATATTCATTCCCGTGGCGGAAAAATCGAGACTAATTATAGACATCGGACGTTGGGTTATAACTGAAGCAGTTAAACAGCTGAGTGCTTGGCAGGGAAAACAAGGCTCAACATTGACGATGTCGATCAACTTATCCTCAATCCAATTAACCGATGAAGGATTAATTGAGCATATAAAATCGACCTTAATAGCGCACCATATAGATGCCTCACAAATTGAGTTTGAATTAACTGAAACCGCTTTATTAGTTGAACAAGAAAACAGCACTAAAATGATTCACAACATTAGTCATTTAGGATGTAAAATTTCATTAGATGATTTTGGGACGGGCTTCTCTTCTATTTCACATCTACACCGTTTTCCAATTAATACGGTTAAAGTCGATAAAAGCCTAATGCCAAGCGCCTTACCTAAGGATAATACTAAACCTTTTTTAACCGGCTTAGTGGTTATGATTCAATCCTTAGAACTAGATGTTATTGCTGAGGGTATTGAGACAGAAATCGATCTCAACCTCTGCTTAAAGCTAGGTGTAAATAAAATGCAAGGTTATTACTTTGATAAGCCGCTTTCAGTCAATGAATTAGAAAATCGTTATTTTTAAGCTGCTTAAAAAGCCTAAATGAAACACGGTTATCACTAACAAAATGGTATAACATTAATCACGGCCGTCATAACCCGATCAGAAAAGTAGAAAATGATAGCCGTATTGAACATCGTTTAAAGTATTTAAATTCAATACTTTATTCTGATACTCACTACCAATAATAAACCGTTATCACCTTATTTTACAATCTGAGTGGTGATATGGTTTTCCAGCCATCATTGCTCATTTCTGCTAATGCAAATTTAAAAGCATAGTCTAACTGCCCTGTCTTCATCCTCAAATCAGTTGCCACTAATTGCCCTTCAATATTTTCTAAACGAATAAAGCCATTAGTAAACCAATCCAAAGAAGTTAATGCAGGTGGGTAAACATCGAGTTGGCCATAACCTAAATCTTGTTTTACCGATATCGTAGCAGTGCTTGCCAGTACATTCACCTCCACATTGTAATAAACGCCATTATCAACCACGATAGCGCCCCACCAATTAAGATTTGGATATAATGGTGAAATAAATATTTTATCGTGCACTATATTATTAACCTGTAGGACAGCCTCTACTCTTTTTTGAACCTGAGTTTGTAGGAATAAACCTAACAGCAAATAACCACTGCTTAGTATTAAACCAATTTGATTAATACCTCTCGCTTTAGCTTTCTTTTCATTATCGCCATTTCGCCAGAGATAAACGCAGCCAACTAATAAAGGCAGTGTATACAAAGGGTCAACCGCAAAAATAGAAGCAATAGAGAGAGGGTGAACCGTTAGCGGCCAAAATAACTGCGTACCATAACTGGTGAAGGCATCAAGCATCGGGTGAGTCACTAAAGGTAAACAGCACAACCAAAATAAACGTTGATTAGAAATAACCCTTTTTGTAAATTTTCTTTTCAAGCAGATTTTTAAGAAACCAAAACAGAGAAAAGCAAAAGGGAACAAAACAAACAATGAATGTGAAAAACTACGATGTTCGATAAAACGAGTTACAGCATCACTTGCAGGTAATAACACATCTAAATCAGGCAATGTCGCAAGCACAGCACCAATAACAAGTGTACTACGCCCCAACTGTTTATGCGCAATAACCGCTGCGAGACTACTACCTAATACAATTTGACTAACTGAATCCATCAATATCCTTTAATCGTATATATGAATATAAAAAAGCATATGACGTGCATGTAAAAGCGTTTGAAATATACCGATAATTATCCGCTAAGAAGACCGTCTATTTTTGATAAAAATTTCAACCTCACTGTAATCAACTGTATTTAAGTGAATTCAATTCTGCTTAATGAAAGCGGCATTATATTTAACATCATAGGGTTATATTTTTGACTAGTCAGTGCCGTTAGCTTTGCCTAGCTCAAGGCGAATTATTGAAGCAATAACGGGTTATTGAGAGATAATTTAACGCAGAAATCCACGGAAATAGCGGTGTTGTATCGCTTTGCTTATCCAGAATTGAGGTGAAGTACATTCAAGTGCATCGAACTGTAGCCAATTGTCTCTATACCTTCATCTCATTAGGCCTTGCTTCAGGCACAAAAAAGCAAACCGAAGTTTGCTTTATAGAATGAGTTAACTGTTTTTAATTCTAAGCAGCTACTATGCTTCCTGTTAAAAGCTCCCATCGAATGGACGTAAATCACATTCATGCGTCCATGTTGATTTAGGCTGTTGGCAAAGCCCTATATACACATCTGCAATATCTTCTGGTTTCATCATTTTGTTAGGATCTAGACTATGTAATGAACGGCTATTATCAGTATCAATGATGCCATCCAATATACTATGAACAACATGCATACCTTGAGGTTGAAACTCACGCGCAAGTGACTGTGTTAAGCCTCTCAACGCAAACTTAGCCGATGAGAAAGCGGAAAATTTAGCACTACCACGTAAACTAGCCGTTGCTCCCGAAACAATAAACGTACCACCACCATTATCAACCATTGGTTGCATCAATGATTTAGCTAATACAAAAGCAGATAACGCCATACTACGCCAGCAAGCTTCAAAATCACCACTCGTTGTTTCAGCTAAAGGTTTAATAACTAGCTGCGCCGTATTATGAATAACGACTTTAGGCACACCATGTTCTTTTATTAAGGCTTCTATTACCCCCTTCGTTGCTTGCTCATCAGTTAAATCAACAACACGAATATCAAAATCCGTTTTTAAGGGGAGCGAACGATTTAAACCAACAACCTTATAGCCATTTTTTTCGAAGCGGCTTAACAATGTGTGCCCTAAACCAGAGCCTGCGCCAGCAATTATTGCCAATGGAAGAGATTGAGTCATATAAAGCCTTATAGGTGAGTAATGGTTCATTCACTTTAGCTATCTACTAAAAGATAGTCTAGTAAAAAATAACTTTATAGAAATGACTACGAGACGGTACTGACAGTGTGAAATCTAATAAAATGCCAACGTTCAAAGAAACAGAACCTAATTCTTTTATATTAAACAATACAACTCAGTTTAATAACGAAGGCTCTGATATTAACGCCAAGAGATAAAGTTTATCAATAATGTTCCGTCTATTTTACTCAGGAAAACCAGGTACTTTATTAGTAGTGCTTAATCCCGCTTTATGCCATTCAGTTTGTTCGGCACAGAATATTTGAGCATCTAATGTTTTAACCGATTCTTCATTTAAACTACCTGCAGGGACGATTAAAGACGTCTCACCTTGCGTTACAAAAGGTAATCCAGAGCCACAATTTTCACAGAAAGCTTGAGTAAAAGTACGTTCAGGGTGGTCGTAACGTTTTATTTTATCTACTCCACTGACCCAATTAATATTATCTGGTGACGTGAATAAATTAGCGGCATGCGCACTACCCGTTAATTTTCTGCATTGTTCGCAATGACAAAAGAAAAAGTCACTAAAGTTATCTTCAACGGTAAAAGTAACGTCGCCACAGCAGCAACCTCCTGTAATAATCTTAACCATAATCCCACCTATATCCTGCAAATTATTAAGTAAATTGCTCAAGTAAATAAGACTAAACATACCATTATATCAATCGGATAAAAACTGTTCGCGGCAGTTCACTATTAATAGTAAAGCTGTCTAATTCTTCTAATTACTTTTACATGGCACTTCTAAGCATCCGATTTTATTTTTAGTCCGGTTCATTAACTTAAATAGCAACCATGAATGACAAAAGATAAATGCCAATAATGAATGAAAACCACCAGCTCAAAACATTATTAGCGTATGTTTTGAGCTAACACATTGAGATAACATTCTGAAATAAAATTATGAAATAAAATTATGAAATAAAAAGGGTTAAACATTTTAGTCTTTGTCGCTTTTATTTGAATGCCCTTTAAATAGACGATATCAACGTTTTATAAATATGTTATTTTACACGCCAATAAAACTGATAACGAGTGGGAGAGATGAATGAAGGTACTTATGTGGGTTGGCATTATCTTGTTAGTGATAATGGCTATTTATGCATTAATAGTGACTGTATTTTCCTTTTATGTCAGCAGTCCTAGTACACATAATGCAACCGCTTTTGATAGTAAAATCAGTAACCAATATTACATGCAAGACGATAAAGTCATTTATGTTATGGATGGAAATTTCTTCCAAATTGGAGGAACAGACGTAGAAGATGCAGACCTAGGCAGCTTTAAAGTAATCGATCAGTACTACGCAAAAGATGCCAATAATATTTATTACAACGGTAAACTAATGACAGAGGGAAACTCAAACTCAATCACACAAGTGACCTCAAAACTTAACGTCAATAGTGCTAACTCTGGTTACCTTATTAGTAACGGTAAAGTATTCTGTTATGGAGACATCATTGAAGGTGCCGACCCAGATTCTTTCTCCTATCTGTTTGGTTCATATGCCATGGATAAAGATTATCTTTATTATTACATTGATATCAAAATCCCACGTAAAGCAACGCCTACCGCTGTGCCTAATGGTAATCAACAATACATCAGACATGCTGAACAAATCCTTTATCAAGGGGAAGCAATTAGCAACCAAGCTGACAGTTTTGAAATTATCAGTGATGAATACGCAAAAGATGCACTTCATGTTTATTCTCATGGGAAGATTATTGAAGGTATGGTGCCTAATGGTTTTACTGTTATCTCTCCTTATTACAGAAAAGATAAAAACCAAGCTTATTTCTTCAACACGGCTATTCCGGAGAGTAACCCAGAGACCTTTAAAGTATTAAATGATGCTATTTCAAAAGATAAGAAAAACCTCTACTACAAAGGTAACATCATTAAAAATAGAAAGGCATCAGAAATAAACCGCTCAGAAGCTAATGAACTGAAGAATATAGGACAATGGAAATCACTTCATCTAGAGGCAACCAACGTCATAGTCGTTCCTCGCGATGATATTGAAAATATTACCAACGACTTCTACGCCTATAACAATGAAGTTTATGGAAAAACTAAAAAGCTCACAGACATTAAGCCTCAGGATGTTACCGTTTTAGACCCAGAAGACAAAAGCTTTGTTCAAATAGGTCATCACGTCTTTTACTATGGCACCGTTATTATTGATGCAGATCCAGAGACCTTCACCATCATCTCAGATCATTTTTCAAAAGATGCTAATCATGTTTATTGGAATGAATACAAAGTGATCGATGCAGACCCATCGACTTTTAAATATGAAGATAATGCCTACGCAGATGAAAATGAAGCAGGAGAATATACGTTAAGAGTGTCTGAATATTAATCTCGTATTTTGGCTTACCTTAAAATAAGTGAAGGTATTAACTATTCGAAAATAATCAATAAAAAAGCGTACGTTGGCAGTAAGTAATCACCGTGCGCTTACTGTCATCTTACGTATTAATATCAACAATACTCGATTCATTACACCGCCATAAAGTTAACCTTGCCACTGTTGTTTCATTCTTTTCACTGTTTCAGCAGGCACCTCGTGAATATTCGCGTATTTCCCCTTACACACAATCACTTCAAGCTTGGCGTTATATTGTTTAGCTAACTGCTGATAAGCCTTCATTTCCCAATGCTTAATAAACGTATTCGATACAATGACATTTTGTTGTTGCTGCAAGTGAGTTTCACAGGCTTGTTCACACCAAGCATGTGCTTTCTTGATAAGTTCAGGCTGGAAAAAATACACACCAGCCTCATCAATAAAGTACATGTCAGCTTCTAAATGCACTGTTGTTTGACGAGTCGTGTTAGCAGACTCTTCCACCCGCTTTTTAGCCAATGTACTTTTGCCACTACCGGGTAAACCACGTATTAAGGTAAGCGTTAATGTAGGCATGGTTTTGTGCTCAAGCTTGTATTCAATACATTGTTCCTAATGAATTTAATGGCCTGTTATCAGATAACAATATGAAGCTAGTCTATTAAATAGTCACTTATTAAATAGCGACTTATTAAACAATGACTTATAAAAAACAGGCTAGCTTCACTTCAGAGAGTCTACAGGTAACAAATACGTAACAGAGATCCTATAATCTAACGCTTTGTTAAGCCCTTTTTATTCAAATACGGCAGAATGTGCGGACGAGACTCTTTTGATAATTGCCCTGTCACTTGTTCTGACCACGTACTTTGTTTTTGATTACTCGAGCGGTGTTCATAATAGTTATGTATGACTTCATCGTACTCTTTAATATCATCCATATTCAGTGGTTGATATTGGTTTTCATGCATAATCACATGAGCTGGTAAACGCGGTTTAACTTCAGGATCTTGCGCTGGATAACCTAAACACATACCAAATAATACCGATGTATTTTGTGGTAACTCAAGCAGCTCATCAACCAACTGTATCTTGTTACGCAATCCACCAATATAGACGCCACCTAATCCTAATGACTCAGCTGCTAACAAACAATTTTGCGCCATAATGCCACAATCAACAGCGCCAATAAGTGTCAGTTCAGTAAAGTCAGCTTGCACCTCTGGATTAATTGCTGCATGACGTTGATAATCAATACAAAACACCAAAAACTCAGTTGCATTTTCGACATAAGGTTGATTACCCGCATACTCAGCTAACAACTTACGTTTGCTTTTATCCGTCACTCGAATGATAGAAACAACTTGTAACATGCTCGATGAAGAAGCCGCTAATCCAGCTTGAATAATCGAATCGAGTTGGCTTTTCTCTATTGGTTGATCAGTATATTGGCGAATCGATCGGTGATTTAACATGGTCTCAATGGTTTGGTTCATAAATCAGTAATCCTTGTCATTATCGTTA
Source organism: uncultured Psychromonas sp. (assembly GCF_947489755.1). Taxonomy (GTDB): domain Bacteria; phylum Pseudomonadota; class Gammaproteobacteria; order Enterobacterales; family Psychromonadaceae; genus Psychromonas. The sequence goes on from NZ_CANLFB010000006.1 coordinate 125,399, forward strand.
TAAGTCGCGTTATAAGGTGCCACACTATCTTAATAACATTTGTGAAGCGTTTGCAGTACAACTAATGCAGTAAAAAATATTGAAATAAAAACATGGACTTGATTCCATTAGGTAAAATCACATAGTGATTATTTCAAACACAACTAGGATGGCCAAATAAGGCACCTCCTATTTATCATCCGTCTGTACTCGCTTATGTTATCAGTTTGTTTATAAAAGAAAAAAGGTAACCGAGGCTACCTTTTTTATATCATACTTTAAAAATCATCAATTATTTTATGAATTTCTTAAAGGGTGCATCAACTGGCGTATCTGCAAGGTGGTTTGTGTAGTTACTCATGACTTTTTGAGATAAACCAACAATAATTTCAAGTAATTGTTGCTTGCCGTAACCTGCCGTAAAAAACGTCTCAATTTGCTCATCGCTAATAACCCCACGTTCGCGCACCATTAACAGCGTCGTTTCACGTAGTACTTCTAACTTAGGGTTAGCCAATGGTGTTTTATTCACAAGTGCATCAACAACATCTTGGTCAACTTTCATTGAAGCCGCAATCGCACTATGTGCTGGTACACAATAATGACATTCATGCTCAACGTTAATTGACTGCCACACAACCGTTAACTCTTCAGCGTTAAACGATGTTTTTTGGAAAAGATCATGCAGTACTTGGTAACCTTTTAATAACGTTGGTGCTTCTGCCATTACTGCATGTAAGTTAGGTACCATACCAAATGCGGCTACTGAATCAGCCATTAGCGGTTTTGATGCTTCAGGTGCGTTTTCTGCGGTGTATAAAGTAAATTCTGTCATGTTTAACTCCAATTAATAATTAGTTTTAAGTAACTCTGAGGCCATACTATTTAAATTTGAGCGAACGTTCAATGTAAATTTGAACAAACGTTCAAAATAAATCAATTATCACCTGACCAATGAGATATACGCTGAGCGTAAGGCGGGTGTCCGACCTGTAAGTGAAATCTTTGGAGGAAGGTTTATGCGCATGTGTAGAAAGCACAAAATATAGCCATTGAAATAAAAGATGACAGCAGCAATGCTATTGGTAGACAGATTAATAATCTTTATTGATGAGTACCTACTTAAGCACGGAACAGGAAAGGACACGATGAAACGGAACTTTGATGATAAATATTAGTCAATGTTACTGGGTGGTCATAACGAGCACAATCAAAACTGGCTCAATCAAGTTTTCTGCGTAAAACACTGATCCTTTTTTAAGAAACTCACAAACTAACGACTCTGTTATAACGTGATTGCCAATTATTATCCTTTTTTATTTTTCGTCCACATAAGGCCTTGCTGTGCTTCATAAATACACCTCTATTCATAAATACTTAAGTAAACGATGGACTGCATTATTGGTATTAATAATAATCGCTATCGGTATTCTCCTCTATTTAGATTCCATCGTTAATTCGACTTTTAAAGATAAACAATGGTCAGTTGCATCCACGGTTTATGCTCGACCTTTAGAAATATATGAAGGTTCACCGCTCACATTGGCTGATTTACGTGAAGAAATGACATTGCTTGGGTATCATTTTGTACGCCATGTTAATAAGCCCGGTGAAGCATTAATCGATCGAAATAAAATAACCATTTTCATCCCTGAGTTTCAATTCAGTGACGAATTAGCGGCAGCACAAAAAATTAGAGTTACCTTGAATAATGGCTTTGTTTCAACCTTAGAAAGTAAAGACAATACAGCATTAGTACGATTGCAACCTTTGGTTATAGGCGGCATTTATCCTTCGCACAACGAAGATAGAATATTAGTTCAACTTGACGATGTCCCAGCGTCTTTACAATCAATGTTGCTTGCTGTGGAAGATAAAGATTTTTATGATCATTATGGTATTTCAGTGCGTGGTATCGCACGAGCAATGGTTGCCAATATTAAAAAAGGTGGATTCTCACAGGGCGCCTCAACCCTAACACAACAATTAATTAAAAATTACTACCTCACGCCAGAGCGAACGTTAATTCGTAAAGCGCAAGAAGCATTGATGGCACTATTATTAGAATTACATGCAAGTAAAGCTGACATTTTAGAAGGATATATGAATGAAATATACCTTGGTCAAGATGGGCCGCGTGCCATTCATGGTTTTGGCTTAGCAAGTCAATATTATTTCAAAAAAAATCTGATGGATTTATCTATTTCGCAACAAGCACTGTTAGTCACACTGGTGCGCGGTGCCAGTTATTACAACCCATGGCGTAACCCTGAACGTGCCTTAAAACGCCGTAATTTAGTACTAGATATTGCAGTGAGAGAAAATCGCCTTGAGGCAGACCTTGCTGAATTAGCTAAGCAAGAACCGCTAGACGTTGGTGATCGTAACGCTGGCAGTAATAAACGTTACCCCGCTTATTTAGATCTTGTCCGTAAGCAACTACAGGATGATTACAAAGCGGAAGACTTGAGTTCGAATGGCTTGTCTATTTTCACTCATTTTAACCCTTTAATTCAAGAAACGGCTGAGTCTAGCTTGGTTAAAATGATTGATAAACATAAACAATCTGACGATAGTGCTAGCCTACAAGGAGCAGTGATCGTTACACAACCAAATACAGGCGCAGTAACCGCAATTGTTGGTGGTAGCAATACTCAGTATGCAGGATTTAACCGCGCAATTGATGCCCGCCGACAAATAGGCTCATTAATGAAACCCGCTGTCTATTTAACAGCGTTGGAAAAAAGTGAACAATATACGTTAGCGACCCCAATAAGCGATGCAGCTTACGAACAAAAATTAGCTAACGGTGATAGTTGGGCTCCTAAAAATTACGACTTAAAAGATCACGGCGATGTACTTTTATATAAAGCGTTAGCGCATTCATACAACCAGGCAACAGCGCGTTTAGGCAATGAACTAGGCTTAGATAATATTTTATCAACTATAAAACGACTTGGCGTGGATAGCGATATTCCAGCGGTCCCAGCAATTACATTAGGCGCTGCTGAATTGAGTCCGCTTGAGGTCGCTCAAATGTATCAAACTATTTCATCTGGAGGGTTTTATACGCCATTATTGGCGATCAGCTCCGTTGTCGATGCACAGGGTGAAGTATTAACAAGTTACCCTATTGATATTCAAAAACGCTTTAATTCAAGTTCGATTTATACGCTACGCCATGCTTTACAAGCGGTGACGCACGAAGGATCCGCTAAAGCATTACAATGGTTATTACCTGATTTTGCTGTTGCAGGAAAAACCGGGACAACCAATGATTTACGAGACAGTTGGTTTGCAGGCTTTTCCGACGATATGCAAGCGGTTGTTTGGCTTGGTCGTGATGATAATAAAACAATGGGCTTAACCGGTTCAAGCGGTGCACTTCGTGTCTGGGCTGATATTTTCAAAGCGCGTGCTCATCAGCCCTTACAAAACGTTCCACCAAAAAACGTCACGCTAAGTTGGGTGGATGGTGAATCAGGTGTAGGTAGTGAAGATCGCTGTGATAATGCCATACAATTACCTTTCGTGAGTGGCACGCAGCCAGAAGAAGAAATACGTTGCAGTACAACCGATAAAGTCATGGATTGGTTCCGTAACTTCACTAACTAAATCGACTAAACCAAATGAAGAGATCATTATCATGAATCATTATAAAATTGTTACTGTTGTTTGTTTATCTAGTTTTTTATGGGCCTGTAGTACTTCACCTACTACAACACCTGTTAGCGCACCAGTGACAGATCCTACAACACCAAGTTCAATCAGCGCTCCAACAGAAAGTCCTGATAATACGGTAAAGGGAAGCTCAGCATTAAACTCATTATTAAACCTTGCTGAGCAGCAAGAAAGCAATGGCAACTTACGTGGTGCAAGAGCGACCTTAGGACGTGCGATACGAATCTCTCCACGTAACCCAGAAACCTATTTACGCCTAGCAGAGTTAAGCTACCGCGAAGGTAAAAATGCGCAATCACAATCGTTCGCTGAAAAAGCATTGAGTTTGAATCCGAGTAAAGCATTGACCGAACAAGCTGAATCATTGTTAGAAAGCTTATATTAGACACGCTTTTATTAGAGAGTCTTTTATTAAATACTTTTCCTCAGAGCCTAGATTCACATAGCTAGGTTCGCATAACTAGGTCAGCATAACTACATTCAAGGCAAAATAAGTTAAGCCCCTCATCAATTAATACACTTGTTGAGGGGCTGCGTCATATCAAGCAAAAAAGTAGCGGGATACTAAATTAGCACACATAAACGCCCCCTGCTCATAACACTACACAATACAACCATATGCTTCCCAACCTAACCTTGCTTGAGGACATTCAATAACTCAATAAAAATGAACGGTCAAATATCAAATCCCCTATTAACAATACTGTCACTGGTTCTCAACACCTTTTTTTCAATATGTAAGTTTAACATTCTACATTGAAAATTTTTCATCATTAACTAACCACATATCATTCCCTTTATTTTTAAAAAACAAAAAAAACCTAAAATTCAATCACTTAAATAAAAACCAAGAAATGGCATCATATTTGCTCCAATCAGATCACTAATGCAATAAAGAGGTAACAGTTTAATGAGTAATTCAATAGTAACAATCAATCCTTTTACTGAAAAAAAGCTAAAAGAATATACATTGATGACACATAAAGAAGCTAAAGATGCAGTAGTCAATTCAAACCAATGTTTCGATGAATGGAAACTTGTCCCTGTTTCAGAACGAGCAAAACTTGCCAAAGCACTCGCAAAAGTAATTGAAGAAAATAGCGATGAATTAGTTGAGCTGATGGTTGAAGAGATGGGCAAAGTAAAATCTCAAGGCGAACAAGAAGTTGCCCTTTGCGCGAATATTTGTAAATACACAGCAGATATTGCAGAAAAAGAATTAGCGAATGAAAACCGCGATTACGACGGTGGTAAAGCAATAATAACGTATCAGCCAATAGGCGTAATATTAGGCATTCAACCTTGGAATTTTCCACTCTACCAAGTAATAAGATACAGCATCAGTAATTTGGTGGCAGGTAATACGACGGTAATGAAGCACGCTTCAAATGTGTTTGGTATGGCAAAGAAAATACAATCATTATTCGAACAAGCAGGCTTTCCAAAATATGCTTACCAATCATTATTAATTGATGGCAAAACGGCCAGTAAACTAATTAGCCATGATGGCATCAAAGGCGTTACCTTTACAGGCAGTGACGCCATAGGAAAACAAGTAGCAGAAAATGCAGCTAAACGCAGTAAAAAAACTGTAATGGAGCTGGGTAGTAATGATGCTTATATTGTTTTAGATGACGCAGATATCCCACTAGCGATTGAAACATGTGTTACTGGCCGTATTGTTAATAACGGTCAAACCTGTGTTGCCGCAAAACGCTTTATCATCACCGAAAAAAATTATGATCAATTTAAGGCTGGATTCAAAAAAGCGATGATGCAGCTAAAAATGGGTGATCCGAACGCTAAAGATACTGACCTAGGACCGATGGCTAGAAAAGATTTGCAAGAGAAGCTACACGAACAGGTCACTGAGTCCATTGCAGCAGGCGCAACCGTTGTTTGTGGCTGTGAAATGCCTGATAGAAAAGGTTTCTTTTATCCCGCCTCTATTTTAGAGAATGTGACGCCCAACATGCCTGCTTACGATGACGAGTTGTTTGGGCCAGTCGCCGCGCTTATTAAAGCAAAAGATAATGATGATGCCATGCGTATTGCAAACGATTCACGCTATGGTTTAGGTGGCGGTATTTTCTCTAAGGATGAAGCTAGCGCAACAGAACTGGCGGTGAAACACTTTGATACAGGGATGGTCAATATTAATGGCTTTGCTTTATCTCAACCAAACTTACCGTTTGGGGGAGTTAAAAGTAGTGGTTACGGTCGAGAACATGGCGGTTTTGGTTTAAAAGAATTCATGAATATAAAATCAGTGATGGTTGCTCAGACTAAGTAATCGCTAAATGTTAATAATTTGTAATAACTAAATCGTCAGTTTGTGCTCAACATTCGTTGAGCACTTTTTAATAAGTTAAGCACTGAGTAAATTCAGTCTTATAGGAAATACAATCACTTCTAGTCCTCCCTAATGACCACTCACTCCTCATTAATTTATCTGCATAAAAACAGTAGCTTAAACTTTCAATGCCCGCCAAGGCAAAATGCGAAGGCACAATCATTACCTAAAAAGTCCCCGGCTTAAATACAATAAAGCATTAATGGACAGGCTAAATTACTGTTAAAAACTATTGTTAGAAAGTGATTGCTAGAAAATGATGGTTAGAAAGTAATTGCTAGAAAATCATGGTTAAAAAGTGATAGTTAGAAGGTTCTCGTTAAAAGATGATGATTAGAAAGCAGGTATTAAACACCTATATTAAAAAAACCTTTTTATTAGAAGCCTTGCTTCCAAAATATAGGTTACCTTTATCAGGAGAGGTATTTTTTTAAGCGGGATTATAGAGTATTAATCAATAAACGTTATGTAGAGCCATGTTCTCTCATATTTATTAACCATGTTGATTAATTAACATGGTTAATGCTAAAAACGCTAAAAGATCATCGGGAAATTGATGACCTTTTATTTAATACTTATTTAGCTAAAAATCCAACTTTTGATTTTTTTGCTATTTTGACTGTTCTTTTTTCTTTTGCTGTCAAAAGCGGTTTTTTCTTACCGGTTTTTTTACTGTCTTGGCCTTTACTCACGATGCTTTCCTTTATTAAGATAAACAACTAATAACCCTATAACAAACCTTACCCGATGCCATTAAGCACTCTGGTAACAGCGAGATTATGTGCCTAAGTATTTAGAATAGATAGCGATATTTAGCGTAAAATTGAAAATAATTTAAAGGTAATATAGAGCTAAAATTCGAGGGTCAAAAAAGAGTATTAGAAGGGTTTTATTGGTGATTTTATTAGAAAGTGTTGCCGTTCGATATTAGTTATTCATTCATCTTAGATCATCAACATATTTTGGTATTTATTATCATGAATTTCACCCTATCCGCGACTCACCTTTCTCTTATCAAGAGATAATTTTTGCCCACAACACACAAAAATCATGCAGAGCTTAGGCCGCTCATTTAACTATACTGTTACATAAAACACAGTCACATAAATCACTTCGCATAAATTGTTCCATTCCTTAGCTTGCTCATTAATTCGTAAAAACTCAACGAAGCAAATGCAGATAACCAAATTAAGTCACCTTGTATTTTTTAGCTTAAAAGCAAAACACAATCAGGCCTTCAAATCCACAATATACGTTAGTGCTAATTAAATCCCTCAAAACAACAAGAATCAACGTTCTCCAGATACAAAAAAAGCAAACCGAAGCTTGCTATTAAGTGTTACAAAATATTCTTTTTAAGTGAAAGTAACTAGCATCAGAACCTCACAAAAAACAGTTAAATTAATCGTTATTGAAGTACGTAAGATTTACCGATTATTTTCCATTCATTATTAATTTTAGTCAGTGTTAATGCATCATAAAAACGATTAGTAGAGCGGAAAAGTACCACTGCTAAGCGGTCATCGACAATATCCAAACTCAAGATTTCACCATCACGATCTCCGCCGACTGGGTTTTCGTTAGCAGCCCATTTATTTAAGACACTGTTCATATCCTTCCAAGACTTAATAATCTCTTTACCATTATCATCTTTTACTACACCGACCATAGTTGCGTGATCTGCCGCAAACGCACGAAATAAACGTGTTTGGCTTGCTTCGCCCTGCCCTTGGAAGTAATCATTTACGGCTGCTTCTATTGCAACTTTATCCGTCGCTTTGTCAGCTTGTGCATTTAATGAAAAAAAGGTAATACCTACGATAATTAAAAATGATTTCAACATAATATGATCTCTACTTGGTGTGTTGTATATAGCCATGATTTAGGCGTGAATAAATAATGAGATTATTTACTTGGATGACAATATAGAGGTTTCTATGAGACGTAAGGAATAGAATAGTCCTGACTTTGACCCCAATCGTCCAAAGGTTGGTTGAATTTTTAATATATTAGCAACGGCAAAGGGCACGCAAAGCTTCGTCCGCTCATAACACTATGCTGTCGCATCAATAGCTCCATGCTTAAAGGTATTCATGAATTAATAAAACTCAACGGGAGGAGAAAAGTCGCCATACTTAGCCTCGACTTTCCATTAACTAATTGATATTTGTAACATCAAAATATGGATGTCCCGTATTTTTTATTTCTCGTTGATTGCTAAAGGAATTAATTATCAGGGAAAACCATACGGGATGGGTTGATGTAGCTATATTGAGCAAGGAACAATCGAAGCGATTGAATTATCAAAAAGGCAAAAGGCAAGACCCCAGATCTTTGTTCACGATCTTTTTGTTACAACTTTAAGTTATTTTTCATGCTAAAGCTTGTATGACAGCGTTTGGGTTTTTAGATAATACGGTTAATAAAACTAAAGCGGGTCCTCTAGGTGTTCTGTCACCACGTTCCCAATGCCTCAGTGTACCTAAACTTATTCCGAAATTGGATGCAAACTCAGTTTGAGTCATTTTTACATTTGAGCGTATTGCTTTCACATCTATAGAATCGAATTTATGAACAGTAGCCTCTTTACAGTTACCTTCACTAAAATCTACAGCTTCAGTTAACCCCTGTTTAATGCTTTCAAACATATTACTCATTCTAGGCTCCATAATTTTTGACTAATGTTGAAGTAAATTTAGCTAATAAATTACGCTCCGCATGAGATAAATTAGCTTTTTCATTTTTACCAAAAAGAGACAGAAGAAATAATGGCATTGATTCATTATGAAAATAATAAATAACCCGTACCCCACCACTTTTTCCACTACCGCTTTTAGCCCACCTTAGTTTTCGAATTCCACCAGTACCTTGCATGAGGTCACCCGCTTTAGGATGTTCAGCCAAATAATTAATTAAAAGCTCAGAGTCACTTATAGAAAGATGCTTTTGAGCTTGTTTTTTATATTCTGGCAATTCAACTATTGTTTGCATAAATAACACTATAATCCAATGGATTACTTTTGGCTAGCGTATAAACGCTGAAACTTAACAAAAGGGTTGGGTGTCCGCTACTTTTCTCTTTAAGTTATTTTTCATGCTAAAGCTTGTATGACAGCATTTGGATTTTTAGATAATACGGTTAATAAAACTAAAGCGGGTCCTCTAGGTGTTCTGTCGCCACGCTCCCAATGCCTCAGTGTACCTAAACTTATTCCGAAATTGGATGCAAACTCAGTTTGAGTCATTTTTACATTTGAGCGTATTGCTTTCACATCTATAGAATCGAATTTATGAACAGCAGCCTCTTTACAGTTACCTTCACTAAAATCTACAGCTTCAGTTAACCCCTGTTTAATGCTTTCAAACATATTACTCATTCTAGGCTCCATAATTTTTGACTAATGTTGAAGTGAATTTAGCTAATAAATTACGCTCAGCATGAGATAAATTAGCTTTTTCATTTTTACCAAAAAGAGACAGAAGAAATAATGGAATTGATTCATTATGAAAATAATAAATAACCCGTACACCACCACTTTTTCCACTACCGCTTTTAGCCCACCTTAGTTTTCGAATTCCACCAGTACCTTGCATGAGGTCACCCGCTTTAGGATGTTCAGCCAAATAATTATTTAAAAGCTCAGAGTCACTTATAGAAAGATGCTTTTGAGCTTGTTTTTTTATATTCTGGCAATTTAACTATTGTTTGCATAAACAAAAATATAATCCATTGGATTACTTTTGGCTAGCGTATAAACACTGAAACTTAACAAAAGTGTTGGGTGTCCGCTATTTTATCTTCTTTTCTTATTAGCGGTGTTTTTCAAGACAGTTGGCACTCATTAGCTAATTTCCCTAGCTGTGTTTTCGCCCTGTCGGCGACATACTTTTTCTTACCAGAAGATACTTTTTACCCACAATACGCAAAAAGATGCTTTTCCAATTAGTTTTTTAATCTATTTATTTGAAAAAAGTAATGACTACCTTCTTAACGCACCGCTCATACTCGACATCCATGTCTCGAAATGAGCTAGCAAGCGGGCAAAGGGCACGCAGAGCTTAGCCCGCTCATATAACTATGCTGTCGCATAAATCGCTCCATGCCTAACCTTGCTAAAGGCAGTAATTAATTCAGAAAAACTCAACGGGAGGGGGAAGTAGCCACATTGAGCAAGGTCTTAACGTAACTGATTGATATTGCTTATTTCGATGAGTGGATGTCCACAACTTCTTTCTTTAACGCAACTAATTGATATTATGTAATTAACCAAGTGGATGTCTAACACTTTATACCTTAAGTAAAAATGTTATTTAGTATTAACTTCAATTTTATACTGTAGACTTGTTATTTATCAGAAACTCTCCTAAAATTGCTGATTTTACATACAGTAGTGTGCTTTGTTATTTGGAATTTAATTAGATGAAAGCAAATGTTAATAATTTGGGTTACATAGGTTCAAAGCCAGGTTCAGGTGATCCTGGTAGAGACTCCGATTCATGGTTTACTCCAAAAAAATATACAAAGATGGTAAGGGATGTTTTGGGGAGGATTGATTTAGATCCATTCTCTTCTGAATTTGGGAACACTTATGTAGAAGCTGAAAAATATTTCACAGTAGAGCAAGATGCATTCTCAACACCTTGGTTTGAAGAAAACATAAAGGGAAGTGTTTTTATGAATCCTCCTTATGGCAGGGGGATTGTAAATCAAGCTGCTGATTTTTTCGTTGATAATGTAAAAAAAGGTTATATTACTGAAGGCGTTGTTTTAGTAAATAATGCTACAGAAACAAAGTGGTTTCATACTTTATTGCAAGAGTCCTCATCTATATGTTTACCTAGTGGTCGAATTGCTTTTGAAAATAATGATGGGAAAAATGTATCGGGTAATACCCGTGGTCAAGTATTTTTATATTTTGGAAGTGAACGAATCAAGTTCGCTGAAGTGTTTAAGGAGATTGGTGTTATTCTTGATTTATAGTTATAAAAAATAATTAACTTGATTTTTTAGTGATTTAAATAGGTTTTTTTATTGTTTTTTATTGTTTTTTATTGTTTTCTCGTTAAAGTTTAGTTATCTAATTATTTTTAAGGTTTTATATCGGCGATGAGTACAAGTTCAAATAATAGCCAGTCTGAATGGCCCTCATTTTATCCTGATAACATTCTTCTTCCACCAGAAGATGCAACTGATACCTGTGGTACTTTGTTTCGATTAACCATTGCATCACCTCCTGAAAATGTGTGCTTTCAATCTACACATGAAGAACAACCAGAACGATATAAAAAATTTTTAAAAAAACCAAAACTATTACCCAATGTATATGCCACTTCCTTTTTTGATACCTATGAAGCAGCAGAACATATGAAAAGAGTTTTTCCTAGTATATTAGGAAATAAATATATAGCAAAAGGCAATGTTATTCCTATGATAGGGAAAATGAAAAAAACTAGTGGTCCTAACCATTATTCCGTCTGGATTAGAAATAATACATCTATACATACTTCTTTTTCAGTCAAGGTTAAATAATGAGTGATGTATTTTATGAAAGTCCCCTGCATGGCACATTATTAATTGATTCAGTTTATGAGTTTTATGATGAACCTCGGTTATTTTCTGTATCTAATGAGGTAGGGAGTGTTTTCATAGTGTATTGGGCAAGTACTGATGATGACTCTGATACTTGGTTCTTAATACCTATTTCACAATTAAAATTAAAACAATTTGAAATGAAGCAAGTGTGTATTCGAGACATGCTTTTATACCAAGAAAAAAAGAATTTCTTTAAACTAAAAATGCCTTTCGATCCTGATGCAGAAATTAAAGTTGAATTTATTTTATCTAATACGATTCAAGATGTTATTGAATTACCTAAACAAGGGATATATATAAGTAACTCTCCCGAAGAGGAACAGCTTGAGTCTCCTGCTGTCGTTCACGCTACTCATGAAATACATATTCAGAAGAAAGCAAAAAAAGCAAAGAAATTAGCGTTAGAAAGTATATCTAAAATATTTGAAAGTTTTAGTTATCTATACAACTCTATTTCAAATTCATTTGATTCAAATAACAGCATCGAAGGTGTAGGGGCAAGACCAGGATCATTTATTTTATCCTTTAATGTAGAACATTGTGATGTTATAGATTCAACTCTTTCACAATTATTTTCATTGATCGAAGCAAAAGAAAACATCCAATCGTATATTGAAAGTAATAATATAGATGCCTCTGCGCTTTCTGATCTGCTGTCACAAATAGTGGACAATAAAACTCATTTTGATCTAAAACAAAACTCTAATGGTACTAGCATCATTAGAATTGAACCAGATGATGCAGCATATTATATTAATGAATTACATAGTTATGTTTCTACCGTTATCAACAGCTCACAAGTTCCACAAGCAAATGATTTGAATAAGCTTTTCGAAATTGTAGAAAAAAGATCTCGCGGAATATTTCTAACACCTGAAGATCTTAACTTGACGCCTCGTCAAGTCAGTTATTATTTACATGCGTCCTCTACGCTAGGCTTTACTAAATCATATGGGTCAATTACTGCTCTCGGCCTACAGTTAGCGAGTTCCAATATTGATGATAAAATGAAAATTACTGCACGAGCTTTCCAATTTAGTCACTGTGGCTGGGCTTGGATTCAATGGTCTGGAGTAAATGATATTAGAGATTTAAACTCAAACTCTGGCGGAGACTTTCTTGTTGATAAATGTTCATCATCTTTGAGCGAGTCGACGGCGAGAAGAAGAGGAACTACGTTAAAAAAATGGTGTGATGAACTTGCTCCGTTTTATACTGGTATATAAGTTGAATAAATGAGTTTTAATCATTGCGCAGATTCAAGACTGAAGCGCATAACTGATAAGCAGCTATAGCTGCCATGTGTTCGGCCATTAATTTGGCTGGTGTATTGTAATCTAATTTCTTTCTTGGTCTGTCATCATAAAGTTGTGGACACCCACTTGTTGAAATAAGAAATATCAATCAGTTACGATAAAACTTTGCCCAATGCGGCTACGTCCATTATCACCGTTGAGCTTTCCCAATCAATGAATAACTTTCAGCAACAGCAAACAGGACGTTTGCTGTAAGTTCATTTAGCACATGGATGTGCGTATGAACTGGTGCGTTAAGAAAGTTGTTTATTGGTTGGAATAGAAAGCGACTCGGTGTGCCTTTTTCTTTGGTTACTTTCTTTTGGGCATGCAAAAGAAAGTAACACGCCGTTAGGGCGGAACACCAAGAATATAAATAAACTTAAAGTCACGACGAGCACAGACGAGCTAAATTCTCAGTACCAGAGGATCTAAGCAAATATGCATTCCAACGCTGAGCATAGAGCACATAAAATGCTTATTCTAAAGGTTCAGTATTATTGGATAAGAAAGCGATTCAGTACCATTATCGTTGAGTTCTTTGTAGTTGCAGGTCTTTGCTTGTAGAGAAAAATAAAAAGCGCATGAAATACAGCTATTTCACACGCTTTTAAAAACTACATTTAATCGATTTATCTTGAACGAATAGTTTTGGCCACTTTACCAATACTCAAACCTTGAATTAAAATAGAAAACACCACAACCGCATAAGTTAGCGCCAATAAAATATCGCGCTCTGTTCCGTCAGGTAATTGCAATACCAATGCAACGGAAATCCCACCACGTAAACCACCCCAAGTTAATACTTTCCATGCTCCAGACGGCAACTCTAATTGCTTATGAAATGTAGTGGTTGTTATACCTACAACGATTAAACGTGCGAGTAATGCGATTAAAATGGTTAAGCCACCAGCCATAAACAAGTTACTCGAAAATGTAATCATGACCACTTCAAGCCCTATCAGTACAAATAAAATGGCATTTAAAATTTCGTCAATCAGCTCCCAAAATAGATCAACGTAATGACGTGTTTTGTCACTCATCGCCATACTACGACCATGATTACCCACCATTAATCCCATCATTACCATGGCAAGTGGGCCGGACAAATGCCAATGGCTTGCAAGTGCATAACCACCAACAACGCCCGCTAAAGTAAGCAGTACCTCTTCTTGGTAACTATCAATACTTTTAAGTAGATAATATAAAATACCACCTATTACCAAACCAAAAATAATACCGCCACCGGCTTCAACCGCGAAGGAGTGCGCTACATCATAGGTTGTAGGAATATCGCCACTGGATAACACACCCAATAAAAGCACAAAAATAACCACGCCAATACCATCATTAAATAACGACTCACCGGCAATCACTGTTTCAATACTTTTGGGCGCGCCTGCAGATTGTAAAATCCCCATGACGGCAATAGGATCCGTTGGCGAAATTAATGCGCCAAATAGTAAACACCAAATGAATCCTAATTCGAAACCAAGCAAAGGAAGTACTAAATAAAGTGCGCCAGCAATAATAACCGTCGATAACAAGGTACCAACACAGGCTAAAATACCTATTGGCAATTTATACCGCCTTAAATCGCTAACATTTACGTGCAACGCCCCAGCAAAAAGCAGCATAGAGAGCATGCCATCAAGCAAAACCTCAGTAAAATCTAACTGAGCAAGCAAACTCACTTCATAATCTATAAGTTCATCAAACCCTAAAAATCCTAAAAATATAGCGCCGATAGATAAAAGCATTGAAATAACCATAACACCAATGGTTGTTGGTAAGCCAATAAAGCGATGGTTTACATAGGTGAGTAACGCGGTAATTGATAAAAATATCGCACTTATTTCAAGTACGCTTAGGCTGGTTGCTGGTGCCATGGTTTAAATCTCAATATTTATTTAATGGTGCTTTCTCAAAACGAGTAAAGCAGAAAGGTTATTATTTTTTATACGGTTTTCTCGTATTATATTCGTATAGCGTAAACAAGCATACCCAAAACATTAATACATAGCATGATAATAAATTCCAAGAAAATTGATAATAATAACGAGCACAGACGAGCTAACTTCTGAGCATCTGAGCATCTGAGCAAATATGCATTCCCACGCAGAGCATGGGAACGAGTTACAGCTACGACGAACAGCGATGAGCTATAACTCAATGCGCCTACAACCTCCCCACCGTTGAGCTTTCCCAATTCATTGAATCATTTTAGTAAAGCCAAACAAGATGTTTGGATTAGTTGAGGCTAGTGCATGGAGCGATTTATGCGACAGCATAGTGTTATGAGCGGACTAAGCTCTGCGTGTCCTTTGCACGTTCGAAACGGTACGTTTAAAATGACTCAATTAATTGGATAAGAAAGCGACTCGGTGTGCCTTTTTCTTTGCTCTTGTAGGTATAGGTTTATTTTGGGCATGCAAAAGAAAGTAACACGCCGTTAGGGCGGAATACCAAGTGATGAATAAACTTAAAGCTACGACAAGCGCAGGCGAGTTCACTCTCAAACAATAACGTGAAAGCCTTAAAATAAACATAGAATTATATTTGAAAAAATATCACCTGAAATAAGTGATATTTAGTACTAATTAATTTCCTAAATTTACATAATAAGTGCAAGTTCTTATTAATTAATGAAAAACACCTACAGATAATTTCATCCACAAACGTTAAACTAATGGAGTCACATTTAGTTAAACAATGGCTACAGAAGTCAGTGTAAGCAATGTAAAATGTAACAATATTCAAAGTGAACAAATTAATAGCCAACAAACGGCTATATTATTTGATCACATAAACTGTAATCACGTAAATGATGGGTTAAATAATGAAATTTTTACACAGTATGGTGAGAGTAAAAGATCTAGATGCTTCTCTAAAGTTCTACCATGATCAATTAGGATTAGTAGAGACTAAACGCATCGATGTACCTGAAGGTAAATTTACGCTTATATATCTTGCTACAGCTATTGGAGAGCCAGAGGTAGAACTAACACATAACTGGGGGTCAACTGAAGAATATGACACAGGCAGAAATTTTGGTCATTTAGCATTTGAAGTTGATAACATTTATGATTTTTGTCAAAAGTTAATGGATGACGGTGTTGAAATTAACAGACCACCTCGTTGTGGCAACATGGCATTTATTAAATCGCCTGACAATATATCAATCGAGTTACTACAAAAAGGTGAAGCATTAGCACCTCAAGAACCTTGGTTGAGTATGGAGAATACAGGTTCTTGGTAAAGTGAAAAGTGTGGTCACACACTTGTTGAAATAAGAAATATCAATAAGTTACGATAAAATCTAATCCAATGTGGCTACGTCCATTCTCCCCGTTGAGTTTTTATGAATTAATGACTGCCTTTAGCAAGGTTAGGCATGGAGCGATTTATGCGACAGCATAGTGTTATGAGCGGGCTAAGCTCTGCGTGCCCTTTGCCGTTGCTAGCTCAGTTCGCCACATGGACGTGGCGTATGAGCGGTGCGTTAAGAAGGTAGTCATTTATTCAGATTAAAAAACGTTCGGGGCCAGTCTCTTTGAATTCTTTGCAGATATAGGTCTCTACTGGCAGAGAGAAAGTAAAGTCGCCGACAGGGCGAAATCACTGTTAATCAAATTCAAACGACCACGACGAGCGCAGACGAGTTTACTCCTGAACCTCTAAAACCGGAGTAAATATCCTTTCTTACGCACAGCATAGGAAAGGATTATTATTTAAAAGAAGCAGGCTAAAGCCAGCGCCCCAAAACACCACCACTTTCTTATAGGCACAAAAAAGCAAGCCGAAGCTTGCTCTATACAGTTAGCACTAAAGTATCTCTATATTACAAAAGACACTTTAAAAAAGATTATTCAGCTGCTGGAGCTTCTTCTTTCTTCTCTGCTGCTTCTTTCATAGAAAGACGTACGCGACCTTGGCGACTTACTTTTAAGGCTATGGCTTCTAGTACTTTAACTTTAACTTCTTTCAGGTAATCAAAAACTTTCTGTACACGCTCTTCACCATTATTTGAGGCATAGGTGAGATTTGAACTAAGCCGTCTTTTTCTTTATTAAAGAATTTTACTTCAGACATAAAAAAAGCAAGCCGAAGCTTGCTTATAAAGTTAGCGCTAAAGTATCTCTATATTACAAAAGACACTTTAAAAAAGATTATTCAGCTGCTGGAGCTTCTTCTTTCTTCTCTGCTGCTTCTTTCATAGAAAGACGTACGCGACCTTGGCGGTCTACTTCTAGTACTTTAACTTTAACTTCTTGACCTTCTTTCAGGTAATCAGACACTTTTTGAACACGCTCTTCACAGATTTGTGAGATGTGAACAAGACCGTCTTTACCAGGAAGAATGTTAACGAAAGCACCAAAGTCAGCTAGACGTACTACTTTACCGTGGTAGATAGTACCTACTTCAACTTCAGCTGTAAGCGCTTTAATGCGGTTGATTGCATCTTCAGCTTGCTCACCAGATGTTGCAGCTATTTTAACTGTACCGTCATCTTCGATTTCGATAGTTGTACCTGTTTCTTCACATAAAGAACGGATAACTGCGCCGCCTTTACCAATAACGTCACGGATTTTGTCCGTTGGGATTTTCAGTGTGTGAATACGTGGAGCGAACTGTGAAATGTCATCACGACCTTCAGAGATTGCTTCATCCATAACAGTAAGAATGTGTAAACGTGCCGCTTTTGCTTGGTTTAAAGCAATTTGCATGATTTCGCGTGTGATACCTTCAATTTTGATATCCATTTGAAGTGCTGTAATACCACCAGTAGTACCAGCCACTTTAAAGTCCATATCGCCAAGATGATCTTCATCACCTAAGATATCAGAAAGAACAACGAACTCTTCGCCTTCTTTAACTAGACCCATTGCAATACCAGCAACAGACGCTTTAAGTGGAACACCTGCATCCATAAGCGCTAGTGAAGCACCACAAACAGAAGCCATTGAAGATGAACCGTTAGATTCAGTAATTTCCGATACTACACGAACTGTGTACGGGAATTCTTCAACCGTAGGCATTACTGCTAATACACCACGTTTAGCTAGACGACCGTGACCAATTTCACGACGTTTAGGAGAACCAACAAAACCAGTTTCGCCTACACAGTATGGAGGGAAGTTGTAATGTAATAAGAAGTGATCTTTCTTCTCACCCATTAGGCTGTCGATGATTTGAGCATCACGTTGTGTACCAAGCGTCGCTGTTACTAATGCTTGTGTTTCACCACGTGTAAATAATGAAGAACCGTGAGTACGTGGTAGAACACCAGTACGAACGTCAAGTGCACGAACACTTTCAGGATCACGACCGTCGATACGTGGCTCACCTTTGATGATGCGAGTACGTACAACAGTTTTCTCTAAATCATGTAGGTATTCGCCTACTTGCTTAGCCACTAATGCTTCATCTTCAGCTAGTAATTTAGCTTTAACTTCAGTTGTAATAGCTTTGATTGCGTCGTAACGCTCGGCTTTATCACTGATTTGGTAAGCTTGTTCAAAACGTGCTTGAGCTTCAGTTGCAATTGCAGCATCTAATGCTTCGTTACGTGCTGGAGCAGTCCAATCCCATGCAGGACGTGCAACGTCGCTTGCGAATTCTTTGATCGCTTCAATAACAACTTGTTGTTGATCGTGACCGTATACTACCGCGCCTAACATTACGTCTTCGCTTAGGATAGCCGCTTCAGATTCAACCATTAATACTGCGTTGTCTGTACCAGATACTACAAGGTTAAGATCACTTGTTTCTAATTCTGTTTTAGTTGGGTTAAGTAGGTATTGACCTTCTTTGTAACCAACACGAGCACAACCGATAGGACCGTTAAAAGGCATACCTGAGATAGAAAGTGCCGCAGATGTTGCAATCATAGCAACGATATCTGGGTTAACTTCTGGGTTGATTGAAACAACAGTTGCAATCACTTGTACTTCGTTTTTGAAACCAGCTGGGAAAAGAGGACGAATTGGACGGTCAATAAGACGACAAATTAACGTTTCTTCTTCTGATGGGCGGCCTTCACGTTTGAAGAAACCACCTGGAATTTTACCAGCAGCGTATGTTTTTTCTTGGTAGTTAACAGTCAGAGGGAAGAAATCACGCTCTTGATCATCAGCATTTTTACCAACAACAGAAACGAATACACACGTATCGTCCATGCTACACATTACAGCCGCAGTTGCTTGGCGTGCAATTACGCCAGTTTCTAGTGTTACCGTATGTTCGCCATACTGGAAACTTTTTACAATAGGAGTCATTTTTTTTCCTTTAATAGTATTATTTTCATTTTGCTTTTTATCGCGCCCACAGTATACGCCAAGCAAACGACTTTTAAAATTTATTAGATGAATATTTTGAGATAAACAAGCCTATAGAATCAAAAGTAAACAGACACGGATTAAATGTATTAAAAAGTGTACGAATAAATGAATCTAACACCGACTCCATTTTTCAATACTAGCTCAGAGAGTACAGTACAGGTAATATATGACCAATTTACGTCTGTTTAATTGAGCCCATTAATGACCACACAATACTCCAACATGCCGATACTTTATTCACTGCAACATTGCCCTTATGCAATGCGCGCACGTATTGCCATTTTTAAATCTCAACAACCAGTATTGATACGCGCGATTAAATTAAATAATAAACCAGCAGAGATGCTCGCGTTATCAACGAAAGGCACCGTGCCGATGTTGGTTTCTCAAGTAGATAAAATAGCGACTGAGATCGTTGAAGAAAGTCTCGATATTATGTTGAAGGTACTAAAAGGTAACGACCCAAGTCATTTATTATCCTCTCAAAATAACGAGTCACTTACAGAAATCATCGCTATTATTGATGAGTTTGAAAAACATTTTTTTGTAGCGATTGAAGCCTATAAATGTGCTAAACGTTACCAAGAAACTAACATTGTAGAGCGCCGACTAGCCTGTGAAGTGTATCTGAAGAAATTAGAAACACGTTTATCTCAACACGCTTTTTTAAGCTCTGAGCACGAAGGTTTATTAGATATTGCCTTGATGCCTTTTGTTCGTCAGTTTTCTAAAGTCGAGCGTCAATGGTATCAACAATCGCCCTACCCTAAACTTAGAGCTTGGTTAAACCATTATTTACAAAGCCCAATGTTTACCAAAGTAATGGCAAAACATGAATTATGGGTTGATGGCCGTCGTGATATTATTTTTGGTGATGTTAAGAAGTAAAAGCTCAAGATCTAGGTTCAGACTTGAGCTTAATTTAATCGGTAAAACAAATACATTTAAACTCTGTATTGTTGGCTATTGCTTATTTATAACAAGCATCAAAGAACTGCTTTTCTAATAATACGGCTTGTTGAAAGTAATCTTTCATCGTTTGTTGTTGCTCTGTATCAGCATGGCTAAATGCGGTATCAAGTTGAGTACGTAAATGCGCAATCACCGATTCAAAATACTCACCTGAATGTAAGGTTATCCATTCTCCAAAATAAAATGGTAACGAGGTAACAGCATCAACAACAGGCTCCGCCCAACTCAAATAAACCCATTCTGCAACACACAAAACAGTCACCATATTGCCGTATTCACCACTGTTAGCCGCTTTTAGCATTAAAGCTTGAAAGTCACGGGTTGGTTTTAACAATTCAGGCGTGACTCTTTCTGATTGAACCACCTCCAACATATCAAATGAACGTTGAAAGTAAGTATTTTCAGGGCCTGCTATGATCCCTAGAAAGTGCGCTAATGGCAAACGATCTGGCAATGTTGGCGCATGGTGAATGGCAGAAGCCGCTAGACGTACAAAGTTATCAATAAAGGTATAATCTTGCGCTAAATACACTCGCATTTTTTCTAATGGTAAACTTCCATCAGCTAGCTCAATACAAAAAGGATGAGTTGTTGCAGCAGACCAATCATCGATACAAGTTTGTTTTAATTGTTCACTTGGGCGCATTACTTTTCCTGATTAATTGATGATAAATAAAACTGACCATAACATTGTTTTAAATAGGATATGACCTTACCTTTGCATTATTTTTTATCTTTTTATGCTATAAATGTAAAAAACACGCCATTTAATTCTTCTTTAATGAGCAATTTTATACAACGTTGTCAGGCATATGAAAAGCATGAAGCAATCAGATCAAGCGAATTTTGAAATAGCTAATGCTTTCAATGGCATTGAAGTTGTTAATGCCAATTACACTAAACAAAATTTCTCTAAACATGTGCATGAAGGTTATACCATTGGTGTGATTGAATATGGCGCACAACGTTTTTATCGAAGTGGTGGCTCTCATATAGCAGGCAAAAACAGTATCATTTTAGTTAATGCTGATGATGTCCATAATGGTCAATCAGCTGCTCAAGATGGTTGGGGATATCGCGCAATGTACCCTACCCCTGAAAATTTTCGTGAAATAAGTACTGATTTATATAACGGTAAAGATGTCACTCCGTACTTTCGATCCTCAGTAATAGAAGATCAAAAGCTAGCACAACAATTGAGATTGATTTTTTCTCAAGTTGAAATAAATAGCTCTAGACTTTTGATGGAAACATTATTCTATGCGGCTTTTATGGGGTTAACTTTACGTCACTCAAGCAACGCTACAATCCCAAAAGATGTTTCAGGTAGTAAACAAAAGTTATTGTTAGCAAAAGAGTTTTTAGATAGTTATTCAGAACAAGATATCTCATTACAACAATTAGCAGCGATATCAGGATTAAGTCAATTTCATTTTATTAGGCAATTTAAAAAGTATTTTGATCTCGCTCCACATGCTTATCAAATACAAATCAGGTTAAAAAAAGCCAAGAAATTGTTGAAACTAGGTGTGAAATCTAGTCAAGTTGCAATTGATTGTGGTTTCCATGACCAAAGCCACTTTACTCACCATTTTAAAAAAGCATTAGGTACAACCCCCAGTCGGTTTCAAAAAACCAGCAGTTTTATACAATATAAATAATTAACAACATCCTAGACTCCTTAAAAATTAATTAGGAGCATTAAGCATGTTAGACATTACACCAGTCTCTAAAAATACAACTAACACCGCCAATAAACGAATTATGTATCAAGCCTTTATAGATATATTACCGTTAGCAATGGCGGTTATTCCGTGGGGGATTCTGTGCGGTTCACTCGCTATAAAAGTAGGTTTATCAGCGGTTCAAGCTCAATTGATGTCTTTACTGGTTTTTGCAGGTTCAGCGCAACTTGCTAGCTTAACGCTAATTGGAGCAGTCGGTGCACTATCTTCAATATTCT
This sequence comes from uncultured Psychromonas sp., assembly GCF_947489755.1. Lineage (GTDB taxonomy): Bacteria > Pseudomonadota > Gammaproteobacteria > Enterobacterales > Psychromonadaceae > Psychromonas. The sequence goes on from NZ_CANLFB010000006.1 coordinate 147,576, forward strand.
CTTCAACGTTTGTTATCAGCTCAAGACATTTACTTTACTCTGCTGTTTTTAGAGAACATGTACGTGAAAGTTCAATGCTCACACGCTGTTGCATGGCCTTCTTTTTAACAGATGAAATGTTTGCTGTTAGCTGTGCTTATTTAGAGAAAAACAAATCATTTAGCCATTTATATGCAATTAGTGCGGGAGTTGTATTTTATTTAATATGGAACGTTGCTACTTTTATTGGCATTGTCGCGGGACAGTTTATCCCTAATATTGAAAACTTAGGGTTGGAGTTTGCCATCGCAGCTACTTTTATCGCAATTGTGATCCCTTCAATTAAGCGTTTTTCTACATTAATGTCTGTTTTAGCAAGCGGCATTAGCGTATGTGTTTTATCAATCACGGGAATAGATCATGCACTGATCATTGCAACTTGTATTGGTATGGCAACAGGTTTTTTGACTGCCTCTAAGGATAAAAGCAATGGATAATTTTGGCCTAATGTTACTTGGTATGTCGTGTATTACATTTGCTTGTCGGTTTCTATTTTTTTGTAAAAAACGCCCCTTTGAATTAGGTGAAAAAACTAAACTAGCTTTAAGTTATACCGCACCTTCAGTATTAACAGCGATGTGGGTGCCAATTGTTTTTTTAAGTTATCAACATATTGAACAGTCTTTCTTTGAGAGCCCTTTTTTAATAGCAGGTTTATTAAGCATCATATTAAGCCTTAAATTAAAAAGCACGTTATTGATTGTGGTGATAAGTATCATGGTGTTTATCACCTTACAGTTACTCTATTAACAATTGGATTAATGAGTGTGATCAACGGAAAATAAAAAAGAGCCTTTTGGGCTCTTTTAATATGACTGCTATTTAAGGCTAAACCATCACGACTTAACAACACTTAAAAATAATAAGTACTAAATAAAGTACTCAGCACCTCTTCAATTAAGTTTTAAATTAAGCGCCTAGTAGCAACTTATCATCATCTAACTCTTCACCGTCACTTTTTGCTTGTGCAAAGAGGTTCAACAGATCTTTTACTTCATAACCGGCACGTTTTTCACCGGCTAAATCAAAGATGATTTTACCTTCATGCAGCATGATCGTTCGTGAACCATGGTCCAACGCTTGACGCATTGAATGGGTTACCATCATTACGGTTAGTTGCTTTTCAGCAATAATTTGTGAGGTAATATCCATGATCAATGCAGCTGTTTTAGGATCCAATGCGGCGGTATGTTCGTCCAACAATAAAATTGTGCTTGGCTGCAATGCAGACATTAATAAGCTAACTGATTGACGTTGCCCACCTGATAACAGCCCCATCTCACTTTCGAGACGGTTCTCCAACCCTAGATTTAAACGACTTAATTGCTCGCGAAATACTTTACGCATTTTGCTGTTAAGTGCTGAAGACAAGCGCCCTCTTTGACCACGTCCATAAGCTAATGCCATATTTTCTTCAACGGTCAAGTCACCACAGGTTCCTGCTAATGGATCTTGGAATACACGTGCAATGTCTGCCGTGCGTCCTGTAGCGGGTAACTTAGTCACATCACGGTCACCAAAAAGAATTTGTCCTTTGGTGCTGTTGATATCTCCAGCAATAGTGTTCAACAGCGTTGATTTACCTGCACCGTTAGAACCAATCACCGTCACAAACTCACCTTGCGGTATGGTTAAGTCGATACCGCGTAACGCTAGCTTTTCTGTCGGTAACCCGCGGTTGAAGGTAACGTGTAATTCTTTACAACTAATCATGCTTCTTTCCTCGCTGCTTGTTTGGCTTTCCATTCATTACGTAACTTAGGAAAGATCAATGCCAAGGCAACTAGTACTGCCGTAATTAAATTTAAATCTGATGCACTAAAGCCTAAGAAATCAGCATTAAGTGCCATAGAAACAGCTAATCGATACAATACCGAACCGACAATACAACTTAGAACAATCACATACATTGAACGGCTAGCAAACAATGATTGGCCAATAATAACCGCGGCCAACCCCACCACGATGGTACCGATACCCATGGTTGAATCAGCAAAACCATTGGTTTGAGCAAATAACGCACCAGCCAATCCAACTAAGCCATTAGACAGCGCTAAACCAGCATAAACCTTCTGCTTAACGACAATGCCATTGGCTTGTGCCATACGTTTATTAGAGCCTACTGCACGCATCGCTAAACCGTATTGTGTTCTTAAGAACCAAGCAACTAACAAGCCACCAGCGATAGCACAAACAGCCACAAAAATGACACGCATGTACATATCAGGTAACCCAAACATGCCTTCAAAAGGCGTTAAGATGGTTGGTTCCATAATTAATGCAACATTCGGTTTCCCCATCACACGTAGGTTAATGGTATATAACGCGGTCATGGTTAAAATACTGGCTAACAGATGCAATATATCAAAGCGTAGGTTTAGCCAAGCAGTGACTAAACCAGCACAAGCAGCGGCAATGGTGCCTGCAAGCGTTGCTAAAAAAACATTAACGCCCATAACAATTAGGGTTGCTGTCACAGCAGCACCAAGTGTAAAGCTACCATCAACAGTTAGATCTGGAAAATCTAAAATACGAAAAGTAAGGTAGACCCCAATGGCAACTAAGCCATAAATGAGGCCGATTTCTAACGTACCTAAAAATGAAAAAAGTGACATAGTGTTCCGTTCTTATTTAATAACTTTAGTGGCACGAGCAAGGACTGCAGCAGGGATTTCAACACCCATTCGTGCAGCCATTTTAGGGTTAACAAACAGGTCAGTACCTTGTGCTAATTTAACATCAATAGCACCTGCTTTTTCACCTTTTAGGATACGCACAACGATATCACCTGTTTGACGACCTAAATCAAAGTAGTTATAACCCACTGCGGCTACAGCACCACGTGCAACGGTATCGGTATCACCAGCAAAAACAGGAATTTGAGCATCGATACCCACTTTAATAACAGACTCAACAGCACTGATAATCGTGTTATCAATTGGACAGTAAATAGCATCGACTTTACCAACTAATTGCTTAGTGGCAATCATTACATCTGAAGATTTAGGCGCTGCTGATTCAATGATTTTGATCCCCATTTTTTCAGCGGCTACTTTTAATGCTGCAACACTTGAAACAGAATTCGCTTCACCTGGATTATAAGGAACGCCAACTGTTTTTACGTTCGGCACGAATTCTTTTATTAATGCTAAGTGTTGCTCAACATTCACCATGTCAGACAACCCAGTCACGTTACCACCTGGTTGAGTCAAGGTAGGTACTAATTTAGCACCAATAGGATCGGTTACAGCTGAGAATACAACGGGAATGTTACGGCTTACACTAACTGCAGCTTGTGCCGATGGTGTTGCAATGGCAACGATCACATCAGGTTCATCACCGACCATTTTACGGGCAATTTGTGCTGCAATAGCGGGTTGACCTTGTGCGCTTTCATAAGTGAATTTTAATTCATCGCCCGTGTAACCATTTTCTTCTAATACTGATTTAACACCATCTCGTACGGCATCTAACGCAGGATGTTCAACAATCGCAGTTGTTGCAACATAAACGGGTTTAGCTTGTAAACCTGTAGAGATAACGGCAGCGGCAAGGAGAGTACTTTTTAATATTGAATTTAGCTTCATAATTTAATCCCTTAGGTAAGCTTTACTTATGGAAGAGTTAGTATAAAAACCAAGCATAAAATGGACAGAAAACCACACATTTTACGTCAGTTCATTTTTGCTTAACCGTACCAGTTAACGTTAATAATACCAAGCACCTATTGATAAAATGATGAGTAAAATTATTGTTTGATCACTGTTATATAGCGGTTAATGTTATTGAGGTGATAGTAAGAAAGCGAGTGAATCAACAGTACTTCATAAACTAAAAATCAACACTACACTCGTTTACTAATAATCAACACTATCTGTAGTGTTGATTATTTAAATCCCGAGGAAAATATTAAGTCCTTTTTATAAAAAATATGAAAGGATTATTTTGTAAAATATTTGGACTCGATGTCACCCGGATATAAAGGTTTAGAGAAAAAGTAACCTTGGAAAACATGACAACCATGTTCAGTTAAGAAATCTAGCTGTTCTTTATCTTCGACCCCTTCAGCAACGGTTATTATCCTTAAATTATTTGCTAGGTTAATAATAGTTCCACAGATTTCGCCATCTTCAACTAGTGAAGCACAATCATCTATAAACGATTTATCTATTTTTAACACGTCGATTGGTAAACGTTTTAAATAATTTAAAGAAGAGTAACCCGTACCAAAATCATCAATTGATATTTTGATGTTCAATCCTTTTAGTTGCGACAGTACATCAATACAACGGTCGATATCAGTCAGTAACACGCCTTCTGTTATTTCAATTTCTAATAAATTGGCATCAATTGAATGGTCTATCAATAAACGTCGAATATAAGGAATTAATCGCTCTGATACTAAATGCCTGCCAGAAATATTGACAGAAATAGGCACATTTTTATATCCCATTTCTTGCCACAGAACCAATTGTTTAGCTGCCTGCGTAAGCGCATATTCACCAATGTTAATGATTAAGTCTGATTCTTCTGCAATAGGAATAAACTCGATGGGAGAAATAAGCCCTTCTTTAGGGTGATGCCAACGCATTAAGGCTTCAAAGCCTAATAAATCACCTTGATGAGTCACTTTTGGCTGATACATTAAACTAAATTGATCCGCTGAATTAATGCCGATCAACATTTCTTGCTCGTAATTAAAGTCTCTTTGTACTTTATCCGCCATATCAATTTCAAACAATTGATAATTATCTCGCCCACGTTGTTTGGCATGATACATCGCAATATCTGCATGTTGAATGAGTTGTTCGGCTTTGTACTCCTTCCCTTTTTCAGTAATAACGACGCCTAAGCTAGTTGGGATAGTTATTTTTCTGCCCGCTAATAATAAAGGGCTGCGCATTAAGGTAAGTACTTCATTCGCTTTTGAATGGGCGATTTCAATACTAAAATCCCCTGTAAATAAAACAACAAACTCATCTCCGCCCCAACGAGCGATCGTATCGTTCGGTCCCGTCACTTCAATTAAGCGTTTGGCTACTTCACATAGCAAGTCATCTCCTGCTTGATGACCTAATGTATCGTTTATTTTTTTAAATTTATCTAAATCCATGAAAAATAAAAGTACATTTCTATTTTTATAATGGTTTGGGTCAATCGCCTTAGTTAATGAGTCCATTAAGTAGGTACGATTATATAATCCGGTAAGGGGATCGCTATAAGCAAGCTGACGTAAATTGCTTTGTAGTTTTAATTGGCGTGTTACATCTCGAACATGCAATGTAAATTCATTGTTATTTGAAAGACCAAAATTAGCACTGGTCACGGTTATTTCTGCTGAAAACGATGTATTACCATGACGTATTAAAGTAATGCTGTTACGTATATTACGCAATATTCCCTCTGAACCAGAGAACTTGCACGCTAAACTATTTCTTATAATGTCTTGGTCAGATGTTTGTATAAAAAGGTCAATAAAGTTCTTACCTATCACCTGTTGTTTAGTACAACCAAAATTTCGCTCTGCCGATGGGTTAAATTCAATAATAGTACCGGCTAAGTTAATAATTAAAATACTATCCATCGAAGATTCTAAAATAGCGCTTTTACGTTTCTCACTGGCCCTAAAATCACTAATGGCATCATCACGCTTGGCCATCTCCTGTTTCACACGCGCAATAACTTCATTGTACTGGCTAGCAATTTGTCCGACTTCAGTAAATGGTTCAACGGGTACAGGATCGTTAAAAGCTCCCGCTTCTTGTTGTTTATGCATACTGCTCAACAAATCAATTAACTCCGTCGAAGCATGGTGTTCTGAAACATTCGTTCCTTTAAGTTCGTCTTCAGCACTCACTCGTAATGGTACAAATCGATTAAGAATTGATAGCAGTATGTAACTCAGTGTAAAACTATAAAAACCAATACTGACCACCCCAATTAACTGCGCTTCAAACTGTCCCCAGCGAGTAAGCCCCGTTCCAAGCAAAGATAAATCAGCAAATAAGGCGACAGCAAGCGTCCCCCAAATACCCGCTACAAGGTGTGAAGGAACAACTCCTAATGCATCATCAATTTTTAATTTTTCAATCCAAAAAGTAGAAAAATATAACAATGCGCCTCCAACAAGACCAATAATCATTGCTTCAGCAGGCGAGACAACATGAGCATTAGCGGTGATTGAAACCAGGCCTGCAATAACCCCATTTAGTAAAAAACCAACATCAAAAAATCGTTTATAGTAGTAATGTAAAAGAGAGGAAATAATTCCCCCCCAAGAAGCTGCTAGACAGGTATTTAGAATGATAAGCGGCACTTGTTCTGTTAATTGTAAGGTGCTTCCTCCATTAAAGCCAAACCAACCAAACCAAAGTAATAACACACCTAATACCGACATAGGGACGTTATTACCCTTCGGTAAATAACTACCAACATCAAATCGACCAATTCTTGGACCAATAATAATAACCGCTGCTAAAGCGACATAACCACCGACCGAATGTACAACAGTGGCCCCTGCAAAATCAACAAAGCCAAGTGATTCTAACCAACCACTATTACCCGCCTGATAGGATGATGCCCATGACCAATGTCCAACGACTGGATAAATAACAGCAGAAAGAATACAAGCAATACATAAATAGCCAATGAAAGTCATGCGTTCAGCGACCGCGCCAGAAACTAACGTTGCAGCAGTGCCACAAAACATCATTTGAAATAAGAAGAAACTAATTTGATAAGCAGACTGGATTTCACCAAAAAAGAAAGCACTACTGCCAATAAAGCCGCCGAGGGAGTCGCCGAACATAAAAGAAAAACCAAAAATCCAAAAAATAACGGCAGCAAGTACAAAATCGGAAAGGTTTTTTGCAGCAACATTAATACTATTTTTACTACGAATTTTACCGCTTTCTAAACATAAAAAGCCTGCCTGCATACAAAATACCAATAAAGCACAAATCAGCAGCCAAGAAAAATCCATTTTCTATAATCCTTTTAAATAAGAAGTAAATTAATGTAGGTTTTATTCGCTGATAAATGTCGATGTTATTTGATGATACGTTTCAAATTCATATATCTAGACAAGAAGAGAATCAGATTAAGTGCAGCTGATTAACTGACAAAGCGATGTTTGTTAAATATCAATCGATATCATCATAATACCCAATTTTAATTATAAATATATAATTTTAAATAATTATAAATATAGTTTTCAATGATTTATTAGTATAAGTCACTCATCAACAGATATTAAATAGAGTCCTCAGTAGTATTAAGGAGCAAGGTTTAAATCGCATTCATTTTCATATTGGCGATCTAGATTTGATTCAGCGACCGTTGAGTTAATGACGAACAAGAGCCTTTTAAAGATACCGGTACTAAATACGCGCTATAAACGGAGGAAAGATGTCCTTTAGTTTATTTGCTTTACACAAAATTCTGCAAGCTAAAACAGGACTCGCAGAGCTCCTCCGCTCATAATACTAGGCAGTGTCTGATTAGATATATGCCTCTAAGTCAAAAATAACACACTAAAACCTTCCCGCTTTCTGCAATTATTATCAGCCTTTGACTTTGGGGCGCTGACTTCAGCCTGCAGGGATTCTGGTGTTAAGGTTTATGCTTTTGATTATGTATTAACTGTTATTAATTGAAATATCTCTCTTAGCAATCAACACAAAAAAGATCTGCAAGCTAAAGCGTGCGCCCCAAATAAAACTCGCAGAGATCCTCCGCTCATAACACTAGGCAGCGCCTAATTCGCCATGTGTCGCGAGGTCAAAAGATAACTCCTTTATGCTTCGAGGCTAGTATTTATTATGGGGCGCTGGCTTCAGCCTGCAGGGTTTCTGGTGTTAAGGTTTATGCTTTTGATTATGTATTAACTGTTATTAATTGAAATATCTCTCTTAGCAATCAACACAAAAAAGATCTGCAAGCTAAAGCGTGCGCCCCAAATAAAACTCGCAGAGATCCTCCACTCATAACACTAGGCAGCGCCTAATTCGCCATGTGTCGCGAGGTCAAAAGATAACTCCTTTATGCTTCGAGGCTAGTATTTGTTATGGGGCGCTGGCTTCAGCCTGCAGGGTTTCTGGTGTTAAGGTTTATGCTTTTGATTGTTAGTAATAAGATTTTTCACGTTGATAGCTAGATAAACCTTCAGAATCACAAATTTCAGGCACAAAAAAAGAGCCCTTAGGCTCTTTTTGGAATTAAGTTTAACTTCGAATTAACGACGTAGACCTAATTCTGCGATTAATGCTGTGTAAGCAGCAACATCTTTACGCTTTAAGTAGTCAAGTAATTTACGACGTTGACTAACCATGCGTAGAAGACCACGACGGCTGTGGTGATCATGGATGTGCTCTTTGAAATGGCCTTGAAGGTGGTTGATTTGTACTGTGTACAATGCAACTTGAACTTCAGATGAACCAGTATCGCCTTCTGAACGACCAAATTTTGCTACAATCTCAGCTTTCTGTTCTGCACTTAGTGACATAACGTACTCCGATATTTTGTGGTTATGTGAATAACCTATTTTAAGTATTACTGCCGATCACTAATTCAGCAGTAAAGTGAAGGCCGAAGTTTACGGACTTTTTGATTGCTGTGCAACTATAAAAGACGCTTATTTACGGTCATTTTGATAGAAACTGCGAGAGGTTCTTTTATTCACTTATTTTAACTTCAATTCTGGATAAGCAAACCGATTTAACGCCGCTATTCCCAAGAATTTCTGCGTTAAATCACCTATCAATAAGCCGTTCTTACTTCAATAATATGTCGTCTACTTTCAGTCAATATTAATGATATTTTTTGCCTTGCCCTTTCTCTAATAGATAAATGAACAGATAAACTAAACATTAAACAGCACAAAAATATAATACGATTAGTAGACGACTAATCTCACTTAAACAAGCGATTACCTTAACGGTTTCAGCAATTCTTTAATCACTGAAATCAAACTAACAAACACCACTAACACAGCTAACAATGGTAATACTAACCACATTGTAGGATGTAATTGTGTTGGTAATTCAAATCCCCAGGTCATCAAACTAAACAGGATTATTTCAGCCGCAATCGCAGCAACCAACCCAGCACTAATCGCTAATAAACCATATTCAGCCCATAGCGTATTACTGATACGTTTTTTACTCGCCCCTAAAGTTCGGTATAACGTAATTTCTCTTTTTCGTTCACTCAAACTTAAGCGTAATAATGTAAATATCAATAATATTCCAGCTAATACGCCTAACCCAGCGAGGCCTGTTAATGAAAATGTGATTTGCTTTAATAGCCCTTGTATTTTATTGGCCATCGTTCGCAGATCTAACAATGTCACTGTCGGGTATTCACGCGCGATTTGATTCACCAAAGGTGTTTGATCCGTTTCAGCTCTAAAGCTCACCATCCAAGTTGCTGGTAAATCTGCAACAACATCCTCACTAAAGATGAAAACAAAGTTAGGTTTTAAGCTTTGCCATTCAACGGCACGGATTGAGTTTACGGTAGCACTAAAGATTTGGCTGTTTACTTCAAAAGTCAGTTGGTCGCCTAAAGTAATGCCTAATTCACTAGCCACTTCTTGTTCTATTGAAACAGTTTTTTCCCCTGTCCACTCACCAGCAACGACTTCATTATAAACAGGCAGCTCTTTAGCCCAAGTAAAGTTAATTTCACGCTTAAGAATACGTATTTCTTCGTTTTGATACGCTTCGCTTTCAATGGTATTTTGATCATTGATTGCGGTAATACGACCACGAATAATAGCAAATGCATCACTACGAGGAAGTTCAAGTGTATCAACTTGCTTTAAATACCCTTCTTGTTGCTCTGGGCTAATATTAATTGCAAAAACGTTAGGTGCATCTGGCGCTAATGTTTGTTGCCAGTCCCCTAATAAATCACTCTTAATCAACCAGATCAATGCCACTAACATTAATGAACCAGCCAAAGCAGATAGTTGCATCATGCTGTTTCTAGGTGAGCGATTAATACGGCTTAACGCTAAACTAAATGCGGCACTCCATTTCAGTTTGGCTAATAGCTTTAACAATCCGTAACTCAAACCTGCGAGTAAAACGAATAAGACTAATAAACCAATTAAGACCATCCACACTAATTTGTTGGTGCCATAAAAAGTGATTAAGGCGGTGATTGGCAATAGTAATAACCACCAGCTAGTTTTTGAATATTGCGTTTCTCGTTTTTGAATCACATTAATGGCAGGTGCATCGAGCAAACGAGTCAACGGTATCAGCAGCGCAGGTAAACCGATACAAAGCGCCACACCTATCGCAAACAAGAAAGGTTGAACACCAACACTCGGTAACTCTTTTGGCAGAATATCAACAAGTGGGATTCGTAATAGATACTCTAATAACAAACCTAATGAACTACCTGCTACAAAAGCGACCACAAACATAATTAATACTTGTGTGCTTAACCATAAACGCAACCATGCTCTACTTGCCCCCATGCTTTTCAGCATAGAGACGGTTTCACTACGATTACGCGCGTAATGTAAGCACGTCAGTATCAAGGTCACTGCCGCCATCAATATCACCATCAAAATAGTTAATGATAGATATTGTTTTGCTTTGTCCATTAGACGAGCTGCACGGCTTTCTTTATTCTGATCAACCCACGATTCACCCGCTTGTAATTCATAGTTAGCTTGTAAGTTGGCTAAGGTTTGTAAATCACCATTGATGAATAAACGATACCTTACGCGGCTACCGACTTGTACCGCACCTGTTTTATCTAAATCACTGCCATGAATAAACAGGTTAGGTATGCTGTTGAAAGGGTTATAAGCCAATTCCGGTTCATACTTAATAACGCCATTAATTTTTAATTCGGCATCACCAATAGCAATCGTATCACCGGTATTAGCATCTAATAATGACAGTAACCTTTCTGAAACCCATAACTCTCCAGGCTTCACTTCACGTATTGGTTGACCTGTGGTACTGCGTAAATCTAACTCACCACGTAATGGATAATTACTTTCAACACTTTTCACCGTGACCAATTGCATATTAGCGTCACTAAAAGCCATGGTTTGAAAACGACTTTGAGAGGAAACGGTTAATCCCGCTTGTTCAGCCTGCTCAATTAAGGTCGTTGGAATGGGGTTGGATGAACGAAACACAAGATCTGCGGCTAATAAAGCACGGCCTTGGTTACTCATGACTTTTTCAACACGTAACGCCAATGTTGATAATGCCACGACACAGGCGATGATTAAGGTTAACGCAACCATGACTGGCCATAATTGACCGAACCAGATCTCTCGCCAGCTCCAACTTACTATCATTTTATTGGTTTTCATGCACTTTCCTGACATTGACCATCATTAATAATCAGCGTGCGTTGGCAACGCTTAGCGAGATTTGGATCATGTGTTACTAGCACAAGAGTGGTGCCCTGCTCTTTATTCATAGCAAACAACAACTCAATCACATGCTGTGCGGTTTTTTGATCTAAGTTACCTGTTGGTTCATCGGCAAATAAGATTTTTGGTCGTGTTACAAAGGCTCTTGCTAATGCAACTCGTTGCTGTTCACCGCCAGAAAGTTGAGTAGGTAAATGTGTTTCACGGCCGGCTAAACCCACTTCTTTTAATAAAGCTTTGGCTTTTTCGTTATTACTGTTTTCATCTTCATTACCACGTAACACCATGGGTAAGGTGACATTTTGAAGTGCATTTAAAGAAGGGATCAACAGGAAGTTCTGAAATACAAACCCAATAGATTCACTGCGCATTTTAGCGCGTTGTTCATCGTCCATTGTCGAAATGGTCTCTCCTAAAATTGAAATTTTTCCCGACGTTGGCTGGTCTAATCCAGCAAGTAAACTCATTAATGTTGATTTACCCGCACCCGATGTCCCCATAATAGCAACTGATTCACCAGCATTGATGTTAAAGGAGATCCCCTTTAGGATAGATAACTCGTTATCATTACTAATAACTGATTTAGTAATGTTTTCAACACTTATAATGGATTGGCTCATGATTAAACTCGTTTCCTTATTATGTACACTTTTGTTTTCATCTATCGTCAACAGTAACACGTTACTGATTGTTGGAGATAGTTTAAGCGCAGGTTACAAAATGCCAGTAGAAAATAGCTGGCCGGTATTATTACCAGAGAAATTAAAACAACAAAATCAACAAATTAAAATAATCAACGCCAGTATTTCAGGCGATACTAGCGGTAATGGTTTGGCTCGTTTGCCAGCGTTATTAGCAAAGCATCAACCTGACTATGTGCTACTTGAATTAGGTGCAAATGATGGTTTGCGTGGATTTTCACCCGATATCGTCAGTAACAATCTAAGTGCAATGATTGATCAAGTCAAAACAAAAAAAGCTCAACCTATTTTAATGCAACTTAGAGTGCCAACAAACTATGGAAAACGTTATGGCGATGCGTTCTCTAATATATACCCTTCACTCAGCGAAGAGAAAAGTGTGCCTCTCATGCCATTTTTCTTGGAGTATGTCATTACCAAACCTGAATGGATGATGAGTGATGGTTTACATCCCAAAGAGATTGCACAACCATGGATCGCTGAATTTATTGCTACAGAGTTAGGAAAAATAATAAAATAGTCAGTCTTAAACTCATAAAAATATAGCGTTGACGATCAAAATGCTTTAAAAATGAATTACATTCGTTAATAGAGTTAGGATCATGATAAAAAATCAAAAAACAGCAACGCTCTTTGCTTTATTAGCGGTATTAATGTGGTCCACCGTGGCCACTGCGTTTAAAATTACCTTAACTTATTTCAGTGCCTTACAAATGTTGCTAGTGGCAAGTTTAGTCAGCAGCGCTGTATTACTTATTATCTGCTATCGTCAGCATAAAATAAGTTTACTGAAAGCGAGCTTCATACAGCGCCCTTACTTTTATCTATTGATGGGTGCAATAAACCCTTTTTTATACTATCTCCTGCTTTTTCAGGCCTATGACTTATTACCTGCACAACAGGCACAATCTCTAAATTATACCTGGGCAATCACGTTATCTTTATTAGCCGTACCCGTATTAGGACATAAGTTACGCCGTAACGATGTTATTGCTATTGCTTTAGGTTATTTAGGTGCATTAATCATTGCGACCAAAGGAGACTTACTGGCACTTGATTTTGTCAGCACTTTAGGGGTGACGTTAGCTTTACTAAGCACCATTCTTTGGGCTTGTTATTGGATATTTAATAGTAAAAATGATGCAGATCCTATGATTGCATTATCATTATGCTTTTTATGCAGTTTGCCTATGATCATACTCACCGTCTTAATATTCGATGATATTTATATAACCGCTTGGCAGGGTTGGTTAGGGGCTATTTATATCGGGTTATTTGAGATGGGATTAGCCTTTGTTGCTTGGTTAACCGCACTTAAATATGCAGAAAGCACTAGCAAGATCAGTAATTTAATATTTATCTCTCCTTTTGTTTCTTTATTATTACTTAGTCAGATAATTGGAGAGACGATCTACCCCGCAACAGTCATTGGCTTAGTCTTAATTATCACAGGATTGTTTATTCAAAAGAAAAACTAATCATCTAAGTAATACCGATTACATTAAATATGTTATCTAAATTTTGCGCTGGAAAAACAGTTCAATTCAAGGCGTAAATTGACGTAAAGATTGTTCCCTTTACGAAATTTACAACGAGGAAGTGGGCTGTTTTAACAAGTAAAATAGATAAGCTATTTATTGTGATTGGTATAATAGTAAACCACAACAAAGTTAACCTTTAAGGGGGCAATTGAATAAACAGATTCAATTCATTTTCTTAAAGGTGAGCAAACAACCTGAACCTCAAACCTGTTTATAAAAACTTAGTCATCACCTTCCTATTTTTAAATGATATTGCCAAAAGATCCCATTAAATAAATCCCCTAAGTGGATAAGCTAAAAAACTTAAAATAAATTAACGACATCAATTAACGTCATAAAATATTTAGTCTGAACGAGTAGATTGAGGTTGATGAGATAGAGCAACCTTAAGTAACCTGAATTCTGGATAAGCAAGCGCATTTATTAGACTGCCATCATCTCTAATTCACTTTTAGATACCTTAATACGTGGCTTTTTCTTTTTTAAGCAATAGGCCACTATTCCTGAAATAACATTGAGCATGAACCCTGTCTCACTTCGGTGGC